>NZ_DASWPB010000137.1:0-38234 GCF_036404185.1 Lacisediminihabitans sp. | reverse complement strand
GGAGCTCGGCATCGCAACCAACACCGTCGCCCGCGCCTACCGCGAGCTCGAGACGGACGGCTTCATCGAGACCCGGGGGCGCAACGGCTCCTTCGTCAGCCCGCGGGGGGACGCGAGCAGGCAGCAGGCGCAACTGGCCGCGCAGGCCTATGCCGAGCGCACCCGTCAGCTCGGCATCACGACCGACGACGCGCTCGAGCTCGCCGCCGCGGCCCTCCGCGCCTAGCAGCCGCCCGGCCCCCCTGCGAGCAGCATCGTCGCGGTGTTTTGTCGTCAGCGCTGCGGCACCATTCGGGCGCGGCGTCGACGAAACACCGCGACGTTGCCGAGTGGTGGGTAGCAGCACGGGCAGGGTTACAGGGCTACCGCGGTGGACGGGTCAGGGTTGCCGAACCGATGCGCGGTGATGCTGACGGCCTGCTCCCGGAGGAAGGGCAGCAGTTCGAGGCGCCCGGAGGTCGTGACCGTCCCCGAGAAGACGGCGACATCCGGATCGCCGTCGAGCACCAGGGCAAGGGCCAGACGGTTGCCGCCGATGAGCCGGATGCGCCCGGGGCGCCCGCCGCCGACGCCGGCCTCGCCGGAGCGCACCCTCGCCTGCCAGCGCGCATCCGTCTCGACGACGACCTCGCTCACCGCCACCGGTGAGAGCCCGCTCCGGAAGAGGGAGATCAGCCCCGCGGGGACCGGGGCGGACGAGCTCACGGAGATCGGTGCCCCCGCCCTGGTCGCCGCGGCGATCACCCGAACCAGCTGGGCGGGTGAGGCGCCATCCGAGAGCCGGACGGCCACGGGAACGGGGCGATAGCGGAAGACATTGCGCTCGACTCCCAGGTCTGAGACGTCCCGCGCCAGGCCGTACTCCTCGTTCCAGGCGCGCTCGTCGCTGACGGCGCCGGAGCGCACGAGGTCGAACTCGAGGTACTCCATCCCCGGCTGGGCCGCCCCGATGACCTCCGCCACCGACCGGCTCACGCCCCGGAGCACCACCGACCCGTCCGGCTCGGCGAAGACCGGCTGCCAGTCGCCGAGCCCCAGCAGGTAGTTCGGTCCACCCGTCTTCGCCCCCGTGCCGACCGCGGACCGTTTCCAGCCGCCGAAGGGCTGCCTGCGCACGATCGCGCCGGTGATGCCGCGATTGACGTAGAGGTTGCCCGCCTCGACCGTGTCCACCCAGGTGGCGATCTCCTCGGCGTCCAGCGAGTGGATGCCCGCGGTCAGCCCGTAGTCCGGTGCGTTCTGCAGGGCGATGGCCTCGGCGAGCGTGCCCGCGCGCATGATCCCGAGCACCGGGCCGAAGTACTCGGTCAGGTGGAACTCCGATCCAGAGGCAACGCCCTCCTTCACCCCGGGCGACCAGAGCCGGCCGCTGTCGTCGAGCGCCCGCGGCTCCACGAGCCAGCTCTCCCCGGCATCGAGGCTCGTCAGCGCCTTCCGCAGCTTGCCCCGGACCGGCTCGATGACCGGGCCCATGATCGTCGTCGGGTCGTCGGGATAGCCCACCCGCAGCGACGTCACGGCGTCCACGAGCTGGCGGCGGAAACGCGCGGAGCTCGCCGCCGAGCCGACGAGGATGACCAGGCTCGCCGCGGAGCACTTCTGCCCGGCGTGGCCGAACGCGCTCTTCACGATGTCCGCGACCGCGAGGTCGAGGTCGGCGCTCGGGGTCACGACGATCGCGTTCTTGCCGCTGGTCTCGGCCAGGAGCGGCAGGTCGGGCCTCCAGGAGCGGAACAGGGCCGCGGTCTCCCAGGAGCCGGTGAGGATGACCCTGTCGACGGACGGATGCGCCACCAGCTGCTTGCCGAGCTGGTCCTCGTCGAGGTCGATCAGTGTCAGGACATCCCGCGGAACTCCCCCCGCCCGGAGGGCCTCGACCAGCACGGCCGCGGTGCGACGGGCCTCCGGTGCCGGCTTGATGATGACCGCAGCCCCGGCGGCGAGCGCCGACAGCACGGAACCGGCCGGGATGGCCAGCGGGAAGTTCCACGGAGGGGCGACCACGATCAGCCGGGAGGGGACGAACCGCGCGTTCTCCACCCGGTCGAGCTCCCGCGCCCGCTCGGCGTAGTAGTGGGCGAAATCGACGGCCTCGCTCACCTCCACGTCCCCCTCCGCAATGGTCTTGCCGGTCTCGCTCGCCATCACCTCGATCAGCTCTGCGCGAGCCGCTGCGATCGCCTCTCCGGCGCTGTGCAGGACCGTGGCCCTCGTGTCCGCCCTGCGCTCGCCCCAGCCCTCGCCGGCGAGCGCGGCCGCGGCGATCCGCTCGTCGAGGGTCGAGGCATCCGACACCCGCGCCGTCTCGATCTCCGCGATGCCGAGCCGCGAGGACGGCACCCTGGCGAGGATGCTCCGTCCCCACGCCCGATTGGCGGAGATGGCGGGGTCGGTGTCCGGCTCGTTCCCGAACTGACGGGGAGCGGTGTCCACGGGAGAGAGGACGACGGGTGCCGTGCGGTCCTGCACCCGGTTCGAGCGGGGCATCCGGTCGTCGAGGGAGACGGTCGAGGCGATGAACCGGTCCGCCTCGCGGCCGAAGACGCGCCCGTCCTCGACGAGCTCGAAGGCGCCGGACAGGAAGTTCTCGCTGCTCGCGTTCTCCTCCAGCCGGCGGATCAGGTAGGAGATCGCCGAGTCGAAGTCGCCGGAGCGCACGACGGGCGTGTACAGCAGCAGGCCGCCGACATCGCGCCGCACCGCGTCCGCCTGGCCGGTGGCCATGCCGAGCAGCATCTCGAACTCGATCCTCGCCTCGACACCCCGCTGCTTGGCGAGCAGCCAGGCGTGGGCGATGTCGAAGAGGTTGTGACCGGCCACCCCGATGCGAACGGCGTCGGTGTGTTCCGGCGTGAACGCCCAGTCGAGCACCCGCTTGTAGTTGGTGTCCGTGTCTCGTTTGGTCGAGTAGGTGGCCAGCGGCCAGCCGTGGATCGTCGCATCGACCCGTTCCATGGCGAGGTTCGCGCCCTTGACCAGGCGCACCTTGATCGCCGCCCCACCGGCCGTGCGACGATCGGTCGCCCACCGGGTGAGCCCCTGGAGGGCACCGAGCGCATCCGGCAGGTAGGCCTGCAGCACGATCCCCGCCTCCAGCCCCCTCAGCCGCGGCTGATCGAGCAGCCGCCGGAACACGGCGATGGTCAGATCGAGGTCGCGGAACTCCTCCATGTCGAGGTTGATGAACTTCTTGGTCGCCGAGATCGCGGCGAGCTCGTAGAGCGGGGTCAGGCGCTCGACGACACGCTCGACGGTCTCGTCGAACGACCACATCGAGAGCTGACTGGAGACGGAGGAGACCTTGATCGAGACGTAGTCGACGTCGTCCCGTTCGAGCAGTTCCCTGGTTCCCGCGAGGCGCCGATCGGCCTCCTCGTCCCCGAGCACCGCCTCGCCGAGCAGGTTGAGGTTGAGCCGGATGCCCTCCTTCCGCAGCGTGTTCATGCTGCGGTCGAGCCTTCTCGGGCTGGCATCGAGGATGAGGTGGCCGACCATGCTCCTGAGCACCCGCCTGGCGATCGGCACGATGGGCCACGGCAGGAGCGGCGCGAAGCCGCCGCCGACCTGGATCGCCAGACGCATGTACCAGGGCAGGAAGGCGGGGATGGCGTGGGAGAGCCTCTCCAGACCCCGGCCGGCGACGCGGAGGTCCTCCGGCCGCACCACGCGGTCGACGAATCCGATCGTGAAATCCAGGCCCCTCGGATCCTTCAGCACGCCGGCGAGACGCCGGGCCGATCGATCGGGGACGACGTCCGCGCTCTCGGCAAGCCACCGTCGGACGATCGCGATGGTCTCGCCGACGAGCGGATCGGGGCTCACGGACGGGTCGGGAGCAGGCGATGACATGCTACGAGACTAATCGCGGGCGGCGACGGCCGAGTAGCGGATGTCGCCACCCGGGCGCCCGGGTCAGCGCAGCGTCTTGAGCGCGCCTGCCCAGGCGACCGTCTGGTCGAGGACGACGCCCAGGAGGGCCTCCTGGTGCGGGGCGGGCGTGAACAGGCTGTAGTTCTCGAAGTCGGTCAGGAGCGAGAGTGCGAGCTGGGCGCGCACGTCCGCGATCTGCAGCTCGGCGACGATGAGCCGCAGGTGCTCGACGGCACGGGTCCCGCCGGCCGCGCCGTAGCTGACGAATCCGGCCGCCTTGTTGTTCCATTCCGCGTAGACGTAGTCGATCGCATTCTTGAGCGCCCCCGAGGTGCTGTGGTTGTACTCCGGGGTGACGAAGATGTATCCGTCGAACTCCGCCACCTTCGCCGCCCACTTCTTGGTGTGCTCGCCTGCGTACCGGCCCTGCGACGCGGTCACCGCCTCGTCCAGGTGGGGCAGGTTGTAGTCGAGCAGGTCGACGAGCTCGAACTCGGCGTCCGTGCGCTTGCTCGCGATCTCGGTCACCCACTTCGCCACTGCTTCGCCGTTGCGGCCCGGACGGGTGCTGCCGAGGATGATGCCGATCTTGAGTGACAAGGAGGTTCCTTTACTGACGGGGGATTTTGGATGACGCGTCATCATCATATGACCTTTCTGTGACACGTCAACAATCGTGGTCGCCGTTGCTAGGATGAGGTATGGCAGAATTGTCGGCGCTCTCGGACTCCGAGAGGGAGGTGTGGAGCACCTTCTACTCCATGCGCCGCACCCTCGACCGCGCCCTCGACCTGCAGCTTCAGCGGGACTCGGGCATCTCGGCCTCCGAGTACGAGATCCTGCTCGCCATCAATGCCGCCCCAGGGCGTCGGCTGCGGGTCAAGGACATCGCCGGCACCATCGGCTGGGAGAAGAGCCGCGTCTCCCATCTCGTCGCCCGCATGGAGAAGCGCGATCTGCTCAGCCGCACGGAGTGCCAATCGGATGCCCGTGGCTCCTGGATCGGCCTGACCCCGGCCGGCCGGCGGGCCGTGCTCGGCGCCATGCGCGGACATGTGGCGGCCATCCGCAAGTACTTCTTCGACGTGCTCGCCGCCGATGAGGCGGACCGCCTGAAGAACATCTCCGGCCGGGTGGTCGACGCGATCGGATGCGGCGCCGACGAGGACGTCCCTCTCGACTGACCCGCTACCTCGGCCGGTGACCGACGAGGGGGAGGAAGATGTCGTCGACGATCTCGCGAATCGTCTCCGGAGGGACCGGCTTCAGGGTCATCAGCGCCTCGTGGCGGAAGAGATCGAAGGGCAGCGCGATCATCCGCGGCGTCAGGTCCGCGGTGATCTCACCCCGCTCCACCGCCCGCCGGATCACGATCTCCACCGAGGATGCCCGGTCGCCGAGGATCTGCCCGCGGAGATCGGCGGGGGTCGTCCCGGTCTCCTGGAAGTAGGTGCCCAGCTGAACGCTGAGAACCGCGGCCATCTCCAGGCGGGTCTCGTTTGCCGACGTCATCAACGCGATCACGTCCCCGCGCAGCGAGCCGGTGTCGGGGACCGGCCGGCTGTCCCGCACGAAGGAGCGCCGCACCGCAGCCATGACCAGGGCCTCACGGCTCGGCCACCGGCGATAGATCACCGGCTTGCTCGTTCCGGCCCGTTCCGCGACCGCGTCGATCGTGAACGATCCGTATCCACCGGCCATCAGCTGCTCCCAGGCAGCGTCAAGAAGGGCGTCCTCCAGCTCGCGCCCCCGGCGGCGGGTGACCGGCTCCCTCTCGTTTAGATCCATTTGCGTATCTTATCGCGAACGGCTAGCCTTCCAGAAGATACGAACTAGTACCTTAATGGAGGACGGCATGAGCGCTTCACCCACCGAGGACCGGGTCGACCGGCAGGTGCTGACGGTCGCGATGGTCCTGATCGTCGGCGGGATGGCCGTGATCTTCGACACGACGATCGTGAGCGTCGCCCTGCACACCCTCGCGAGTCAGCTCCACACCTCGGTCGCCACCATCCAGTGGGTGAGCACCGGCTATCTGCTCGCTCTCGGCGTGACGATCCCCCTGGTGGGCTGGGCCCAGGCCCGGTTCGGCGGCAAACGGCTCTGGATGTTCGCTCTGGCGGTCTTCTTCGCCGGCTCGATCGCCTCCAGCCTCGCCTGGAGCGCCCCCAGTCTCATCGCCTTCCGCGTGATTCAGGGGGCCGGCGGCGGCCTGATGCTGCCGCTGATGTCGACCCTGGTCATGCAGGCCGCAGCGGGGAGATCGCTCGGCCGCACCATGTCGGTGGTGAGCCTGCCCGCCGTCCTCGGGCCGATCCTCGGCCCGGTCATCGGCGGGGTGATCCTCAACTGGCTCGACTGGCGATGGCTCTTCTGGGTCAATGTGCCATTCTGCGTTGTCGGTTTCCTGCTCGCCTGGCGCATGCTGCCGGCCGATCGCATCCTGACCCATCCGCGGCTGGATGTGACGGGCTTCGTCCTGCTGTCCCCCGGCATCGTCGGGATCCTCTACGGGCTCTCGAATGCCAGCAAGGCGGGCGGGTTCACGCGAGGGGACGTGCTCGCTCCGATGCTCATCGGTCTCGCGCTGCTGATCGCCTTCGTCGTCCATGCGAGGCGGAGGGGCGAGCGCGCCCTCGTGGACGTGCGCCTGTTCGCCCACCGCGCGGTCGCATCCGCCTCGGCCCTGCTCTTCCTCTCCGGCTCCGCCCTCTACGGGGCGATGCTGCTGCTTCCGCTGTACTTCCAGGACGTCCGCGGCGCCGATGCCCTCACCGCGGGCCTGCTCCTCGTCCCGCAGGGCATCGGAACCTTCCTCAGCCGCTCCCTCGCCGGACGCCTCACCGACGTCCTCGGCGCCAAATGGGTCAGCCTCATCGGCTTCACGATCGTCGGGGCCGCCACGGTCCCCTTCGCTCTCGCCACGGCGGGTACCAGTGAATGGCTTCTCCTGGCCGCCCTGCTCGTCCGCGGGTTCGGCCTCGGCGCCGTCACCATCCCCCTGATGACCGCCGCGTTCGTCGGCCTCGACCGGCCGGACATCCCGCACGCGAGCATCATCACCCGCATCGCGCAGCAGGTCGGCGGATCCTTCGGGGTCGCACTCCTCGCCGTGATCCTCGACGGCGCGCTCGCCACCGTCGGTGCCGGCGCATCCGCCTTCGACCAGGCGTTCTGGTGGGCCGTCGGCTTCACGGGCCTGGCCATCCTGCTCTCCCTCGCCCTGCCGGGTCGCCCCACGGCGCCGGCCGGCGAACCCGCGGTCATCGCAGGCGCCGCGGCAGACTAGGCGAGCGGCTCCGGCACGGCTCCTCCGCCGACCATCACGGTCCGCGCGACGTCATCGACCACGTCGAACGACTCGAGGAGCATCCGGTCGAAGGACGCATCGTCCCCCGCCTCGCTCCACCGCCGGACCGCCGTCGCGAGCGCGATCATCACGATCCCGGCGAGGACCTCCGCCCTGTCCTCTCCCGGGAGGCGCAGTCGGATGACCTCGACGAGGCCCCGGGTGAGCTCGAGCTGGTGGTCGCGCCTGGCGACCATGAGATCCGGATGCTCGACGAGCAGCAGCAGTCGATCGCGCCATTCCTCGCCCCGCTCGGCGCTCGCCCGCACCAGATCGATGACCAGCCACTTCAGGTCGGCGTAGACGTCGCCCGTCGGTCCGCCGGCGAGGAAGGTCTCCGCCTCCGGCACGTCGAAGGAGACCGTCAACCCGGCCAGGACCGCCGCCTCTTTGGAGCGGAAGTAGTTGAAGAAGGTGCGATGCGAGAATCCCGCCGCCGCGCAGATCTCGTCGACGGTCGCACCATCGATGCCCCGTTCGACGGTGAGCCTCAGGGCCGCGCTCTCCAGCGCATCCCTCGTCGCCTCGCGCTTCCGCTCGCGAAGCGAGGTCGATCCCGTCTGGTTCACCCGCGTCTGCTCTGACACCGTGTCCCCATCCTCTCGAAATGGTCCCATCAAGCTTATCCACCCGGTCGGGAATCGCCGGCCTTTCCCGTCGGGCTTTGCCTGCGACGCGGAGGCTCGTTAGGCTCGCGAACAGCAGCACACGAGGAAGGAAGCGTTCACGATGGGAACGTTCGATCAGTTTGCCAACCAGGGCGGCCAGGCGGCAGGCGATCCGGAGGAGGCCGCCGCCGCGCAGGTCAAGGCGGACGACCTCCTGAAGAAGACGGCGAGCGCCGCGAACGCGGCCGACTTCGGGGGCGGCCCGCTCGGATCGAATGCCGACGCGGAACCGCAGGAGTCCGAGGACTAGGACCAGCGGCTCGGGGCCGGCGAGCGCGATCCTGGCAGCGCGACGTCCTCCGCCCAGCGCCCGACCCACTCCGGCAGCTCGAGACCCGATCCGTCCTCGCCGGTCGCCTCCATGATCTGCTCGATGCTCGCCGTTCCGCCGTTCTTCCTGAGGAAACGCGCGCGGACGAAGGCCTCGGCGTAGACCTCGCCGCCCACCGTCATCCGCTGCTGGAGGAAGACGGCCTTGGCGTCGTATCCGATGATCCGGGTCTCCACCGTGAACCGCTGCCAGGGCAGCAGCGACCGCCGGAAGCTGATCGTCTCGTTCGCGATCACGGGGTAGTAGCCCGCCTTGGTGAACCGCGCCCAGACGCCCGAGCGCTGCAGCAGGTCCATTCGGCCGAGGTCCATGATCGACAGATAGACGCCGTTGTTCATGTGGCCGAGGACATCCAGGTCGGTGGGCAGCACCCGGAGGCTGACGCGACTGATCTCGTGGATGCCGATTCTGGGTCCGTTGCGGCGAAGCCACATCAGCAGGGTACGGAAGAGGAGATGCACTGCCTCACGGTAAACCCGCTCCGCCACGCGGTGAACTCGGCTGTCGGAGGACCACAAGCGTCGGCCCGGTGAACGGGCCCGCACGGTCCGTTCCGCACAAATCGGTTCAGTGCCCGCGGTGATCCTGGATGGTCATGCGCGGCCCGAAACGCGGCTTCCTGAAGCCGCTCCCCTCGATGATGCGCATGACCCGCTGCCGGTGTCCCGCCCAGGGGGAGAGCAGCTCGAGCATGCCGTCGTCGTCGACCGGCCGGCCGATGAGCGCCCAGCCGACGACCGCGGGAAGGTGGTAGTCGCCGAGACTCACCGAATCGGCGTCGCCGTGAGCGCGCTGACTCGTCTCCGCCGCCGTCCAGGCGCCGATGCCGGGAACGCTGCGGAGCCGTGCGAGCACGGCGGGGCCACCGCGCCCGAGCGCCAGGGTCCGCTCCAGGCCCGCGGCGACGGATGCCGCGGCGATCGCCGCGCGGGAACGAGCGGGATCGACGCCCGCGGTGTGCCACTCCCAGGAGGGGATCATCCGCCAGACCGCCGCGGCGGGAAAGACCCGCATGTCCTGCGGCGCCGGTCCGGGAGCGGACGGCCCGTGCCTGCGAATGAGCCGGCCCCACGAATAGTGGGCCTCCTTCGTGGTGACCCGCTGCTCCAGGATCGCCGCGATGAGCGCCTCGAGCACGAGCCCGGTGCGCAGCAGCCGCAGGCCGTCGAGACGACGGTGGGCCTCCGACAGGAAGGGATGGCCGGAGACGTCGAGGTCTGCCGGGTCGTCGTCCGCCCCGAGCAGTTCCGGCAGGCCGGCGATCGCCCACTCCGCGCCGTCGCCCCAGGCGGTCGCCTCGATGGCCGCACCGCTCTGCACGAGGCGGAGGGTCGCCGGTCCCTCGGGAGACGGGACCGTGCGCCAGAGGCCGCCGGGGAACCAGCGGGTCGTCGGATCGCCCGCGCCGCGCGTCAGCGGACCGAGCGTGAGCCGGAGATCGACCGGATGCCGCGGAGCGTACCTGGTGCGCAGCGGCGGGGCATCCGTGACCGCCACCATTCCCATGCAGAGCAGACTATGTCGCCGAGCCGACACCCGCCGGAACGACATGTCCTTAATCGTCATGTCACTTCGACGTGACGTCATCGGGAACTGACATCACGATCGAGAGGATATCCCGGGCCCGACCGGCACCGGGAACTGGGTGGGACGGGGACCACGGAGTGCATGAGGCACGAGCATGGACGACTCGGAGAAGTAGCGCCGGTCGCCGGCTTCCCACTCGTCGTGTTGCTCGACCAGAATCGCTCCGACAAGCCGCAGGAGGGCGGTCGGGGTCGGTCTGCACTGCCGGTGTCCGTACCCATGGTCGGCGCTGAGCCCCTGTGCCAGTGGCTGATACCCGCGGGCTTCAGGAGCCTCCCCGGGCAGGGCGGCCTATCTCGGTGGCGCTCGTCGGGTAGTCGCGCTTGTTCATGTCGACGATCTTCTGCAACTCCGGCGGCAGCCCACAAGAAGACAAGTAGCTCGTCAGTTTCTTCCTGGCCGAAGCCGGTGACCGACGGATAGTCCCTCAGACACACTCTGGTCTGCCGATCTCAGATGGCTACGTCGAGGACGGGTTGCAGGATTTTGGCGAGCGCCGAATCGTGAGCAGCCTTGTCCGCACATTCCAAGGTGATCCACGGACCTGTGAGCCTCATACGGTCGACAGGGCGGGAATCCATGGTCGACCCCGTCATTCCGAGCTATGGTCAACCGATGAGCAAGGCCATTCCCTCACCTCCGCCGGAGACGACGGACGGCCCCAAATGACCGCGATATCGGCCGCGGAAAGCGAAGCGCGGAAGAAGCGTGATCGACGCAGGCGCAAACGCCAGCGTTCTCGTAAGGCATGGGCGAACCTGATGATCTGGCGGGGCGAACGTCTGGGTCCGTTCTCCTGGTACTTCGTGGGGCTCGCGCTGGCGATCGGTGGCTTATGGGGAATCATTGGCCTGCCCGGACATCGCGGGGAGACGAGCCCGGAAATGCTAGCCGGTAGCCTTGGCGTTGGTTTCCTGTTCGCGGCAATCATCTACTCATGCCTACCGGCGGTCGTCGCGAACCTCGCGCTCGTCGCTGGCTTTTTCGTCGGCGCAATTTCCTTCGGGCCGCGGTTCCCCGGATCCATCTCTCCCGGGATCATGGCGCTCCTGGCGGGTATCATCATCGGCTCGGCGATTCGTTGGGTCGCCGTCGGCAGGCGTACCGCTCCCGTCGAGCGAACGACGTTCATTCCGAGGCGGCTCACGAGGCGCAACACCCGCATCGTCGGTAAAAAGAAGAGTGACGCCTACTGGACTGCGGGCATTGCCGTTCTCAGCCTCGGATTAGCGGCGTTCCTGTTTCTGCGCGCTCTGCGTGGCGAACTTATTGACTACGTCATCGCCACGGGCATCGCCCTCCTGTGGGCCGTTCCCACGGGGCGGTTGAACTACCTCACGTTCATGAAGCAGCGCCCAGGAGGCACCTCCTCCAACGTCGCGCTATGGGGCGTCCTGCTCCTCGGTTGGGCCGGGGCAGGTGTCGGTGTGCCATTCCTCTTCTGGTTCTTCACGGGCATGGGGGGAATGTCTATCGGCTTCCTGGCCAGCCAACTCGCTGCGGCACGCACGTACCGCATCGCGGGCGGAACACAGACATCACGGTCGACGCGAGGCACGGCGGCGGATTCGTGAGCAGGACGCTGTCATTCCGGCTGATTGGCGCGCCCTTGCCCCACTCCCAGGGCAGTCTGCAGTCTGACGACGAGATCCTTACGAGCGAAACTGCCACTAAGCATCACAGACCGCCGTCCTAGAACTCTAAGATCACGGTCAAGGGTCGACGCCGGCGGCTCGCTCACGTAGAGAGGTTTCCCACAAGATCCAGGGTCAGCATCAGTCCACCGGCGACACGCGAATGAGGTTTCCGTCGGGGTCTGCGATCACGAACGTTCGTCCGAAGACGTCATTGTGTGGCTCTTCGACGATGGTGACGCCCTTGGCTTTCCACTCCTCGAATATCTGGTCTACGGCGGCTTCCGATCCAGGAACCATGAGCCCCACCTCTGATGTGCGCGGGGTGCCGGGAACAGCGTGCTCGTTGCGTCCTGTCCAGAGCGCGAAGAGAACGCCGGGAGCAACCGGGAACGCCACGTACCTCGGGCTGGTGAAGTCGGGCTCGATCGTGAAGAGGTCGCCGTAGAACGCGGTGGCGGCTTGGGCGTTCTGGACCTGGATGAGAAAGAGGTTGGGTGCGGACATGGGTGTCTCCTGTCGGAATGTGCTTGCGATGTTGTTCAAGCCAATCGGCTAATCACGCCACCTGTTGTCATGTTTTCGCGAGAGAGTTATTCCATGAAGGCCGCCCGGCTGTTGAGCCTGCTTCTCGTGCTTCAAACCCGTCAGCGTGTGACGAGCGTCGAGCTGGCTGAGCGGCTAGAGGTATCGGTGCGGACGATCCTTCGCGACGTGGGAGTTCTCTCGACGGCAGGCGTGCCCGTCTATGCCGAGCGAGGCAGACATGGCGGCATCGTCCTCCTCCCCGGCGCACGCCTGAATGCGTCACATCTAGAACCGGCAGAGATGGATTCCCTCTCGCTCGCCGGCCTTGACGGGGTTCAGCGCGAGCAACTGGGGATAACGGCCGCCCACGACATGGCCATTCGCAAGATCGCCGCCCGCCGAGCCGCGGGCGGGGGCACGAGCCTGGCCGAGCTTGTCATCGTCGACAACTCCGGGTGGCTCGCCGCCGAAGCCGGCGAACTGAACATCGCAGATCTGGCGCTGACATTGCGCGCACGCCCGCGGCTGCGAATCGACTACCGCAGGAGCGGCGCCAAGCACGCCACCAGCAGAATCATTGAACCCTACGGGCTGGCCACGAAATCGGGCCGGTGGTACCTCGTAGCCGATGACGACCAGACAGCCAAGCTCTTCAACCTCGAACGGCTCGAACACTACGAAGCCCTCTCAGAACCCGCAGCAACCCGACCCGATCAAGACCTGCGATCGGTTTGGGCCGAGCTCAAGAACCGCACCGAAGCCGCCGGGCAAATCGATGTAACGGTCAGGCTGCGAGAAACCCGCATCGACCTCGCCCGACGCATCTTGGGCGCCCGCCTCAAAGAGGCCGGATCGAGCAACGACGGATGGCGACTCGTGACGGTCAGCTACCCCGATAGTGAGTCCGTCCGCCAGCTGTTGCAGTTCGGTGATCACATCGAAGTCCTCGCCCCCGAACGCGCCCGTCAACGCATCGCCGAACTCGCCACAGACATCGCTCACCGACACAAAACGCCGCCCGCCTGACGGACTACCGAAAACGGCGTCAGAACCACCTACCGAAACGACGCTCTTTCGGCATTCGATTCCGTCCAGATCTCTGGACAGCAGTTCCGAGCATCTGGTCACGGTGGCGGGCCCACACACCCCGCATCACGAGGATTTCTACGGGACACGGCCGCCCGGGGCCCGCGGCGGCCATGGGGTGCCCTAGGGTACAAAGGCCCAGTCTTCTGGCGAAATCCGGTCCGAAGGTACGGAATGATGTATTCATGAGCATCGGAATTCTCACCAGCGGTGGAGACTGCCCCGGCCTGAACGCGGTCATCCGCGGTGCCGTCCTCAAGGGCACGAAGATCTACAACCAGGAGTTCGTCGGTTTCAAGGACGGCTGGCGTGGTGTCGTCGAGAGCGATGTCATCCCCCTCGAACGCAAAGACATCCAGGGCATCGCCAAGCAGGGCGGTACTATCCTCGGAACCTCGCGCACCAACCCCTTCGAGGGCAACGGCGGTGCCGACGTGGTCAAGGAGAACATGGAGCGTCTCGGCGTCGACTCCCTGATCGCCATCGGTGGCGAGGGAACCCTCGCGGCCGCCAAGCGGCTGTCGGATGCCGGTGTCAAGATCGTCGGCGTGCCCAAGACGGTCGACAACGACCTCTCCGCCACCGACTACACCTTCGGCTTCGACACCGCCGTCGAGATCGCCACCGAGGCGATGGACCGCCTGCGCACCACGGGCGACTCGCACGGGCGCTGCATGGTCGCCGAGGTCATGGGACGCCACGTCGGCTGGATCGCCCTGCACTCCGGTATGGCGGCTGGCGCCCACGTGATCCTCATCCCGGAGCAGAAGACGAGCATGGAGCAGATCTGCGAGTGGGTCAATGCGGCCCACGATCGCGGACGGGCACCGCTGATCGTCGTCGCGGAGGGCTTCCAGCTCGACACGATGGACGACGCGCACTCCGAGCGCGGCCTCGACGCCTTCGGGCGTCCGCGCCTCGGCGGCATCGGCGACCTCATCGCGCCGGAGATCGAGGAGCGCACCGGCATCGAGACCCGCGCGACCACCCTCGGCCACATCCAGCGCGGCGGCACGCCGACGGCCTACGACCGCGTGCTGGCCACCCGGTACGGCATGGCCGCCGTCGATTCCGTGATCCACGGCCGCTGGGGACGCATGGTCTCGCTCAGGGGAACCCAGATCACCCACGTCGCCTTCGACGAGGCCCTCGGCAAGCTCAACAGCGTTCCCCAGGACCGCTACGACGAGGCCGCCATCCTCTTCGGCTGATGTTCCGCGCGCTGAGGGTCACCAGGGAGCCTGCGGCCGTCGAGTTGCTCGACGACCTGACGGACGAGGCGCTCGGCGACGGTGACGTCACCGTCGACGTGGAGTACTCGAGCCTCAACTTCAAGGACGGACTGGCCATCGCCGGGCGTCCGGGGGTCGCCAAGATCAGTCCCCTCATCCCGGGGATCGACCTCGTCGGCACCGTCGCGGCCTCCGCCAGCCCGCGCTGGGCGGCGGGCGACCGCGTCATCCTGAACGGCTGGGGAATCGGTGAGACCCACAACGGCGGGCTCAGCGAACGCGCGCGGGTGGCCGCCGACTGGCTCGTCGCCCTTCCCGAGGGGATGACGGCGGCGCGGGCGGCGGCGATCGGCACGGCCGGCTTCACCGCCATGCTCGCGGTGCTCGCCCTCGAGAATGCCGGTGCGACGGACGGCGACGTCCTCGTCACCGGAGCGGCGGGCGGTGTGGGATCCGTGGCCGTCGCCCTCCTCGCCGGCCTCGGACACCGGGTGGTCGCCTCCACCGGTCGACCGGAACAGGGCGACTACCTCCGCTTCCTCGGAGCCGCAGACATCGTCGACCGCACGAGCCTCGCCGAGGCGGGCAAACCACTGCAGAGCCAGCGCTGGTCGGGAGCGATCGACTCGGTCGGCGGCCACACGCTCGCCAACGTGCTCGCCCAGACGACCTATGGCGGCACGGTCGCCAGCTGCGGGCTCGCGGCGAGCGGCGACCTCCCGACGACGGTGATGCCGTTCATCCTGCGCGCGGTGACGCTCACCGGCATCAACTCGGTCTTCGCTCCACGCGCGCTGCGTGAGGAGGCCTGGCGCCGGCTCGCGAGCGACCTCGACCCGGAGCTGCTCGACTCGATGACCACGACGATCCCCCTCGCCGAGACGATCACCGCGGCCGGTCGCATCCTCGACGGCTCGGTGCGGGGTCGCACCGTCGTCGACGTGCGGGCCTAGCTCTGCCACACTGGCAAGCATGAACACACCTCTGCTCGCCACCGGCTCGGTCTTCGTCGGACTGGCCGTCCTCTTCCACCTCTACATCTTCTCTCTCGAGAGCATCACCTGGACGCGGCCGAGGACCTGGAGGATCTTCGGCCTCACGAGCCAGGCGGAGGCCGACACCGTCAGGCCGATGGCGTTCAACCAGGGCTTCTACAACCTGTTCCTCGCCATCGGGGCCGCCGTCGGGCTCGCGATCTTGGCCATCGACCTCTCCGCGGGCATCGCGCTCGTCCTCTTCGGCGCCGGCAGCATGCTGCTGGCCGCCCTGGTGCTGTTCCTCAGCTCGAAGGTCAATCGGCGTTCCGCCCTGATCCAGGGGCTTCCCCCGCTCGTCGGTCTCGTCTTCGTGCTGCTCGCCGCGGTAGCCTGACCGCCGCGCGGCCGCGCTATCGTCCGGCGTGCAGGCCGAGCAGCAGACCCCCGACGATGACGACCAGCAGCGCGATCCCGATGGCGATCCCGCCCCAACTGGCGAAGTTGATGGTCCAGCCGATGCCGAAACGCTTCGGCACGAAGATCGCCGGGTCGTCACGGTTCGCGTAGAAGACTCCGCCGTGCCAGTAGCGGTCGTCGTCCGGCGCATCCGGGCGACCGTCCCGCACCGGTTCCAGCACCGGTTCCAGCACCGCGACCGCCCGCCGATACCGGACGAAGAAGACGACGATGGCGACGACCAGGAGCACGATCATCCCGCCGGTGCCCACGGCGAACAGCCAGGCGGCGGGGTCGAGCCAGCCGATGAGCTGGAGGCCGGCGATGGCCAGGGCGACGATCAGAGCGATGTGACCCAGCAGCGACGAGACGAGACTGCGCTGGATAACCGCCCGGCGGGTGCTCCTCTCCTGGCCGTCAGCGGAGTCGGCACGGAGCGGCGAGAGGCGGGCGAGGATCGACACGAGGAACAGGAAGACCGTGAGCGCGAGTCCGATGAGGACGGGGCCGAACACCGCCCAGACCGACTTGGGTGCGGAGCTGTCCACCACTCCCGCGGCGTTCCAATGGACGGGGGTGGGATCGGGCAGCCCGGGATACAGCACCGCCCCCACGGCCACCGCGGCCAGCAGGACGAGCACCGCGGCGACGAACCAGCCGGCGCGGACCGGCCCCCGCACCTCGGCGGCCGTCACCGACGCGGTGAGGCGCACGGGGACGTCCTCGTACCACGAGCCCGCACGCTTGGCATCCACGATGGGCCGCCTGGCGAGGAGGTAGGCCAGGCCACCGAGGATCACGAGGAGGAAGACCGGAACGGATGCCGCGGCGGCAGGCGCGGCCGGTGCGAGCAGCGCGCCGACGACCACGGCCAGCACCAGGGCGACGGCGACGGCGATCCGGTAGCGCCGCACGGAACGGGCGATCACCGGCTCCTCGACGTGACGCTGCGGGACGCTCACCCCGAGGGGGAGTGTCCGCCTGCTGATGGACGGCATCGCGATCAGCAGGCCGGCGACGAGCGCGGCCATCACGGCCGACAAGACGAAGGCGAACCAGGTCATGGGGTTTCCTCTCTGTGGTCTTCTGGTGCGGCGGGCCGAACTCCGAATTCGGAGAGCCTCTCCCGCACGCGGGTCAGGATCTGTTCCTCCGTCGCCCCCTGCGCGACGGCCTCGGCGAGCAGGGTCGTCAGCCGCGGCTCCCAGGACCGGAGGAAGGAGTCATCCGCCGGGCCGGTCGCCGGCCCTCGGGCGACCACGGACCCGGACTTGTGGTTGGTCCGGATGAGCCCCTCCTGGCGGAGCAGGTCGTATCCCTTGCCGACGGTCGCGACATTGATCCCGAACGCGACGGCGAGACGGCGGACGGAGGCGAGGGCCTCACCGGGCTCGAGCTCACCGCCCGCGATGGCCTCGACCACCCGGTCGCGCAGCTGCTGATAGATCGGCACCTCGGAGAGGGGATCGATGTCGATCTGCATGCCGCCCTCTCTGACCCGTCTGTACTAGGAAACATAGCACAGATGACGATGGCACGTCCTCCGGCCCCGAACGGGGCCCTGGCTCCCCCGTCAGGCGGCGGCGGCCGCCCTCGCGGCGGCGGGAAGCGCCTCGAGGATGCGCGCGACGGCCGCATCGTCGTGCGCAGCGGAGACGAACCAGGCCTCGAACACCGAGGGCGGGAGCAGAACGCCGGCATCGAGCATGGCGTGGAAGAACGGCGGGTAACGGAAGGCCTGCTGCGCCCGCACATCCGCATAGTTCCGCGGTGCCGTCGGGGCGAACGCGAACGAGAACAGGCTGCCGGCCCGCTGGACGGTGTGCTCGACGCCCTCTGCCGACAGCGCCGCGGAGACCGCGTCGGCGATGAGGTCGGCGACCGTGTCGAGCCGTCGGTAGACCGCAGCATCCGCGGCCCTCAGCGTCGCGATCCCCGCCGCGACCGCGACCGGATTGCCGCTGAGCGTTCCCGCCTGATAGACCGGGCCGAGCGGGGCAAGCAGGTCCATGATGTCGGCCCGTCCGCCGAGGGCCGCGAGCGGCATGCCGCCGCCGATGACCTTGCCGAAGGTGACCAGATCGGGTTTCCAACCCGCACCGTCGGGCACGACCCTGGCGGCCTCGAGCCCCCACCAGCCGGCCGGGCCCACCCGGAAGCCGGTGAGCACCTCGTCGAGGATGAGCAGCGCGCCGTTCTCGCGGGCGATCCCGGCCAGGGCGCGGTTGAATCCGCGCTCGGGGGCGAGCACCCCCATGTTGGCGGCCGCCGCCTCGACGATCACCCCGGCGATGTTGGCGCCTCGCTCGGCGAAGACCGCGCGAACGGCGTCGAGGTCGTTGTACGGCAGGACGAGGGTCTGCGCCGCCGTCGCCGCGGTGACCCCGGCGGAGCCCGGCATGGCCAGCGTGGCGACGCCGGATCCCGCCTCGGCCAGCAGGGCGTCGGAATGCCCGTGATAGTGACCGGCGAACTTCACCAGCAGCTCACGCCCGGTCGCGCCCCTGGCCAGCCGGATCGCCGTCATGGTCGCCTCCGTGCCCGTGGAGACGAGCCGGAGCTTCTCGATGGGACGCTGATCCTCGCCGCGCGGGTCGACGACGTGGACCCGTTCCCGGACGAGCTCCGCCAGCTCCGTCTCCGCGGGCGTCGAGGCTCCGAAGGAGAGACCGCGCGCGGCGGCCTCCTGCACGGCCGCGACGACGGCGGGATGCGCGTGACCCAGGATGGCCGGGCCCCAGGAACTCACGAGGTCCACGTATTCGCGGCCCTCGGCATCCGTCACGAAGGGGCCACGGGCCGACACGAGGAACCTCGGGGTGCCCCCGACGGAGCCGTACGCCCGCACCGGGGAGTTCACCCCGCCAGGAATGGACTGCTTCGCCCTGGTGAAGAGGAGGTCGTTCGCGCCCATCAGCGCAGCCAGCCGGCGAGCTCGACGGCCCAGTAGGTGAGCACCGCGTCCGCCCCCGCCCGACGGATGCCGACCACCGACTCCTCGATCGCGCGACGGCGGTCGATCCAGCCGTTCGCGGCGGCCGCCTCGATCATCGCGTACTCGCCGGAGACCTGGTACGCCCACACCGGCACCGGGCTGAGCGCCGCCGCGTCGGAGAGCACGTCGAGGTAGCTCATCGCCGGCTTCACCATGACGACGTCAGCACCCTGCTCGATGTCGAGCAGCAGCTCACGGGTCCCCTCCCGCCGGTTGCCCGGATCAAGCTGATAGCTGCGACGGTCCCCCTGCAGGGAGGACTGCACCGCCTCCCGGAACGGGCCGTAGAAGGCCGAGGCGTACTTGGCCGCGTACCCGAGCACCGCCGTGTCGAAGAAGCCGTGGTCGTCGAGCTCCTCGCGCACGGCGGCGACCTGGCCGTCCATCATTCCGCTCAGGCCGAGCATCTGTGACCCGGCGCTCGCCTGGGCGATGGCCATGTCGCGGTAGCGCAGCAGCGTCGCGTCGTTGTCGACCGCACCGCGGGCATCCAGCACGCCGCAGTGGCCGTGGTCGGTGAACTCGTCCAGGCACAGGTCGGTCTGCACCACGATCGCGTCGCCGACCTCCTCCACGACCGCACGGGTCGCGACGTTGAGGATGCCGTTCTCGTCGGTGGCGCCGGAGCCCACGGCGTCCTTGCTCGTCGGGATCCCGAACAGCATGACCCCGCCGATCCCCGCCTCGGCGGCTTCGGCGACCGCTCGCCTCAGGCTGTCGACCGAATGGTGGCTCACGCCGGGCATCGATCCGATCGGCGACGGTGCGGTCAGGCCCTCCCTGACGAACATCGGCAGGATGAGCTCGGCCGGGTGGAGCCGGGTCTCGGCGACCAGCCTGCGCATCGCCGGGGTGGTGCGCAGCCGGCGCGGACGGTCGCGGGGAGTCTCACTCATCGTCGTCACCGTCCCGTTCCGTCCTGGCGTAGTCGACGAGACCATCGACGAGCGAGGAGGCCGAGCGGGACTCGGCGATCACATGCACGGCGAGACCGGCGGCCCTGGCGTCCAGAGCCGTGCGCGGGCCAATGGCGGCGACGACGGTCTCGACGGGAAGCGGCGCGAGCTGCGCCTGGACCTGGCGGGCGACGCTCCCTGAGGTGAGGAGGATGGCCCGGATGCGGCCGGAGGCGACGTCCGCGGCGACGTGCTCGGCGACCGGCACGCCGACGGTGCGGTAGGCCGTGACGTACTCGACCTCGAGGCCGAGCCTGGCCAGCCCGGCGACGAGGGTCGGCTCGGCGATGTCCGACTGCGGAATGAGCACCCGACCCTGGATCTCCGACGCCGACCATTCCTTGACGATGCCGCGGGCCGAGTTGTCGCCCTCGGGGACGAAGTCCACCCGATAGCCGGCGAGCGCGAGGGCGGCTCCCGTCGTCTCCCCCACCGCCGCGATCCGCGTGGTCGGCGGCACGATGACCTGCTGGCTCATGAGCACGTCGACGGTCGTGGCGCTCGTGATGACGAGCCAGTCGAAGCCACCCTGCTCGAGCCGCTTGAGCGCGTCAGAGAGCTGGATGGCGTTCTCCGCGCTGGCGAAGTTGATCATGGGGGCGATCACCGGAACGGCGCCATAGGACCGCAGCGTCGCGGCCACCCCGTCGCCCCATTTGCCGCCTCGGGGAACGAGCACCCTCCAGCCGGCCAGCGGCTTGGTGTCGCGCGCGGTCACGACCCGGCTCCCAGCGGGGCGAGCTCGGCCGCTCCGAGGCGGAGCAGCTCGTCGCCGACGCGGTCGCCGAGTTCGGCGGGCAGCAGCGCCCGCTCGGCGGCGCTGCCCTCGATGACCAGGGCGTGCGAACTCGTCAGCGACTCCGTTCCGTCGACGGCGTAGACGGTCGCGGTCAGGAAGAGCATCTCACCGTCGACGACGGCAGAGGCGCCGATGGGCGCGGCGCACCCCGCCTCGAGCCGCGCGAGCACGGCCCGCTCGGCCAGCGCGGACAGCCGGGAGGAGGTGTGGTCGAGCGCCGAGAGCACGGTGGAGAGCGACGACGGCGACGACTCCCTGACCTCGAGGGCGAGCGCACCCTGCGCGGGCGCCGTCGCCCAGCGCCCCAGCTCGAAGAACTCGGTGACGGCGTCGAGGCGCCCGAGGCGCCCGAGACCGGCCGCGGCGAGCACAACCGCATCCAGGTCGCCGTCCGTCACCCGGGAGAGCCGAGTGTCCACGTTGCCGCGGATGTCCACGACCTCGATGTCCGGGCGGCGACCACGCAGCTGAGCGGCGCGGCGCGGCGAGCCGGTTCCCACTCGGGACCCCGGCTCGAGGTCATCCAGGATGGCGCCCTCCCGGCCACAGAGGGCATCCCTCGCGTCCTCCCGCCTGGGCACGGCGCCGATCCGGAGACCCGGGTACGGGGCGGTCGGCAGATCCTTGAACGAGTGGACGACGAGATCGCAGCCGCCCGCGATGAGGGACTCCCTCAGCGCGCTGGCGAAGACGCCGGTGCCGCCGAGAGAGGCGAGAGAGGCCGTGGAGTGGTCGCCCTCCGTGGCGACCGTGACGATCTCGGCCGCCCGGCCGGAGACCTTCGCGACTGCCTCGGCGACCGTCGTCGCCTGGGCGAGCGCAAGGACGCTTCCCCTGGTGCCGATCCGGATCGCCGTTTCGCTCACGGGGCGACCCCCGCGAGGGCCGGTTTGAATCCGAGGCGCACGTTCTCGCAGCAGCCCGGTCGGCAGACGTCGTACCAGGGACCGAGCGCGGTCAGCGCGGGACGCTCCGCGAGCGGGACGCCGTCGCGACGCTCGAGGACGAGGTCGACCAGGCCGGACACGTAGGCGGCGTGGACACCGGGGGTCGGCACCCGGATGGCGACGAGACCGTTCTCCTTCGCCGTCTCCATCGCCTCCGTGTCGAGGTCCCACTTGACCTCCATGTGGTCGCTCACGAATCCAAGGGGGACGATGACGACGGCCTTCATGTCTGCCGCCGCGAGTTCGACGATCCTGTCGTTCACATCGGGCTCGAGCCACGGCATGCTCGGCGGCCCGCTGCGCGACTGGAAGACGAGATCCCATCCGACCTCGGAGGCGCCGGGCTCCTGCGCCGCGACGACGACCTCGGCGACGGCGAGGTGCTGCGCGGCGTATGCGCCGCCCTCCCCGAAGTGCCGCTCTGCCGGGCCGCTCCGCGCGGCATCGGAGGAGGGGATCGAGTGGGTGGAGAACAGCACGTGGGTGTCCTCGAGGGCGATCCCCCTCTCGGCGAGCTCGGCGAGGGCATCCCGCAGCCCGTCGATGAAGGGCGTGACGAACCCGGGGTGATCGAAGAACTGCCGAACCTTGTCGATCTCGATGACTCCGTCGAGGCCGGTGTCGGCGAGGGCCTGCGCGTAATCCTCCCGGTACTGCCTGCAGCTCGAATAGGAGCTGTATGCGCTCGTGCCGATGGCGATGAGCTTGCGGAACCCGCGCTCGTTGGCCTCAACGAGGGCGTCGCTCAGCCACGGCTTCCAGTTGCGGTTGCCCCACAGCACCGGCAGGTCGATCCCCCGCCTGGCCAGCTCCGCCTCGAGGGCCGCCTTGAGCTGACGGTTCTGGTCGTTGATCGGGCTGACCCCGCCGAAGGCACGGTAGTGATGGGCGACCTCTTCGAGTCGCTCGTCCGGGATCCCTCTGCCCCTGGTGACCTGGCGGAGGAACGGGATCACGTCGTCCTGACCCTCCGGGCCGCCGAAGCTCGCGAGCAGGATGGCGTCGTAGGCGGTGGGCTCGGTGATGTGCTCCGCCCCTGACCTGGCCGCGTCGGTGGCGCCGGGGACCTCGTCGACCAGGCTCACCTCAGCACCTCGGCGATGTCGGCGGCCGGGATGCGCCGGCCGGTGAAGAACGGGATCTCCTCGCGGACGTGGCGTCGGGCATCCGTCTGCCGGAGGTGGCGCATCAGGTCGACCAGGTCGACCAGCTCGGGCGCCTCGAGGGCGAGAATCCACTCGTAGTCGCCGAGGCCGAAGGAGGCGACCGTGTTGGCGAGCACCTGGCGGTATTCGCTGCCCTTGCGGCCGTGTTCGCCGAGCATGGCGCGGCGCTCGTCGTCCGGAAGCAGATACCACTCGTACGAGCGCACGAACGGATACACCGTGATCCAGGCCTCCGGATCCTTGCCGCGCAGGAAGGACGGCAGGTGGTTGGCGCTGAACTCCGCGTCGCGGTGCACCCCCATCGCGTTCCAGGTGGGAAGCAGGGGAGCCAGCGGCGTGCTGCGACGCAGCTCGCGCAGGGCCCACTGGAGGGTCTCCGGCGCGGCGCCGTGCAACCAGATCATGAGGTCGGCGTCCGCGCGGAGACCGGAGACGTCGTAGAAACCGCGGATGACGACCCCGCGTTCTTCGACGGCGGCGATCGCGGCGTTCAGGGAATCCAGGTCGTCGCCTGCGGGGTTCGCGGCATCACGCCGCAAGACCGCCCACAGGGTGAACCCGCTCGGGATGGGGGTGGAGCTCATGCCGTCTATCCTCCCTCGCCTGTCGGCGAGAACAAAAAGCGGCGCTGCTCACTGGTGTCGACCTTCCAGGATGCTACCGGCCACCCGCCCCGGATGGCGACTATTCGCCGTCGCCGAAGATCGCCCAAGCGACGAGCCCGCCGACCACGACGACCGCGGCGGTGGCTCCCGCGATCCAGGGGACCGGGTTCGAGTGATACGAGGCCTTCGCCTTCGCGGCGAGACGGCTCGCCTGCTTGGGCACGTTCAGCCGGTCCTCGACCGCATCCAGCGTGCTCTCGAGCTCGGAGCGGGTGGTCGCGACCTTGCTCTCGATCGGGATGCTGCTCATGGCTTCGCTCGCTTTCCGAGACCCTTGATGGTCCTGACGTCCTTCTTGACGCTCTTGATCGTCTCCGTGGGTGCGGGAGGCACGCCCTTCTTGAGCTGACGGATGCCGACGAGAGCCAGGATCACGACGATCACGAGCAGGATCGCGGCGACGATGAGCGCGGCCGCCCAGGCGGGAACGATCACCGCGAATCCGAGCACGGCGGCGGTCAGCAGCACGGCGAGGAGGAAGAAGCCGAACAGCGCGGCGCCGACCAGCAGGCCGATGCCGATCGCCGCGTGCTTGAGCTTGGCGATCATCTCCTGCTTGAGCTGCTCGATCTCGTCCTTGACGAGCTGGATCAGCAGCCGCGGGATGTCCGCGATGAGCCTCAACAGCGGGCGCCTGGTATAGCCTTCGTCGCTCACGACCGGCCTACTTCGCGGTGCTGGTCTTCGACGCGGCCGGCTTGCTCGCGCTCGAAGCAGACTTCCCGCCGATCTGCGAGGTGACCTTCTTGGCGCCGTCGCTCAGGAACTCGACGACCTCGGGGCCCTTGTCCTTGGCGAACTCCTCGGCGTTCTTGACCTGCTTCTGCACGCGGGGATCGTGCCAGAGCTTTCCCGTCGTCCGCTTGATCTCTTCGTAGCGCTCACGACCGGCGCGGGTGCCCAGGACATAGCCGACACCGAGCCCGACAAGAAGGAGAAGTTTGCCTCGCATGATTGCTCCATTTCCGTTTCACCCGAAATTGTGGGTAATTATGGGGTCGTTCCCCAGAGTAGCCCTCGGGCCTCAGACCTCCTGATCTTCCAGCAAACGTTCAGCCTCGCTCGTCGCCTGGGCGACGACGGCGGCCAAGCCCGTGCCGGCGACCCCCTCGCCGATCAGCGTGACGCCCTCGACCGGAGTCGGAGCGGCGGCCGGCTGCGTCCACTCGACGTGGTCATAGCCCACGACGCTCTCCGGTGGGATGCGCACCCCCAGCAGCCTCTCCGCGTCCGCCCTCGCCTGCTCGCGCAGACCCTCGAGCGGAACACGGTCGTAGGAGAGCCGCACGACATGCCGGTGGGGAGCCAGCCGCTCCGCCAGCCACGGCCACTTCGCGCTCGCGTGAGTGAGTGCCTTCGCCCGGATGCCCGGGGTGCCCGGCACGACGAGCAGCCCGGTTCCCCGCGGCGCGGCGTCCAGTTCCGGCGCATCCAGCACCAGGGTGGCGAGCACGATGGTCGGATCGGCGGGCGCGGACAGGGCGGTGGCGAGGACGACGTGGTCGGCGCCGACCCGTTCTCCGGAGGCCAGGTCGGCGCCGCCGGCGTCGACCCCCGCGACCGGGGAGGAGGTCCTGATGACGACCCCGGTCCTCTCGAGCCGGGCGGAGAGCACCTCCACCAGCTCGTAGATGCCCCCCTCGATGCCGGAGACGGCGGAGCCCGCGGGCGCGGCGGCGCGCAGCTTGCGCACCCCGTGGGAGAGCGACCCGGTGCTGAGCATCGCGGTGCGCAGCCCGGGGGCGACGACGTCGACGTCGAGCTCGTCGGGATGACGGGAGTGGATCCCGAGCACGACGGGGGCGACGAGCTGCTCGAGCACGGCGCTGCCCATCCGCCTGCGCACGAGGCGTCCGAGGTTGGTCTCCTTCGATCCGGGGAAGCCCAGCATGAGCTCGTCGAGCTGCGCGCGCAGGGCCGCGCGGAGGCCGACCACCCCGATCACGTCGCCGGCGAGCGGCGTGCCGGGGATGCCGAGGATGCCGGTCTTGGGCAGGGGGAACGCGGTGCCGTCCGCGGCCTGGAGCCACGCGCCAGCCGGATTCGGCTGGACGACGGAGTCGGCAAGGCCGAGGGAGGCCGCGAGCCCCGCGACGGTTCCGCGCCTGGTCGCGAAGCTCTCGGGTCCGGCATCCAGCTCGATGCCGGCGACGGTGTGCCTGGAGACCTTTCCCCCCAGGCGATCCGAGGCCTCGAGCAGGGTGACCTGCATGCCGCCGAGGGACAGCCGCCGCGCAGCAACCAGTCCGGCGATGCCGCCGCCGACCACGACCGCGCTAGGCATGGGTGAGCTCCACGATCCGGGTGAGCACGGCGGGATCGGTCTCCGGCGGCACGCCGTGGCCGAGATTGAGCACGTGCGAGGGGGCGGCGCGTCCGCGCTCGATCACGTCGAGGACGTGCGCCCGCAGCACCGGCCATGGTGCGGAGAGCAGCGCCGGGTTGAGATTGCCCTGGAGCGGCACCCGCCCCCCGAGCCGGCGCGAGGCCTCGTCGAGCGGGATGCGATCGTCGACGCCGATCACATCGGCACCGACCGCGTGCATGGCCCCGAGCAGCTCGCCGGTGCCCACCCCGAAGTGCACAACCGGTACGCCGAGGTCGGCCACGTGACCGATGGCCCTGGCCGAGAACGGGGCGACCCTCGCCTCGTAGTCGACGAGGGAGAGCGAGCCGACCCACGAGTCGAAGAGCTGGACCGCGCTCGCGCCGGCGAGCACCTGGGCGCGCAGGAAGGCTCCGGTGACGTCGGCCGCCCAGGTCAGGAGCGCATCCCAGGTGGCCGGATCGGCATGCATGAGGGTGCGGGCGCGCAGATGGTCCTTGGATGGCCCGCCCTCGACCAGATAGGCGGCGAGCGTGAACGGCGCACCGGCGAAACCGATCAAGGGGGTTACCCCGAGTTCGGCGACGGAGCGGGCGACGCCCTCCGCGATCGGGGAGAGCGCATCCGGGTCGAGCGGACGCAGCGCGGCGACGTCGTCCGCCGTGCGGATGGGGGCGGAGAGCGCGGGGCCGCGGCCGGGGACGATGTCGACGTCCACGCCGGCCAGACGCAGCGGCACCACGATGTCGCTGAAGAAGATGCCGGCGTCGACGCCGTGCCTCCTGACCGGCTGAAGGGTGATCTCGCTC
This sequence comes from Lacisediminihabitans sp., assembly GCF_036404185.1. Lineage (GTDB taxonomy): Bacteria > Actinomycetota > Actinomycetes > Actinomycetales > Microbacteriaceae > Lacisediminihabitans. Next base: position 11,853 of record NZ_DASWPB010000137.1, on the reverse strand, counting down.
GACAGCTCCGGATTGAGGCAGGCGTCGAGCATCGCGGTGCCGAGACGCAGCTCCCGGTATTCGGGGAGCGAGCGCCCCGCCTGACGCATGAACCAGACCGGCGTCCTCTCCGGGCGATCCCCCCGATAGGCGCGGATGAGCGGGGACTGCGCGGTGCGGCCGTCGACGAGGGGATGTGTGGCTGGGAGGTTCACGGATTCAAGTATGGGCGAATCGGACTGGGAGCGATCGCGTACCCGGTCCGGGAGAGCCGACGTAGGCTGTCCAGGTGCTTTTGTGTCTGACCGCCAACCATCACAATGCGAGCTTCGACCTGTTGGAGAGGCTTTCGATCGGCGCACACCGGGCCGCCGAGACGCTGGTCGAACGCGGAGACGTCGTCTCCGGTGCCGTGGTGCTGGCGACCTGCAACCGCTTCGAGGCCTACCTGGAAATCGACGAACCGCTCGGCGACACCCACGCCGACGCCGTCACCACCACCATGCGCGTGATCGGGGAGGCGAGCGGGGTTGACCCGGACGACCTGCGCTCGTCGGTCACCGTGCTGTCCGGCGATCCGGTCGTCGAGCACCTGTTCGCCGTCTCGTCCGGGCTCGAGTCGGTGATCGTCGGAGAGGACGAGATCTCCGGGCAGGTCCGGCGCGCCCTCGAGCGGGCGAGGACCGCGGGCACCACCTCCTCCGGCCTCGAGCTGCTGTTCCAGAAGGCGGCACACACCTCCCGCGGCATCAAGAACCGCACGGCCATCTCGGGGGCGGGGCGGTCGCTCGTGCGACTCGGCCTCGAGCTCGCCTCCAGCCGGGTCGTCGACTGGCGGGAGGCCAGGGTTCTCCTCGTCGGCACCGGCCAGTACGCCGGGACCACCGTCGCGGCCCTGCGCGACCGCGGCGTCGACGAGGTGACGGTGTTCTCTCCCTCCGGCCGCGCGGAGAAGTTCGCCACCCGCCACGGGCTGAGGGCGACCGATTCCCTCGCGGAGGCCCTGGAATGGGCGACCCTGGTCATCACCTGCACCTCGTCGGAGACGCCGGTCATCACCGCCGAGGTGCTGACCCGGGGGACGCACCGGCTGATCATCGACCTCGGTCTGCCGCGCAACGTCGATCCCACGGTGGCCGACATCGAGGGGATCGAGCTGCTCGACCTCGAGACCATCAGCCTGCACGCTCCGCTCGAGGAGCTCAACGCGACGAGCGAGGCGCGAGCGCTGGTCAGCGAGGCGGCATCCGAGTTCGCGGCCCTTGCCGCGGAGCAGGCGCTCACCCCGGCCGTCGTCGCCCTGCGCAGGCACGTCTTCGATCTCCTCGAGACGGAGGTCCAGCGGGCCAGATCCCGCGGCGACGACGACGGACGGATCGAGGCCGCGCTGCGCCACCTGACCGGGGTGCTGCTGCACACGCCCTCGGTGAGGGCGCGGGAACTGGCAAGGGCCGGGCGGGGCACGGAGTTCGGCGACGCCGTGTCCGCGCTGTTCGGGCTGGACATCCCGGCCGCGACCGCCGGCACGGACCTGCGCGACCTCCCCGCCTGAGGCGCCCGGCCCTACCCGGCCCAAGGGACACCAATACACCTTCCGAGCGTCCGGGAGCGCGCGTTCGCGTCCCTTGGGGCGGAAAACGGGTACGGACGGGCGGGCGGGGCGGAGGGGAGGGGCGTCGCTCAGTGCACGTACTCGAGCAGGTCGTATCCGAAGGTCCGCATCGCGTCGAGCACCCTGAGCCTGGTGGCGAGGCCGGAGTCGGCGAACTGCACGCTCACGGCGTAGGCGACGCCGGTGCGGGAGCCGCTCAGGAGTCCCGCCTCCGAGCGGACTCCGGTGTCCGCACCGGTCTTGTTGACGAGCTGGATGCCGTGGTCGAGACCGCGGTGGGAGAACGGATCGAGGCCGAAGGCGCTCGCCACCATCGAGAGATCCGAGTTGAGGGACAGCCATCCGAGCACCCGGCGGCTCGTCACCTCGTCCACGATCTGGCCCCTCGCGAGGGCGGCGAACAGCCAGGCGAGCTCGGCTGTCGCGCCGACGGACAGCTGCGGGGCGTCATCCGGACCGCGCCGGTCGCGTGCGAGATCGAGCAGCGCCGTGCGGCTGAGCCCGAGCGATTCCGTCCTGGCCCTGACGGCGTCCAGGCCGACCTGACGGAGCAGCACGTTCGCCGCGAGATTGTCGCTCGCGGTTGCGACGAGCACGGCCAGATCGGCCACCGGAAGCGCGGGCGCCTGCAACTGGCGCCACAGGCCGGAGCCGCCCACTGCATCCCCCGGTGTCTTGTCGAGGATGCCGAAACCGGTGACGTCGCGCGCGGTGATCCTCGCGGACACCTCGATCAGCAGCAGGACCTTCCCGAGGCCCGCCATTGGCAGCACGATCCGGTCATCGATCGAGACGAGGTTCAGGCCGCTTCGCAGATCGAGGACGTGGGCGGAGACCTGCGCGCCGCCGTAGGCGAGCTGTCCGAGCGCGGTGAAGCCGCTGGAGAAGCTCTCGGCTCCCTCAGCCCCGCGGTGACGGCCGGCGCGAGGCGCCCTGATCCGGCTGCGGCGTTCGCCGTCCCTGATGCCAGCTACCAAATAGTCACACGCTCTTCCGGGTCGAGCCACAGCCGGTCGGCCTCCGTGACGGAGAAGGTCTCGTAGAACCCGTCAATGTTGCGGACGATCTGGTTGCAGCGGAACTCGTTCGGGGCGTGCGGGTCGATCGACAGCAGCCGGATGACCTCCTCGTCACGTGCCTTGAGCTGCCAGGCCTGGGCCCAGGAGAGGAAGAACCGCTCCGCGCCGGTGAACCCGTCGATGACGGGCGGCTCCTGCCCGTCGAGGGAGATGAGGTAGGCCTTCCAGGCGATCGAGAGACCACCGAGATCGCCGATGTTCTCCCCGATCGTGAGCGCGCCGTTGACATGATGGTCGGGGACCTGGGCGGGGGCGAGGGCGTTGTACTGCTCGATGAGCGAGCCGGTCAGCCTCTCGAAGGCCTCGCGGTCCTCCGCCGTCCACCAGTCGGTGAGGCGGCCGTCGCCGTCGTATTTGGATCCCTGATCGTCGAATCCGTGTCCGATCTCGTGACCGATGACGGCGCCGATCGCCCCGTAGTTGGCCGCCGCATCCCTGTTCTGGTCGAAGAACGGGAACTGCAGGATGGCCGCCGGGAACACGATCTCGTTGAAACCGGGGTTGTAATAGGCGTTGATCGTCTGCGGGGTCATGAACCACTCGTCGCGGTCGAGCGGCTTGCCGATCTTGCCGAGCTCGCGCTGGAACTCGAACTCGCTCGTCGCCCGGATGTTCCCGATGAGATCGCCCGCGTCGATCGCCAGCGCGGAGTAGTCGCGCCACTTCACGGGATAGCCGATCTTGGGGGTGAACTTCTCCAGCTTCTCGAGGGCGCGGGCTCGAGTGGTCGCGGTCATCCACGCCAGCCCGGAGATGCTCTGCCGGTAGGCCTCGATGAGGTTGCCCACGAGCACGTCCATGCTCGCCTTGGCCTCCGCGGGGAAGTGCCGTTCGACGTAGATGCGGCCGACTGCCTCCCCCATGGCGCCCTCGACGAGCGAGACGCCGCGCTTCCAGCGGGCACGCAGCTCGGGCGTGCCGGTGAGGGTGCGCCCGTAGAAGTCGAAGTTGGCCTCGACGAAATCGTCCGAGAGATACGCGGCGGACGAATGGATGACCTGCCAGCGCAGCCAGTCGGCCCACTTGTCGAGGGTGTCCGCCTTCACGAGCGCCGCAACACCGGCGGCGAAGGAGGGCTGGCGCAGCACGAGCTCGTCGAAGACGCCCGCGGGGGCATCGAGTCCCTCGAGCCATCGGTCGAGGTCGGCGCCGACCGCGGAGAAGGTCGCGGCCAGGTCCCGCCACGTGGTCAGGTTGTAGGTCTTCTCGCTGTCCCTGGATTCCACGTTGTCCCAGTGCACCGCGGCGATCGCGGTCTCGAGCTCGAACACGCGGCGAGCGCGGGACGCGGCATCCGCGATCCCGGCGAGGCCGAACATCCTCTCCAGGTAGGCGACATAGGCGGCACGCACGTCAGCGAACTTCTCGTCGCGGTAGTAGCTCTCGTCGGGGAGGCCGAGGCCACCCTGTTCGACGAGGGCGATGTAGCGCTCCGGGTTTCCCGGATCGTTGTCGATGTAGAGCTGGAAGAACCCGCTCACTCCCTGGCGCTCAAGGCGACCGAGGGTGGAGAGGAACGAGGAGACGTCGCTCACGGCGTCGACCTCGGCGAGGGCGGGCAGGAGCGGCGATGCGCCGAGCTGGTTGGTGCGCGCCTCGTCGAGGAAGCTCGCGTACAGGTCGCCGAAGGCCCGCTGTTCCGTGCCAGGTTCCGCGGACTGCGCCTCCACGATGATCTCGCGCACGGCCTTCTCCGCCTCCTCGGCGAGCACGTAGAAGGAGCCATAGCGCGCCTTGTCCGCGGGGATCTCGGTGCGCTCGATCCACCTGCCATTGACGTGACGATAGAGGTCGTCCTGTGGCCGCACCGCCGGATCGAGTTCTTCGCTGAGGATTCCGGACGCGAGTGGCTTTTCGGGGCTCATGGGAGTCAAGCCTAAGCCGTTCCCCTCTTCCCCCACTGCGCCGGGCCAGAGTTATCCACAGACACCTTGTCTCAGCATGTGTGCCACATGTAACCTGGCTATCATGCCGGTCATGCTCCAAGTGCGAAACCTCCCCGACGACGTGCACCTCAAGCTCAAACGGCGAGCGGCCGACGCCGGGATGTCCCTCTCCGACTACGTGGGCAGAGAGCTGGCCCGCCTGGTGTCCGTGTCGACGGTCGCCGAAGTCATGTCGTGGGCGGAGAAGAACAACTCCGGCCTGACCCTTGCCGATCTCGAAGAATTCCGAGAGGAATCCCGGGCGGAAAGCGATACCCGATGACCGCTGTCGTCGTCGACAGCAGCATGCTCATCGACACTCTGGTTGCCGTGGACGGCGCAGAGCTCCGCCATCTCATCGTGGATTTCGAACTCCATGCTCCGCATCTCCTCGGAGTCGAGGTGATGAGCTGGCTGCGCCGCCTCTCGCTGCACACGAACCTGAGCCCGACCCTGCAGAATCACGTGTTCGCACAGTATGAGAGGCTTCCGATCCAGCGCTACCCGCATGAGCCGTTTCTGGCACGGGCGTGGCAATTTCGCGACACGATCACGGCATACGACTCTCACTACGTCGCGTTGGCCGAGGCTCTCGGCGTCCCGCTTGTGACCCGCGATCGCAGACTCGCCGCTGCCGCCCGATCGTTCTGCGAGGTCATCCTTCCGTAGTCTCCTCAGCCGGGGTCGCGGGGCGCGCGGTGGTGTTGCCCGGATGGAAGGTGCTGGTGAAGATCACGGGCTCCGGCGTCTCGCCGGCCAGCAGCCCGATGATGCCTCGCCCCGCCGCGCGCCCCTTCTCGACGGCCGGCTGCACCATCGTGGCCAGGTCGTGCGGCGCGATTCCATCCAACCGCAGCCCGTCGAAGCCGACGATGCTGAGATCCTCCGGGACACGCAGACCGAGTCGTTCCGCCGCGCGGATGACCCCGACTGCGAGCAGGTCGCTCTGCGCGATGATGGCCGTCGGCCGGCGCTCGCCGGACAGGAGCGCCAGTCCGGCCGCGGTGCCCTCCTCGATCTGGCTACCGGCGGCGACCCAGCCTCCCGCCGCCGGGAACACCTCCCTCACCCCGCGGATGCGCTCCGACGCGGTGAACCCGGTGCTCTCCCGTTCGCTCTTCTCCGTGAGGACGCCGCTGGTGTGGTCGGGATCGAGGGGAAGGGTCACCATCGCCACCCGCCGGTGTCCGAGACCCGCCAGATGAGCGGCGATCGCCCGCGAGGCCTCGCGGTTGTCCAGGTCGATGGCGAGGACACCCTCCAGGTGAGGGGCCTCGATGGCCACGAGGGGGATGCCCCGCTGTCGGAAGGCCGCGACCGAGGCATCGAGCCGGGTGCTGCATCCGATGAGCACCGCGGCGTCTACGGGGGCGCCGGCGATGTTCTCCGCCCCCGATCCGTTCTCGGTGAGCAGGAGCAGCCCGGTGCCGAGCGACCCGGTCTCGTCGGCAAGCCCGTCGAGCATGGCGATGTTCATGGGGTCCCGAAAGGCGTCGCGAAGCCGATCCTCGATCACCACGCCGACGATGCCCGATCTCCCCCGCCGAAGCGACCGCGCCCGCGGATCGGGGCCGGCGTAGTCGAGCCGTTCCGCCGCCGCGAGCACCCGGGCGCGGGCCGCCGCGGAGACCGGTCCCGAGCCACTGAAGGCCAGGGACGCGGTCGACGGCGACACCCCGGCGAGGGCCGCGACCGCCGCGAGATTCGGCCGTAGCGGCCGGCCCGTGCTTGCCTCGTCGATCATGGTTTGATAGCTTAGTCGAATCGATTCGATCGAATCGATTCGACTCGAGTACTCCCAGGAACACCGTGACCGCCTCCGCCCCCTCCGTCCTCCCCGGCAGCCTCACCAGGCGGCAGGTCCTCGCCTGGCGAAACGCCCTGTTCGCCATCTTCGGGCTGTGCGGCATCGCGATGGCGAGCTGGGCCGCCCGGATCCCCGCCGTCAAGAGCGCCCTCGACGTCAACACCTCCCAGATGGGAGTGCTCATCTTCGGTCTGGCCGCCGGATCGATCGTCGGGCTGCTCGCATCCAGCCATATCATCGCCAGGTTCGGCGCCAGGAGGACGATCGCCTGGGCTCTCACGATCGGCGCGGCCGGACTCGCCCTGGCGGGGGTCGGGGCCACCGTCGGCCCGAGCTATGCGCTCGTGAGCGCCGGCCTCGTCGTGTTCGGTGTGACCTTCTCGCTCTGCGACGTCTCGATGAACCTGCTCGGCGCCGTCAACGAACGGATGCTCGGCCGTTCGACGATGCCGGTCTTCCACGCCTTCTTCAGCTTCGGCACCATCATCGGCGCCGCTCTCGGAGCCGGTGCGGAGGCGGTCCACCTTCCCATCGACATCCACCTCGGGCTGGTCGCCATCGTCTTCTGCGGCGGCACGCTCATCTCGGTCCGGTTCCTCCAGTCGGAGCACGTCGGCCGCGAGGAGCCGGCTGCCGACGACCGCTCCGGCACCTGGCGCGGTCGGCTCAGCATCTGGCGCGACCCGCGCACGATCGTCCTCGGCCTCATCGTGCTCGGCATGGCGTTCGCCGAGGGCTCGGCGAACGACTGGCTCACCCTCGCCATGGTCGACGGGCACGGGACGACCAAGGCGGGCGGCGCCCTCGTCTTCGGGGTGTTCGTCACCGCGATGACCGTCGGCAGGCTCGCCGGCGTCCGGGTGCTCGACCGCTTCGGCCGGGTGCGCGTCCTGCGGGCATCCGCCGTCCTCGCCGCCGTCGGGCTGATCATGCTCATCTTCGTGCCGGTGCTCTGGATCTCGATCGTCGGCGTCGTGCTCTGGGGCCTCGGCGCGTCCCTCGGTTTCCCGGTCGGGATGTCGGCGGCGGCGGACGACCCGAAGACCGCCGCCGCACGGGTGAGCGCCGTGGCGACCATCGGTTACTTCGCCTTCCTGGTCGGGCCTCCGGTCATCGGCTTCCTCGGCCAGCAGTTCGGACTCCTGCACGCGCTGCTCATCGTGCTCGTGCTCGTCGCGGTCGCCGGCGTGGCCTCGGGGGCGGCCCGCAAGCCCGGAGCGAGCGTGGGGGCCTGAGGCTCCCGGCCGCCGGATTGGCACACGGCTCAGCGGGCGTGCGCAACGCATCACCCTCTCTACGTCAAGGATGCCGACCCGCTAATGCCGTTCGATATCGAGCCGTATCGCGACAAATTACGGCGACTTCTGACCGTGGGGAAGGCTCCCCTCAACGTGACCTAACGGGTAATCTCCAGCAGTCGGAAGGCGAAGCGATCGTCGGGTGACCACACATACTGAATGTATTTCGGGCGGTGACAGGGGTGGAGTTTCGTAATACGATGAGTTCATGAAGCGCATCATCCAAGGACGTGAAGTCGACGAATCACAGGTCGACGATTGGGTGGCGGAGGCCGAGGCCGGATACGACACCGATCAGCTCCGTGCCCGATGGGGGCGCGCGCCACGAGGCGCGTCAGCCGCACAGGTCATCCCCGTGCGGTTGACGTCCGACGAACTCGACGCGGTCATGGCGCGCGCCGAGAGGGAAGGGCTGAACCGATCGGAGGCGATTCGTGCGGCGCTTGACGCCTGGGCGCACGTCGCGTGATCGTTCGGGCGTCGGCCCGGAAGCACGGTGTCGCTGACGAGGACGCCATCGCGGCGGCCAGAGCTCCGGTGGTCGCTGGGCCGCTCGATGATGAGAACCCACAACGTCAATTACGGATCGGATTCGACACGCAGGCACGGCTCCTCGAAATCGTGGTCCTCGTCTGGGACGACGGCACCGAAGAGCTCATCCACGCGATGAGGTGTCGCCCGCAGTATCTCGACCTGCTTGGCTAATCATTGACCTGCCCTGTGTACCACGAGCATCAACTACAAGCTTGCGAATCATCGAATACCAGGATGCGCCAGAGAAACGAGCAGCACGTCCTCGGTGCCGAGCGACGGTGAACACCTCCGGTAGATTCAACGCGTGCGTCTTGTCATTGCCCGCTGCTCGGTCGACTATGCCGGCCGGCTGAGCGCCCACCTCCCGCTCGCCACCCGACTGCTGCTGCTCAAGGCCGACGGCAGCGTGCTCGTCCACTCGGACTCCCTGAGCTACAAGCCGCTCAACTGGATGAGCCCGCCGTGCACGATCTCCTCGATCGCACCGGATCCGGAACAGGCGGATGCCGGTGTCACGGAGATCTGGAAGGTCACCCAGGCGAAGACGGCCGATCTCCTCGTCATCTCGATCCACGAGATCCTGCACGACAGCGACCACGAGCTCGGCATCGACCCCGGGCTGCAGAAGGACGGCGTCGAGGCGCACCTGCAGAAGCTGCTCGCCGAGCAGATCGAGCTCGTCGGCGACGGCTACCGGCTGGTGCGGCGGGAATACATGACGGCCATCGGGCCCGTCGACATCCTGGCGAGGGATGCGGCCGGTGGCGCCGTCGCCATCGAGATCAAGCGCCGCGGCGACATCGACGGGGTCGAGCAGCTCACCCGATATCTGGAACTGATGAATCGCGACCCGCACCTCTTCCCCGTCGCCGGGGTGTTCGCCGCCCAGGAGATCAAGCCGCAGGCCCGCACGCTGGCGCAGGACCGCGGCATCCGCTGCCTCCTGCTCGACTACGACGCGATGCGCGGCCTCGACGACAGCGACTCCCGGCTGTTCTGAGCCGGCCGTTCTAGAACAGCCGCCCGCCCGTCGCCAGCGCGAGCGCGAGCCAGGTCAGGGCGAAGAGCACGACCCCGACGACCCAGACGCGACGGGCCTCCCCCGGCCGCTTCCTGCAGCCGAGGTGTACCACGAGGGTCACGAGCGCGAGGACGAACAGGGTCCCGCCGACGCCGAGCACGAGCCCCCAGGTCTCCTCCCCGTCGTTGAAGGTGGGGTCCCCGATCCACCAGCCGAGTTTCCCGCCGAGGGCGTAGACCCCGAGATACAGGAAGAGGGCCGGCATCATCTCGACGAGGGCCGCGGGCACAAAAACGGCCGCGCCCTTCCCCACCGCCCGCAGCCATCGTCTGCCCGCTCCGCCCTGCGCGTCCTCGATCGCCACAGCCATCCCTTCTCGCATGTTCGAACGCTACCTCAGCGGCCCCGGAGTCGGCTGTCCGGGCGCCCGTCCGGGCGGCTGGCCGGGCGCCCGCGCGGTCGGCCGCCCTCGAGTCAGCAGTTGTGGCTGGATGCGCGGGGCGGCAGGCAGCCACAACTGCCCACTCGCGAATCGACTCCGGCCGTCAGGACCGCGAGCGCGGACGGATGCCCCGATGCCCGCTCTCGAAGACGATGGCAGCCGCGACCGCGGCGGCGGCCGCGATGATCAGGAGCAGAGTCGCCCCGGAGGCGAGCACCGCCGCGCCGATCACCGGCGCGAGCGCGATGCCGACGTACATGGCGGTGGAATACCAGGACAGCGAGATGCCGGCGCGATCGGGGTCGATGGCCGCCAGCCGGTGCTGAACGGGCACGATCGCGGTGTAGGTCGCCACTCCCCAGACGGCGAACAGCACCGCCGTCGCCGGCAGCGAGGATCGGGCGGGGATCAGGGCGAGGAGCGCGGCGGCCTCGACCACGAGTCCCGCGAGGGCCGCCCAACGCCCGCCGATGCGATCGGTGAGCCGGCCGCCGAGCCAGTTCCCAAGGATGCCGAAGGCGCCGTACGCGAGCAGCAGCAGGGCCAGCAGGGTGCCGTCACCGCCGGTGGCCGGTCGGGCGACGGTGCTGCTGAACACGTAGACCACGTTGAAGGCGATGACCATCAGCAGCGTGGCGAGCAGGCCGAGCAGGATGCGGGAGTTGCCGAGCACCGCGAAGCGTGCGGGGAAGGACAGCGCGGGACCGGTGGGGATGCCGCGCACCAGCACCGCGAGGACGACGGTGAGCACCGCGGCGAGCCCGGCCAGCACCCCGAGCGCGAGCCGCCAGCCACCCAGCTCGGCGAGGAAGGTGCCGAACGGCGAGCCGATGGCCGTGGCGAGGGTGAAGCCGAGCCCGGTGGCGGCGAGCGCCCGTCCTCGCTGCTCCGGCGGGACCAGCGAGGGTGCGGCCGCCGTCGCCGCAGGCACCAGGGCCGCGCCGCCGAGCGCCGCGAGAACCCGGCCGACGGTGAACATCTCGAGGCTGCCCGCGGCGGCGGCCACGACGGTCCCGACCGCGATGAGGGCGAGGCCGCCCGCCATGAGTCGGGTGCGCGGCATCCGCGCGAACACCACCGACACCACCGGGGAGGCGACCGCCACCACGACGGCGTACCAGGTGATCGAGAAGCTCACGGCGGACGCCGTCACGCCGAGGGACGCGGCGATCGCGGGCAGGACGCCGGCGATCACGAAGGCGTTGGTGCCCACGACGAAGAGCGCCGCGGCGAGGATGCCGAGCTTCAGCCCGACGGAACGGGTGCCGTATGATTGTTCGATGATCGTCACACGATCGACGATACGCAACAGTTTGATGGATGTCAAACTATTTAAGGAGAGGGGCGAGGATGCCCGACTACCCGGCCCCCGACATGGCCGACGTCGACATCATCGAGGTCATGAAGGCGTTGTCCGACCCGATCCGGCTGCACATCGTGCGCCTGCTCGCGGACGGCGCCCCGCGGTCCAAGACGATGGAGGGCTGGGGTGTCGACATCACCAAGTCCACGATGGCGCATCACTTCCGCATCCTGCGCGAATCGGGCCTCACCTTCACCCTCATCAGCGGCCGCACCCACGCGATCCAGCTGCGCCGCAGCGAGCTCGACGCCAGGTTCCCCGGCCTGATCGCGGCCGTCGTCGGCGAGAACTCCACCGACTAAGGCCGCCGGTAGAGGGCTGACCGTGGCATCGAGACAGACCATCTAGGCTGTCCACGATGAATCCGACATGGAGCTGCGCCCTCTTCGACCTCGACGGCACGATCATCGATTCGGCCCCCGGCATCACGGCGACCCTCGCCTGGGTGTTCGAACAGCTGGACCGGCCGATCCCGACCCCCGTCGAACTCCTCGACTGGGTGGGCCCGCCCATCCTCGACTCCTTCCGCGACCGCGCGGGGATGTCTCCCGCGCAGTCGCAGCGCGCGCTCGAAATGTACCGCCCCCGCTATCTGGAGATGGGGCTCTTCGACAGCGCGGTGTACCCGGGTGTCGCCGAGGTGCTGCGCGGCGTCGCCGAGAGCCCGCTCCCCCTCGCGCTGGCGACGTCGAAGCCGGAGCTCGCCGCGATCACCGCGCTGGAGCACTACGGCCTGGCCGACTACTTCGACGTCATCACCGGCGCCTCGGAGGACGAGGTCCGCAGCAGCAAG
>NZ_DASWPB010000136.1:0-8625 GCF_036404185.1 Lacisediminihabitans sp. | reverse complement strand
CCCCACCGAGCTTACCGGCACGACGGAACGGGTGAGCAGGTAGACCGTGATGCCGATCCCGAAGCCGGTGAGCAGGGCCCCGCTGAGCGCACTCGCCTTGGCGAGCACCAGGACCCGGGTGGCGTAGAAGGGATCGATCGGACCCTTCGCGGTGCCCCGGGTCAGCCTGCGGATCGGCACGGCGAGGGACACCACGATCCCTCCGATCGCCGCGAGGGCGATCGCCAGCGTCAGCGGAGGAAGGACGATGGGCCGTCCTCCCGCGGTCAGGCCCATCTCGAGGAACGCGCCGCCGACCCCGCCGATCACGGCGAGCACGATGAGGCTGATGACGCTCGTGCGCTTCATCGTCCGGCCCCCTCGAAGAGGGGCGCGGCGGGGAACGGCCGGACCTCGTCCGACCGTGCGGCGTCGAGGGCGTCGACGCGTCCCCGGCCGAGCAGGACCGCGTCGGGATCCGCCTGCAGCCAGGGGACGAGCACAAACGGTCGCTGCCAGGCCCGCGGATGCGGCAGGGTCAACCGCTCCCTGTCGTCGCGCAGACCGTCGAAGGAGATCAGGTCGAGGTCGAGCGTCCGGTCGCCCCAGCGTTCGGTGCGCGTCCGGCCGTGGTCGGCCTCGATCCGGTTCAGCTCGTCGAGCAGACCGTCCGGGTCCAGGGCGCTGGCGACGAGGACGATGGCGTTGAGGTAGGCCGGCGCGGCCTCGTCCACCCCGTCGGGCTTCACCGCATGGGACTCGACGAGCCCGGAGGCGGCGGTCACCGTGGCCCCCTCGATCGCGTCGATCTCCCGGACGGCACTACGCAGGATCGACTCTCGGTCGCCCAGATTGGACCCGAGGGCGATGACGGCGGGCAGGACAACACGCATCCGGGTCATGCGCGCTCCCTGGTGATCGTGACGGAGACGTCGTCGAAGGCGACCGCGATGGGCGCGCTCGGCTTGTGCACCGTGACGGTCACGACGCGGACGGCCTCGTGGCCGAGCACCAGATCGGCGACCCGCTTGGCAACGGTCTCGATGAGATCGACCGGATCCGTGCCGACCGCTGCGGCGATCTCGTCCGCGAGGATCCCATAGTGGACGGTCTGCCTGACGTCGTCGGAGACGGCCGCCGCCTCCAGGTCGAGCCCGAGCGTGACATCGATGACGAACTCCTGCCCGTGGACGCGTTCCTCCTCGAGGACACCGTGGTGGGCGAAGACCCGCAGCCCCGTCAGTCTGATCGTGTCGTTGTCCGTCATGGCTGCATCGCCTCCCAGACGTCGATGGCGGCGCGGGTCGCGGCGACGTCGTGCACCCGCACGCCGGCGACCCCCGCCTGCGCGGCAAGGGCGCTGATCGTCGCGGTTGCAGGATCGCGCGCCGTGACCGGCGCATCCCGCGGAAGCAGATCGGCGAGGAACCTCTTGCGTGAGGCCCCGATGAGCAGGGGGTAACCGAGCGTGCCGAGCGCGGGCAGGCCGGCGAGCAGCCGCCAGTTCTGCTCGGCCGTCTTGGCGAAGCCGAGGCCGGGGTCGAGAACGATCCGGTCGGGCCGCACGCCGCTCACGATCAGCTCGGCGAGGCGCCGCTTCAGCTCCTCGCGCACGTCGACGATGACGTCGCCGTAGGTCGCCCGCTGGTTCATCGTCGCGCTGTGTCCCCGCCAGTGCATGACGATGAACAGCAGCCCGGTCTCGATGACCACACGGGCCATGTCCTCGTCGGCGAGGCCTCCGGAGACGTCGTTGATGACCTCCGCGCCGAGGCCGGCCGCGGCGAGGGCGGTCGACGCGTTCATCGTGTCGACGCTCACCGGGATTCCGCGCTGCACGAGCGCCTCGATGACCGGAAGCACCCGCCGCTGCTCCACGTCGATGGGCAGGCGTGGCGCACCCGGCCTCGTCGACTCTCCGCCGACATCCACGAGCTGCGCGCCGGCGGCGACCATTGCCGCTGCGTGCTCGACGGCGGCGTCCAGCTGCTCGAACCTGCCGCCGTCGCTGAAGGAGTCGGGTGTCACATTGAGGATGCCCATGATCCATGGCCGCGGCGAGGCGACCGTTCGATGCGCGCGCACCGGAGCGGTCGCACTACTCATGGTGCGCCCCGATCAGCGCCATGATCTCCGCACGGTTCACGGGCTCCGAGAGTACACCTCGGCTCGCGATCGTGACGGTCGAGCTCCTCGCCTGGCGGACGCCGCGGGAGGTCACGCAGCCGTGGACCGCGTCGAGCACCACGAGCACCCCGAGCGGATCGAGCCCGGTCTGCAGGGCATCGGCGATCTCCTCCGTCAGCCTTTCCTGGAGCTGTGGACGCGAGGCGATGGTCTCGACCACGCGGGGAAGCCTGCCGAGGCCGACGATGCGCCGTCGCGGGATGTAGGCCAGATGGGCGATGCCGAGGAACGGCAGCAGATGATGTTCGCAGATCGATCGGAACTCGATGTCCCGCAGCAGCACCAGTTCGCTCAGGTCGCCGGTCGTCGACGTGAACTCCTGGCTGTCGGCGAGGTGGTCGAGCGGATCGACGGCGAGGCCCGCGAAGAACTCCGTGTATGCCTGCGCGACCCGCTGCGGAGTGGTCGCGAGCCCCGGACGGGACGGATCCTCGCCGATGGCGGCGAGGATCTCCAGCACGGCGGCCTCGATGCGAGCGCTGTCGATCGGGTCGGTGGAGCTGGCCACATGTCCCCTTACACGGTTGAGAGAAGCCTCGGCGATCGGTCCGTTACGCCGTCGCGATGTCCGGACGCTTGCGAGGACGCGGCGCCCTGGCCTTCTTCGCCTGCGGCTCGGAGGTCACCCCGCCGTCCACGACGCCCTCGTCGATCGGCGCCTTCGACGGCACGACGACCGGCGGGAGGCTCGACACGGGGCGCTTGTCGCTGGAGAGCCACTGCGGACGCTCCGGCATCTTCTTCACGTCCTTGAAGATCTCGGCCAGCTGGTTGTGGTCGAGGGTCTCCTTCTCCAGCAGGGCGGTCGCGAGACGGTCGAGGATGGCACGGTTCTCGTTGATGACGTTCCAGGCCTCCGTGTGCGCGGTCTCGATCAGGGCGCGCACCTCGGCGTCCACCTGCTCCGACAGCCGCTCGGAGTAGTCGCGCTGGCTGCCCATGTCGCGACCGAGGAACATCTCGTTCGAGCCGGAGCCGAGCTTGACCGATCCGATGCTCGAGCTCATCCCGAACTCGGTGACCATCTTGCGGGCGGTCGCGGTGGCCTTCTCGATGTCGTTGGATGCGCCGGTCGTCGGGTCGTGGAAGACGACCTCCTCCGCCACCCGGCCGCCCATCGCGTAGGCGAGCTGGTCAAGGAGCTCGTTGCGACTCACCGAGTAGCGATCCTCCAGCGGAAGCACCATGGTGTACCCGAGTGCGCGACCGCGCGGCAGGATGGTGACCTTCGTCACCGGGTCGGTGTTGCGCATGGCGGTCGCCACGAGCGCGTGACCGCCCTCGTGGTACGCGGTGATGAGCTTCTCCTGGTCGCGCATCACCCGGGTGCGGCGCTGCGGGCCGGCCATGACACGGTCGACGGCCTCGTCCAGGGCCCGGTTGTCAATCAGCTGCGCGTTGGAGCGGGCCGTGAGCAGAGCGGCCTCGTTGAGCACGTTGGCGAGATCGGCACCCGTGAAGCCCGGCGTCTTGCGCGCGAGCACCTCCAGGTCGACTCCGGCCGCGAGCGGCTTGCCCTTCCCGTGGACCTCGAGGATCTGCTTGCGTCCGAGCAGGTCGGGGGCGTCCACGCCGATCTGACGGTCGAAGCGGCCGGGACGCAGCAGCGCGGGGTCGAGGATGTCCGGGCGGTTGGTCGCCGCGATGAGGATGACGTTCGTCTTGACGTCGAAGCCGTCCATCTCCACGAGGAGCTGGTTGAGGGTCTGCTCGCGCTCGTCGTGGCCGCCGCCCATTCCCGAGCCGCGGTGACGGCCGACGGCGTCGATCTCGTCGACGAAGATGATGGCGGGGGAGTTCTCCTTCGCCTGGGCGAACAGGTCCCGCACGCGACTGGCGCCGACTCCCACGAACATCTCGACGAAGTCGGAGCCGGAGATCGCGTAGAAGGGAACGTTGGCCTCGCCGGCGACGGCGCGGGCAAGCAGCGTCTTTCCCGTTCCTGGAGGGCCGTACAGCAGTACGCCCTTCGGGATCCGAGCGCCGACGGCCTGGAACTTCGCGGGCTCCTTGAGGAAGTCCTTGATCTCCTCGAGCTCCTCGATCGCCTCGTCGGCACCGGCGACATCCGCGAAGGTGACCTTCGGGCTCTCCTTGGAGACGAGCTTCGCCTTCGACTTGCCGAACTGCATGACCTTCGAGCCGCCGCCCTGCATGCTCGACATGAGGAACCAGAAGATCACGCCGATGATGAGGAACGGGATGACGATGCCCGCCAGGGACGACAGCCAGTTGCCCTTGTCGACCTGGTCGTCGTACTTCGCGGTCGAGGAGTCGACGGCCTTGACGATGTCCTCGCCGCGGGGGGCGGAGTAGTAGAACTGGACCTGTTTGCCGTCGGCGCCCGCCTGGTTGAGAACGAGGTCGACCCGCTGCTCGTTGTCCACGATCTTGGCGGAGGCGACCTTGTCGTCTTTGAGGAGTTCAAGGCCCTGCTTGGTCGTGACCTGCTTGAAGCCGGATCCGCTCAGCAGGCTGAATCCGACGGAGACCACGATGACCGCCAGCACGATGTAGATGAGCGGGCCACGGAGAAAGCGCTTGAAGTCCATAGTGTTCCGGAGTCGAGCCCGGCACCTTTCTGACGAAGAATGTGGTTGCAAGGCTACCCGAGGAGCACTGGATGGGCCCTGGATGTTTGCCGTGGGCGTAATGAGGCCGGCAATGGCGGCCGGAGGAGCCTCCCGCGGTGTCGTTCCTCAGTGCTCGTACACGTGCGGCGCGAGCACCCCGATGTCACGGAAGTTGCGGTACTTCTCCGCGTAGTCCAGCCCGTAGCCGACCACGAAGGCGTTCGGGATCTCGAAGCCGACGTACCGGACGTCGACGGCGATCTTCGCGGCATCCGGCTTGCGCAGGAGCGCGCAGATCTCGACGGATTCCGCGCCCCGGCTCTCGAGGTTGGCCCGGAGCCAGGACAGGGTCAGTCCGGAGTCGATGATGTCCTCGACGATGAGCACCTTGCGGTCGTGCAGGTCGGAGTCGAGGTCCTTGAGAATGCGGACGACGCCGGACGACCGCGTGCCGGATCCGTAGGAGGACACGGCCATCCAGTCCATCTCGATGGGGAGCTTGAGCTCGCGTGCGAGATCGGCCATGACCATCACGGCACCGCGCAGCACCCCGACCAGGAGCAGCTTCTCACCCGCGTAGTCCGCCTCGATGCGGCGGGAGATCTCGGCGATCTTCGCGTGGATCTGCTGCTCCGTGAACAGGATGCTCGTGAGGTCGTCCGCGATGTCGCTGTATTCCATGGTTCAAGGCTCCCTGATCGAACTGAAGATGAGCAGGCCGCCCTGCCTCTCCACTTTAATGCCAGGCAGATCGAGCGCATCCTGCCCGCTCCAGTCGGTGACCAGCCTGACCACCTCGAGGGTGTGCTGCCTACTGAGGCTCACCCCGAATTCCGCGGCGACCGTCATCCGGATTATCCGCTGCCGGAGCGCCGGCGGGTTGGCGGCGAGCGCCCTCACCGGGAGCGAGATGCCAGCCTCCGCGTGCTCGGCGAGCTCCTCGAGCTGCTCGAGCGCGAAGGCGTCGAGCGCCTCGGTGTCCTCGCGGGCGAGCCATGCCGTACGGGACAGCGCCTCGGCGAATCCGGGTCCCAGCTCGCGTTCGAGCATCGGGAGCACGGTCGTGCGCACCCGCACGCGGGCGAATCGCTCGTCGTCGTTCTGCGGGTCGTGCCACGGTTCCAGCCCGGAGTCGATGCAGAACTGGATGGTCGTCGCCCGCCGGAGCTGGAGCAGCGGGCGCAGGAAGATCCCCGACTCCGGGGCCATCCCCTTGATGCTGCCCTGCCCGCTGCCCCGGCCCAGGCCGAGCAGCACGGTCTCGGCCTGGTCGTCGAGGGTATGCCCAACGAGGACCCGGTGCGCCCCCGTCTCGGCGGCGGCCTCCGCGAGCGCCGCATAGCGGGCGGTGCGCGCCGCCGCCTCCGGGCCGCCCGCGGTGCCCACCTCGACCCGCTTGACGATGACCGGGTCGAGACCGAGGTCGCGGGCCTGTTGCGCCGCGCGTTCCGCGACCTCCGCGGAACCCTCCTGCATGCCGTGGTCGACGACGACCGCACCGGCCACGGCGCCGACGAGCCGCTTCGTCTCGAACGCCGTCGCCGCGGCCAGCGCCAGCGAATCCGGCCCACCGCTGAGCGCCACCAGGACGAGTACCGCCGTGGCGGGATCGTGCACAGACGGCTCCGTGCCCTGCCTCTTCTCGACGAAGGAGGTCATCAGGGGGACGATGGCGCTCCGCACGGCGGTGCGCACGTTGGCGATCGCGGGGGTCAGTCGAGGTCGGGTGGTCATCCGATAACGTTATTGCAGCAAACCCTCGACCCTAGGAGCCACAGTCATGGCCAGCTACGATGCCGTCATCGAGATCCCCAAGGGGAGCAAGAACAAATACGAAGTCGATCACGAGACGGGCCGCGTCTACCTCGACCGGGTGCTCTTCACCGGATTCGTCTACCCGACCGACTACGGCTACTTCGAGAACACGCTCGGCCTCGACGGCGACCCCGTCGACGTGCTCGTCCTGCTCGACTACCCGCTCTTCCCCGGCGTCGGCGTCAAGGTCCGCCCGGTCGGTGTCTTCAACATGACGGACGACGGCGGCTCAGACGCCAAGGTCATCGCCGTGCAGGCAAAGGATCCGCGCTGGTCCTGGATCCAGGACGTCGATGACATCCCCGAGTACACCCGCAAGGAGATCGAGCACTTCTTCGAGCACTACAAGGACCTCGAGCCGGGCAAATGGGTCAAGACCGAGGGCTGGGGAAACGCCGCAGAGGCCGAAGAGATCGTTCAGGCGGGAATCGCGAAGCTGGCCGCAGAGGGCCACTGACCGGTGCCCGCGGGCACCGCGCGAGTCGGCGAGCTCAGTTGGCGAGCTCGACTCCGCGGGCCCGCATGAACGGCACCGGATCGGTCGTGGTGCCGCCCAGATAGACCTCGAAGTGCAGGTGGCATCCCGTCGACCAGCCGGTGCTGCCCACGCTCGCGATGCGCTGACCGGCCGAGACCTGCTGGTTGACGCTGACCTGGATGCCACCGTTGACGATGTGACCGTAGGCGGTCGAGACCCCCGAGCCGTCGTTGTTGGAGATCTTCACGTAGTTGCCGTAGCCCCCGTACGGGCCCGCATAGGTGACCGTGCCGGAGTGGGCGGCCACGATGGCGGCACCGCAGCCGGGAGCAAGGTCGGTGCCGGAGTGCAGCGCATAGTCGTGGGTGTACGGGTCGACCCGGTAGCCGTACGGGCTGGTCATGTGCCCGGCGGATGGCCGCACCCAGCCGGACGTGCTCGATCCGCTGCCGGCCGATGGTCCGCTTCCCGGCGCCGTGGTTCCGCCACTGGGATGGCTCGCCTGCTGCTGGGCTGCGGCCTTGGCGGCCGCCGCGACCCCCGCGTTGTACTGCGCCTGGGTCACGTTCTGGTTGGTGACGAGGCTCGTCCGCTGCGCCTGCAGCGTGGCCTCGTTGCTCTGCTGCTCCGCGAGCGCGGCGCTGGCTTGCTCCGAGGCGGCCGTCGCCTCCTTGAGGTCGTTCTGCGCGGTGTCGGCCAGCTTCTGGAGCGCGGCCTCGGCGAGCCCGGCCTGATCGGCCAGCGCCTTGGCCGTGTTCTCGTCCTGGGTCGCCTTGGTATAGAGATCGGCGGAACGATCCTTCACCATGCTCGCGAGGCCGAGCTGCGAGAGCAGATCGCTTGCCGCATCGCCGCTGAAGAACAGTGTCGTGCTCAGATCGCTGCCGCCGGTCCGCGCCAGCTGGGCGGCGAACTGACCGGCCTCCTGCTTGGACTTCGCGGCCTTGGCCTTGGCGGCATCCGCCTGGCTGCGCTTCTGGGTGAGATCGAGCGCCGCCTCGTCGTGCTTCTGCTGGGCCGCCTGCGCGGCAGCCCCCTTCTGCTCGGCGAGGGACTGCGCCGCCGCCGCGGAGGCCTTCAGCCCGGCGAGCAGGTCGTCGATCTTCTTGATCTCCGCGTTCTTCGCCGCGACGCTCTTCTGGGCCGCCTGGACGTCTCCCCAGCTGGGGTAGCTGGCCGCGGACGCCGGGCTCGAGGCCTGACCGAAGATCGTGCCGGTCACGAGGACCGACACGAGGGCGGCGATCGCCAGCAGTCGTCGAGATCGCGACGTGCTCATGCTGCGGAGGCCCTGGCTGTGGTTCATCTCTCCCCGAGTCCGTGACGCAGAATCCCCTACAGCCACTTTAGTAACACTGTTAACACAGGTAACGATAACGCGCACACGTCGAATTGGCCAGTGTCCGATGGACACCGGCGTGATGGACCTGTCTAGTTGGCCAGCTCGATGCCGTTGGCACGCATGAAGGGCACCGCGTCTTCCGTCGTGCCGTTGTGGTAGATCTCGAAGTGGAGGTGGCAGCCGGTCGACCAGCCCGTGCTGCCCACCTTGGCGATGTTCTGCCCGACCCCGACCTTGTCGCCGACGTGGAC
>NZ_DASWPB010000135.1:0-34434 GCF_036404185.1 Lacisediminihabitans sp. | reverse complement strand
GAGCGTCATCATGACCGGATTGGCCCGGAAGAAGTCCACGATGAAGACCAGTGAGGCGTAACCCAGGAGCAGATAGAGCGGGACGTAGAGCCAGCGCGGCGCGCCGATCCAGAACACCCGGAAGCCGATGCCCAGCAGGGCACCGCCCCAGACCAGCCAGAGCAGCAGCACCGCCTTCTGATGCGGGAGGGCGAGGACGGTGATCGGGGTGTACGAACCGGCGATCAGCAGGAAGATGTTCGCGTGGTCGAGCCGCTTGAGCAGGCGCTTCGTCCTCTCCGACCAGGTGAAGCGGTGGTAGAGGGCGGAGATGCCGAAGAGCAGCAACGAGGAGAGCACAAAGACGGCCGAACTGATCTTGGCCGGGGCGCCGTCCGCCAGCGTGATGAGCACGGTCCCGAGGACGATGGCCAGGGGGAACGTTCCCGCATGGATCCACCCCCGCCAGGTGGGCTTCTGCTCGGTGAGGGGGTCCTGACTCAGCTCGGCGTCGAGCAGGGGGATGTTCGGCAGATCGGGCCCGCCGTCATCGAGACCGGATCGATCGGAGGGGGGACTGTCCGACGGATCCTGGCTCATGCGGTCAGCCTAGCGCTGGCACCGGAGCGTCGGCCGAGCGGGGGCGACCCGGAACGCGGCGGAGAGTGGACTAGCGTTAGGCAGGTGGCGAAGCGGGAACGAGCACTCGGGCGCGGACTGCTCTACGGGCTCTATCAGAAGCGCATCCGCCGCTGGCTGAGCACGCAGGACCTGCCGAAGCACGTGGCGATGATCCTCGACGGAAACCGGCGCTGGGCCCGCCAGCGGCTGCACGAGAGCGCGGCCCATGGACACCGGGCCGGCGCGGCGAAGTTCCGCGAGTTCCTGGTCTGGTGCGACGACCTCGGCATCTCCGTGGCGACGCTGTACCTGTTGTCGACGGACAATCTCACCGGTCGCAAACCGGAGGAGCTCGACGCCCTGTTCGACATCATCGCCGACCTCGCGGAGGACCTCTCCCACTTCCGGGACTGGCGGGTGCAGCAGGTCGGGTCCGACGAGGGCCTGCCGGAGTCCCTGGTCGCCACGCTCAAGGCGGCGGAGAAGCGTACCAAGGACAACACCGGCCTGCACATCAACCTCGCGGTCGGCTACGGCGGCCGCCGGGAGATCGCCGATGCCATGCGGAGCATCGTCAAGCAGCACGGCGAGGAGGGCGGCACCCTCGACGCGCTCGCCGAGATCCTCACCCCGGAGCTCATCGGCGACCACCTCTACACCGGGGGACAGCCCGATCCCGACCTCGTCATCCGCACCTCCGGCGAGCAGCGACTGAGCGACTTCATGCTCTGGCAGAGCGCCCACAGCGAGTTCTACTTCGTCGAGGCGCTCGGCCCCGACCTGCGCGAGGTCGACTTCCTCCGTGCCCTGCGTGACTACGCGACCCGTCAACGCCGCTACGGTAGCTAGTGAAATGACGACTATCGACGAATTCGCGGCCGACTTCACCGAGGAGCCGGGATACCTGGACTTCGCCCGCTTCGGCCCGCTCGGTAACGCGGTGATCGCGGAGGAGCAGGCGCAGAACGAGCTGCTCCGCCGTGCCCGCTTCGGCAGCCTCGCCAGCCTGGACGAGCAGGATGCGCGCGTGCGGGAGGCCGTCGCCGCCCTGACCGGCTTTCGAGCTGACCAGGTGGTGTTCCAACCGAACACCAGCGCGGGCCTCATGCACACCATGTTCGGTCTGACCGGCGGCGTGCTGCTCTCCGCGCTCGAGTTCCCGAGCGCCAGCTTCGCGGCCGCTCGTGCCGCCGAGGCGCTCGGCGTGCTGGACCCCATCTGGCTCGAGACCGGCGGCGGACCGATCACCCCGGGCATCGTGCGGGATCAGCTGACCCAGAACACCGTCGCGGTCGTGGTCAGCCTCGTCGACTACCGCACGGGATATCTCGCCGACATCGACGGCATCCGGCAGGTCATCGGCGACCGGCTGCTGGTCGTCGACGCCGTTCAGGGCTTCGGGGTGGTGGATGCGCCATACGGGGTGGCCGATGTGGTCGTCGCGGGCGGTCAGAAATGGATCCGCTCCGGCTGGGGGACCGGTTTTCTCGCCCTCAGCGACCGGGCCGTCGACCGGCTCACGCCGGTGGTCTCCGGATTCAGTTCCGCCGACGGCGACCCCACCACCGGCCTGCTTCCCCCGGTGCGCGGCGCGGGGGCCTTCACGGTGAGCAATCCGAGCCCGGTCGCCCAGGCCAGATTCGCCACCGCGCTCGAGGAGATCGCCTCCGTCGGCATCGGCGAGGTCAGCGCGTGCGTTGGCGAGAAGGTGTCCAGGGTGATCGAGCTCGCGGACGAGTACGCCGTTCCCGTGGTCTCTTCCAGGGCCGACAATGAGCGCGCGGGCATCGTCGTGCTGGAACCCGCCGCCGATCAGCTCACCGCGCTCTCGGCATCCCTCTTCAACCACGGTCTCACCGCGACGATCCGGGAGAGCACCGTGCGGCTCAGCTCCCACGTGTCGACGGACGAGGAGACCTTCGACATGCTGCGTGCCGCCTTCACGAGCTACGCCTCCGCCATCACCGTCTGAACCGGCCCGCGCGGGGGCGGGCAAGATTAACCGATCGGTAACACGAACTCGCGCGTGTCGCTGAGCGGGAGCCCAGGATCCCCACGTAGCGTCATTTTCATCAGGTATGGCGCCTGGTCGAGACGGCCATGAAAGTTCGTTTCGGTACGTGTGTTGGCCGTCACGGGACTGGATCCGAGCGCTAAGCGCTCGGGGATGGAGCAAACGTGGCCCTGGTCGACAACACCAAGCAGAAGACAAGCCAAACTCCCCAGTCGGACGAGCGGACCGTGACCGCCGAGCGCACCTATGTGCTCGACACCTCGGTGCTGCTGTCCGATCCGAAGGCCATCTTCCGCTTCGCAGAACATCCGGTGGTGCTGCCGGTGATCGTGATCACCGAACTCGAGTCGAAACGCAACGACCCGGAGATCGGCTATTTCGCTCGCCAGGCGCTTCGCAATCTGGACGAACTGCGCGTGCAGCACGAGCGTCTCGACTTCCCGATCGCCGTTGGAGAGGGCGGCTCCCTCCGGGTCGAACTCAACCACTCGAACATGTCGGTGCTGCCTTCCGGACTCCAGTTGAACGACAACGATTCGCGGATCCTCGCGGTCGCCCTGAACCTCGCCAACGACGGTCTCGATGTGACCGTCGTCTCGAAGGACCTTCCCCTCCGCGTGAAGGCGGCGTCGATCGGCCTGGCCGCGGAGGAGTATCGCGCCGAGCTGGCCGTCGACTCCGGCTGGACCGGGATGGCGGAGATCAGCCTCGGTTCCGAGCAGATGTCCCAGCTCTACGACAACGAGCAGCTGCACTCCCGGCTGGTGGAGGACATCCCGATCAACACCGGTCTGGTCGTCCACTCCGACCGGGGCTCCGCCCTGGGACGGGTGACCTCGCGCGGCGAGTTCCGACTCGTGCGCGGCGATCGGGACATCTTCGGCCTGCACGGGCGTTCCGCCGAACAGCGGCTCGCGATCGACATGCTCCTCGATCCGGAGATCGGCATCGTCTCGCTCGGCGGGCGCGCGGGGACGGGCAAGTCGGCGCTGGCGCTGTGCGCCGGCCTCGAGGCGGTACTGGAGAAGCAGCAGCACAAGAAGATCATGGTCTTCCGTCCGCTCTACGCCGTCGGCGGCCAGGAGCTCGGCTTCCTGCCAGGCGACGCGGCCGAGAAGATGAATCCCTGGGCTCAGGCGGTGTTCGACACCCTCGGCTCTGTCGTCTCGCAGAACGTGCTCGACGAGGTGATCGAGCGCGGGATGCTCGAGGTGCTTCCCCTGACCCACATCCGCGGCCGTTCCCTGCACGATGCCTTCGTGATCGTCGACGAGGCCCAGTCGCTCGAACGCAACGTGCTGCTGACGGTGCTCAGCCGGATCGGCCAGAACTCCCGGGTGGTGCTGACCCATGACGTCGCACAGCGCGACAACCTGCGGGTCGGCCGTCACGACGGGGTCGCCTCGGTGATCGAGACGCTCAAGGGACATCCGCTGTTCGGTCACATCACCCTCAGTCGCTCGGAGCGGTCGGCGATCGCCGCCCTGGTCACCGAGATGCTGGAGTCCAACGAGCTGACCTAGCGCACGCCGTCGTGCGCCGGCCCACGATGTGCATAACTCCTGCGGTTCTCCTCTGCGCCTCCGGGCCGCCCCGGCGATCCGGGCTCTCGGCGGCAGCCGGGCGAGAACTGCAGGAGTTATGCACGGCGGGCGGGCGCGAATCTTGGAGAAAGCTGCCAATCCGGCGCGGCAAAGAACGGATGATCTCTCACTACGTCGGGAAGCAGCTTAGGGTTGAAGGATGCCTCCCGTCCTGATCGCGATCCTGGTCGGGCTCACGATTCTGACGCTCTGGGGCGCGGTCTCCCCTCGCGGCCAATGGCGGACGCTGATGGGCTGGAGTCGTTCCGCCTCGGCTCCGGAGCCGAGGCCCGGCGTCTTCGGCATACAGCGGCTCGTCGCGGTGGCTGGACTGATCGCCATCGTCCTCGTCGGGGTCTCCTCAGGTGGCACGCGCCCCGCGCAGCCCACCCCCGGAGGGACCGGGCATCCCACGAGCGAGGTCCAGCGCGTCTGGGGACGCCCGGAGCCGCAGGTCGTCAACCGCGTCTTCGCTCCGCTCGCCTCCGCGCCGTTCGGCCTCGTCGATCAGCCGGTGCTTCGTTACCTCGGCATCGACGGCGCCCAGCGCAATCCCGACTACCTGTTCTCCCTGAACAACTTCTCGCCCCCCAGCGACGACGGATATCTCGGCACGAACCCCGAGGTCGGGCTCACCGCCCTCGACACGGCCGACCTCGTGGTGGAGGTCCGAGCCGACAGGCGATGCATTCCGCAGGCGGTGGCCGTGGTGGAGGCCGACAAGACGGTCTCGGTGGGTGTGTTCTACGGGCAACCGAATCCCGGTGGCCTGACAACGGCCCAGGTGATGGACTGCAGCACCTCGGCCGCCGGCGCAGACTCCGTCTCCGTGTTGATCCCCGTCGACCTGCAGGGTCCGCTACAGGGGCGCGCGGTCGTCACTCTCGGCGGCGCACCGATACCGAAGGCCGGCGCGACCCGCTAGCGCCTCGGGGTCAGGACCGGGGCGGCCTGGTCATGGAGAGTACATCGAGCGCGGTATCGAGCTGTTCGAGGGTCACCTCGCCGCGGTCGACAAAGCCGAGGTCGATCACGGACTCGCGGATGGTGATCGCCTTGTTCACGGCGTTCTTCGCCACCGCGGCCGCCGCCTCGTAGCCGATCACCCGGTTGAGTGGCGTCACGATCGCGGGGGAGGACTCCGCCAGGGCCAGGGCACGTTCGCGGTTCGCCTCGAGTCCGTCGACGGCCTTGTCCGCCAGGGCGACCGTCGAGTTCGACAGCAGCCTGATCGATTCGAGCAGGGCGGTTCCCATGACCGGAATGGCCACGTTGAGCTCGAAGGCGCCGGATGCGCCGGCCCACGCGATCGTCGCGTCGTTGCCGATCACCCTCGCGGCCACCATGAGCACCGCCTCGGGGATCACCGGGTTGACTTTGCCAGGCATGATCGAGGAGCCGGGCTGCAGATCGGGGATGTGCAGCTCGCCGAGGCCGGTGTTCGGCCCGGATCCCATCCAGCGCAGGTCGTTGCAGATCTTGGTGAGGCTCACCGCGATGACCCGCAGGGCACCGGATGCCTCGACGAGACCGTCGCGGGCTCCCTGCGCCTCGAAGTGGTCGCGCGCCTCGGTCAGCGGCAGCCCAGAATCGGCGGCGAGACCGGCGATCACCCTCTGCGAGAAACCGGCAGGGGTGTTGATGCCGGTCCCGACGGCCGTGCCGCCGAGAGGAACCTCGGCGACGCGCGGGATGGTCGACTGGACGCGTTCGATCCCGTGCCTGATCTGCGCCGCATACCCGGCGAACTCCTGGCCGAGCGTGACCGGAGTGGCATCCATGAGGTGGGTGCGCCCGGACTTGACGACATCGGCCCAGAGCACGGCCTTCCGCTCGAACGCCGCCGCGAGATGGTCGAGGGCCGGGACGAGGTCGCCGAGCAGCGCGCCCGTCACGGCCACGTGGACGGAGGTGGGGAAGACGTCGTTCGACGACTGCGAGGCGTTGACATGATCGTTGGGATGCACGGGAGAGGCCGTGAACCGGGTGGCGAGCGTCGCCAGCACCTCGTTCATGTTCATGTTCGAGGAGGTGCCGCTGCCGGTCTGGTAGGTGTCGACCGGGAACTGGTCGTGATGGCGCCCGGCGATGAGCTCGTCCGCCGCGAGCACGATGGCGTCCGCGATCGAGGGGTCGAGGATGCCGAGCTCGCTGTTGACGATCGCCGCCGCGCGCTTGATGCGGGCGAGGGCCACGATCTGCGCCGCCTCGAGGCCAGAGCCGGAGATCGGGAAGTTCTCCACCGCGCGCTGGGTCTGCGCGCCGTAGAGCGCGGAGATCGGCACCCTCACCTCGCCCATCGTGTCGTGCTCGATGCGGTACTGCTGGTCTGCCTCGGTGGAGTCGCTCACGGCGTTGTGTTTCCTTCTCTACTCGCGGGGTCGGCGCTAGACGGCGCCGACGACGATGTCGGGGACGGCCGTGCCCTCGAGCAGCCGGTAGTTCGCCCCGACGATGGCCAGCGTACCCGCGGCGACGGCATCGCTGATCAGCTCGGAGTGCTCCAGGAGCTCGGCCACGGTGTCGCGCAGGTGTTCCCGCCCGACCTCGGTCGGATCGGGGCGGATGCCGGGGGCGCCACCCCGCTGGACCCGTCGCACCGCGGGAATGATCTTCTCGATCAGCAGGTGGATGTGCGGGGGCAGCGGCACGGCGTCGGGCGCCTGGGAGTCGATCGCGGCGGCCACCGCGCCGCATTCGTCGTGGCCGAGCACAACGATGAGGGGGACCCGCAGGACGCTGACCGCGTATTCCAGCGAGCCGATCACCGAGTCCGAGATGATCTGGCCGGCGTTGCGGACCACGAAGAGGTCGCCGAGACCCAGGTCGAAGATGATCTCGGCCGCCAGCCGGGAGTCGCTGCAACCGAACAGCGCGGCGTGCGGCGTCTGCTGGCCGAGGAGCTGCTCGCGGCGCTCGACGTCCTGGCGGGGGTGGCTCGGCACGCCGCTCACGAATCGCTCGTTGCCGTGCTGCATCTCCTGCCACGCCGTCAGCGGGCTGGTCCTGCGCTCCTGTGTCATCCGTCGCTTCCCGTCGTTGTGAGCTGCCTCGCGATCGCCGAGGCGATGGCCGTGAACTCCGCGGTCTTCGCCGTTCCGTGGAGCACGATGCTGCTGCCGTCGAGTCTTGTCGTCATCGAGTAGGCGAAGTTGCCGGGGTCCTTCTGGTCGCGCTGGTCGTACACCGTCCAGTCGAGACCGCCGACGACCGTCTTTCCCGTCGCCCTTGCCTGGTTCAGCTGATCGGCGACCCAGGTCGCGTTCGCCTTCACCCCCTGCTTGAGCGCGATGAACTGTTCGCCGGGCGTGATGAAGCCGATCGACCAGGACGTCACCCCATCGGAACCGGTGTCGAGACCGTCGGCGTTGGCGGTCCAGCTCGCCGGCAGGTGAGGGGCGGCGAGCGGCTCCTCGACCCCCGGCTGGGCCTGGGCGGCGTCGGCGCGATAATCGATGCGCGGCGCGGCGGGGGGAGCCGGGCGCACGACCACCAGCACGAGGACGAGCACCACGGCGAGGGAGGCGACGAGGGCGATCACGAGGTTGACCAGGGTCTGGTTCGACCGGTGACGCCGGGAGCTCTCCGCCTTGCGCGCGGCGGTCTCCTCCGGCGTCTCCGGGCGGCCGAGCTCCGCGACGATCCGCGGCGGACGCCCGGCGGAGCCTGTCACGGACATCAGTCGACGCTGGCGGCGCGGGCCGCGTCGAGCCTGGCCTTCGCCCCGATGAGCCATTCCTCGCAGCGGCGCGCGAGGGCCTCCCCGCGTTCCCAGAGCTCGAGCGACTGCTCGAGGGTCGACGAGCCCTGCTCGAGCTCGTTCACCACGCGGACGAGATCGTCCCTGGCCTGCTCGTAGGTCAGGTCCGCGATGTCGCCGTTCTGGGCGGGGGAAGGATTCTGTGCCACCGGTTAACTCTACCCAGCCTTCGGTGCGGCGGTCGGTGCCGGCGCGACGGTTGCGTGGGCGGCACCGTCGGCGAGGGTGAGGAGGAGGGGAGTGCCCACCACCGCATCCTTCTCGCTGCGGAGGATGCCTCCGCCGGGCAGCTGGGCGATCGCGTAGCCCCGGTCGAGCGTGCGCTGCGGCGAGAGCGCCCGGAGCTGCGATCGCAGTTCCGTCACGGACGCCTGGGAGCGTTCGATCAACCGTCCGACGAGCTCGGCGCTGCGGGCGACGTAGCGCCCGAGCTCCTCGGCGCGCGAGTCGACGACCCAGGTCGCGCTCGCGAGCACCGGGCGAGAGCGGAGCTGTTCGAGGCGGTCGATCTCGGAGCCGATGAGGCCGGTCATCCTGTTGCCGATTCGCGCGCGCGCCTGCTGCACCCGATTCAGCTCCTCCGCGACGTCCGGGACCACTCGTTTCGCCGCATCCGTCGGCGTGGATGCGCGCAGGTCGGCGACCTCGTCGAGCAGCGGCCGGTCCGCCTCGTGGCCGATTGCGCTGACAACAGGGGTCAGACAGGCGGCGGCGGTGCGCACGAGCGTCTCGTCGCTGAAGACGAGCAGGTTCTGGAAGTCGCCTCCTCCGCGGGCGACGATGATCACGTCGACCTCCGGATCGGCGTCGAGCAGTTTGAGCGCCGAGGTGACCTCTCCGCATGCCCGGTCTCCCTGGACGGCGGTGTGCACGACCCGGAAGGCGACGGCCGGCCATCTCAGCTGCGCGTTGCGCAACACGTCCTTCTCGGCGTCGGAGTCCTTCCCGGTGATCAGGCCGATGCAGTGGGGCAGGAAGGGCAGGCGTCTCTTGCGGTCGGGATCGAACAGGCCCTCACTCGCCAGGAGCCGGCGGAGCCGTTCGAGCCTCTCCAGCAGGTCGCCGAGGCCGACGTGGCGCATCTCGAACACCTGCATCGTGAGCGTTCCGCCCTTGAGCCAGTAGTTCGGCTTGACGAGGGCGATCACGTGATCGCCCTGTTTGAGGTCGTCGGGAAGCTTGGCGCGCACGGAGGACCACACCGTGAAGCCGACCGTCACGTCGGCCTCGAGGTCCTTGAGCTTGCCGTACACGTTCCCGCCGGAGGCGCCCCACTGGGTGATCTCGCCCTCCACCCAGACGCTGCCCAGCCTGTCGATCCAGCCCTTGATCTTGGTCGAGAGCAGGGCGACGGGCCACGGCGCGTCGACCGTCGAGGGGGCATCCGTCATCGTCATGACCGGCCCGTCACGACTGGCCGCCGATGGGCGGCTCTCCCACGAACTCGTGCGACTCCCTGGCCAGCTCGTCCCAGAGCTGCACGTCGGCGACGCTCACCCATTTGCGACTCGGATGTCCCTCGGAGACGAAGGTGGCCGCCACCCCACGGGTGACCAGGTCGCGGGAACGGCTCTCCGGCAGCTCGACCACGAGGCGCTCCCCCTGAAGGAATGCGAAGAGCTTGCCGTGCACCACGAGCCCACTCGGCTCGAAGGTCACGCCGTCCTCGTCGCGCAGTGAAAGAGCGAGGTTCTCGAAGGCCTCCGTCGCCGCCCTGCTTGCCATCTGTCCGTCTCCCAGTCTCTGTGAGCGCCGCCGAAGTAGAATCGTGCCGTGAGCGCGATAACCAACGGCGAGGCCGCCAGCTTCAGCGTGCCGCGGATTCCCGCGGTACGCAACAGGCTACGGGACAACCCCGTCACGGGTCCCAAGAGGGTGCTGCTCGCCGCCCCCCGAGGCTACTGTGCAGGAGTGGACAGGGCCGTCATCGCGGTCGAGAAGGCGCTGGAGCACTATGGCGCTCCGGTCTACGTGCGCAAGCAGATCGTCCACAACATCCACGTCGTGTCGACCCTCGAGAAGAAGGGTGCGATCTTCGTCGACGAGGTCGATCAGGTCCCACCGGGCTCCCACATCGTGTTCTCCGCGCACGGCGTCTCGCCTGCCGTCGTGCAGGCGGCCGCCGAGCGCGACCTCGAGGCGATCGACGCGACCTGTCCGCTGGTGACGAAGGTGCACCGTGAGGCGCTCCGGTTCGCCAGGGACGATTTCGAGATCCTGCTGATCGGCCACGCCGGTCACGAGGAGGTCGAGGGCACGATGGGACACGCTCCGGAGCGAACCACGCTGGTGGGGAGCCCGGAGGACGTCGCCTCCATCCGGGTGAAGGATCCGGACAACCTGGTCTGGCTGTCGCAGACGACGTTGAGCGTCGACGAGACGATGGAGACCGTTCGCCTCCTGCGGGAGCGTTTCCCCAATCTGCACAACCCGCCGAGCGACGACATCTGCTACGCGACCCAGAACCGTCAGGTCGCGATCAAGAAGGTCGCGGAGGAGGCGGAGCTCGTGATCGTCGTCGGCTCGGCCAACAGCTCGAATACGGTCAGGCTCGTGGATGTCGCGCTCGATCACGGCGCCAGGGCGGCATACCGCGTCGACTACGCGAGCGAGATCCGTCAGGAGTGGCTCGATGGCGTGACGACGGTCGGGGTGACCTCCGGTGCGTCGGTGCCGGAGGTGCTCGTGCAGGAGGTGCTGGACGACCTCGCGGATGCCGGCTACGCCGACGTCGAGCAGATCGTGACGGCGGAGGAGGATCTCATGTTCTCGCTCCCCAAGGAGCTCCGCAAGGACGCCGACGGGCAGGCGGATGCCCGTGGACTCGGCGGACGCATCCGCCAGCTCGACTGGCAGTCCCGATGACCGATCCGCGTCCCCGGCCCAAGTACGGCGAGTACGCCTCTCCCGAGGTGCAGGCGAAGGCCATCGGAACCCCTGCAGAGCCTCCGCCCCCCACGGCGCCCCCCGCGCCGCTGCGACCGTATTCCCCTGCCGCCACCGCCGTCCCGCGCCCGAGGCGATGGAACGTCGTGCTCAGCGTCGCCCTCCTCGCCTACGGCCTCATCAACATCATCGGCGGGTTCTTCCAGTTCTCCGACCCGGCATCGCTGCTGAACGACGTGTATGCCGCTCAGGGCATCGGTACCTTCACCCCGTCGGCGCTGGCCACCGCGCTCGGCGTCGTCATCAACGTCTCGAGCGCGGTCCTCTGGATCATCGCCGCCGCCGTCACCGGCCGGCTCCTCCGCCGCAACCGTCTGGCCTTCTACGTGCCCGTCATCGCCGGGGTGGTCGCCTCCATCGTCGTGGGGGTCTGCCTGCTCGTGTTGATGTTCTCCGATCCGGCATTCACGACCTACGTCAACGGACAGGGCTGATCCCGCCGCAATCCGGTCCGCCCGTGCCTGGCTCTATGATTTTGGATACAGCAGCGATCGGGGTGTGGTGAAGGTACGGGTTCCACCGCGTCCGCTCGCCTCCGCGGCCATTGCCACCGCGGTGTCCAGGGGCGGCTGGGCGGTCGCCGGGGTCACCCTGCTGACGACGGCCATCGTGCTGGTCGACGTTCTCGCCTCCGCTCACCGGCTGGCCGAGGTGGGTGTCCCCGCCGCGGCGCTGGTCGTCATGGCGGCGTCCCTGGTGCTGCTGGCCTGGAGGAAGACGCCGAGCTCCGCCGTGACCTACCTGCTCGTCGGTGCCGCCTGCTCGTTCGTCTTCCAGATCGCCCTGAGCCACACCGATCCGACCCTGCACGAGCGGGGTGTGTATCTGCTCAACCGGCCGGCCGTCGCCCTCACCCTCGTCGGGAGCCTGTCCCTCGGGGTCGTGCCGAGCGTCCTGTGGACCGTGTCCGGCTTCCTCGTCGGCCTCGCCGCCACCATCGCCGCCGACCTCTCGCTCGGTGAGGGCATCGTCACCGGGTTCGGACCCGCCATGGTGGCGGTGCTCTATATCACGGTGTGGATCGCGCTCGGCCTCATCCGCCGCAGCCAGCTCGCGCGGGTGCCCGACGTGGCCGAGATGGAGCTCACGATGGCCGGGATGTCCGCTCAGCGGGTCCTCGAGCGGGACACCGTCGCGCTCGTCCACGAGACCCTGCTGACCGACCTGGGCCTGGTCGCGACGAACACACGACGACTGGACGAACGAGATCGCGAGCGCTTCCGCGCGGACGTCCGGCTGCTCCGGTCGGTGATGGAGGGCGGCTTCGAGGCGCTGGACGACGGACCGGACAGGCGCGATGACATCGCCTCCGTCGTCGCCGAGTTCCCGTGGCGGGGACTGGCGGCGCGGATCACCGGCGATGCGACGGTCATGGACGGGCTCCCCTCCCGCACCAGGGCGGCCGTCGCCGGCGCGCTGAGGGCCAGCCTCAACAACGTGCTGCGGCATGCCCAGGCCACCGAGGCGCAGGTGCTCGTCGACAGCGACGGGCGTACCTTCACCCTCATGATCGTCGACCGTGGCCGTGGCTTCGATCCGGCGGCGGTCCCGGCGAACAGGCTCGGCATCCGGGTCGCGCTCACCGAGCGGATCGAGAGCGTCGGCGGCCAGGTCGTCGTGCGGTCCGCGGTGGGCGTCGGCACCTCCGTGCTGATCACCGTGCCGGTCGGGGCGGAGCGACATGGCGAGGGCTGAGAGCTGGAGGGTCTCACCGCAGGAGGTGGACCCGCTCAGCTGGTTCAGCGGTCCGCTCGTCCCCGGCGTGTTCGCCGGCATCATCGCTGCCTACGGGGTGATCGCCTCGCTGGTGACCCGCGGCACCGCGCCGGCTCCCGGGCTCGAGCTCGTTGCCATCGTCCTCTTCGTGGGCTGCGGCATCGCGATCCTCACGCTGACCCGGCCTCGTCGGCCGCACCTGCGCACCTGGCAGGCCATGCTCGTGCTGCTGGTCGCCTGGCTGGCGCTGCTGGCCTCCGCCGCGGACCTCGCCCCCGGCTCCGTCCCCGTCGAGCAGTGGTGGGCCACCTGTGGGCTGGCCCTGGTGATCGCGAGCCTCGGACCCTACTCGTCCGCCCTCCAGGTGCTGCTCTATGGCGTCCTGAGCACGATCGTCGCCGGCGCCGTCCTCTGGGTCGGCTTCGTCTCCACCGAGTCGTTCTGGCCGCCGATCACCGTCCTCCTCATCGGCACCGGGCCGATCGTCGTGGCGACGGCATCCATGACCGTGTTCTCGTACACGGTCGTGACCCTGGTGCTGCGCTCCCTCGACGCGCCCCAGGACGAGATCGTCGACCCCGCGGTCGGCCGCTTCCAGGGCAGCACCCTGCCCGCGCTCATCGAGCGGGCGATACCGTTGCTCGAGGAGTGGGCGGCCTCTGGAGAGATCAAGGCGCAGCACCGGTCCATGGCCGCCCGTCTCGCCGAGGCGGTTCGCCTCGACCTGGTGACCAGGTCCCGCCTGAGCTGGCTCCAGGCACTGGTGGACGATCTGCCGGTCGAGGTCATCGACCCGGAGCGCCGGGCGGACAGGATGCTTCAGCCGCAGAAGGCGGCCCTCAGGGGGCTGCTCCTCGCCGTGCTCCGCACCCCGCCGCTCGACCGGGGAAGGCTGCGGGTGGAGTTCGTCCCGCAGGGGGAGTCCACCCGCGTGCTGCTCCACTCGGACATCGAGGTGTCGGGCACCGGCCGGATGACGGCCCTGGCACCCTACTACATCACGCTCGGGACGACCGTGCCCAATCTCGTCTGGCACGACGGGCGGCAGTTCTCCATGGAGTTCGACCTGCCGCCCGAAGGCTGAAGACTACTTGCCGGAGTGGCCGGCGGATCCCAGCTGCTGGGTGGCCTCGACGACCCGCTTGGCGAGGGCTGACTCGGCGATCTTGCCCCAGGAGCGCGGGTCGTAGACCTTCTTGTTGCCGACCTCGCCGTCCACCTTGAGGAAGCCGTCGTAGTTCCGGAGAACGGTGTCGGCGATCGAGCGGCTGTAGGCGTACTGGGTGTCGGTGTCGATGTTCATCTTGACGACGCCGTTGGCCACGGCGGTGGCGATCTCGGCATCCGTGGAGCCGGATCCGCCGTGGAAGACGAGATCGAGCGGCTTCGCGCCGGTGCCGTACTTCGCCGCGAGGCCCTCCTGGATCTCGCCGAGGAGCTCGGGGCGCAGCTTGACGTTGCCCGGCTTGTAGACGCCGTGGACGTTGCCGAAGGTGAGCGCGGCGATGTAGCGTCCCTGCTCGCCGAGGCCGAGGGCCTCGACGACCTGCACGACGTCGTCGAGGGTCGTGTAGAGGTTGGCGTTCTCTGCGGCGCCGACGCCGTCCTCCTCGCCGCCGACGACGCCGATCTCGACCTCGAGAATGGCGTGGATCGCCTTCATGCGGGGCAGCAGACCCTTGGCGATCTCGATGTTCTCCGCGAGCGGCACCGCGGAACCGTCCCACATGTGGGACTGGAAGATGGGGTTATGACCGGCCCTGACCTCGGCCTCGGAGGCGGCGAGCAGCGGCAGGACGAAGTCGTCGAGGGCGTTCTTCGGGCAGTGGTCCGTGTGCAGTGCGACGGTGATCGGATAGTTCTTCGCCACCTCGGTGGCGAAGGCCGCGAAGGCCAGCGCCCCGGAGGCACGCGCCTTGACGCTCTGGCCGGCGAAGAAGTCGGCGCCCCCGGTGGTCACCTGGATGATGCCGTCGGAGCCCGCCTCGGTGAGTCCCTGCAGGATGCCGTTGATCGTCGACGACGACGAAGCGTTGATCGCGGGGTAGGCGAAGCCGCCCTTCTTGGCCTTGTCGAGCATCTCTGCGTACTGTTCCGGTGTTGCGACGGGCATGAATGTCTCCTTCAAAAGAATCGTGACTGAAGTCTATTGACTAAAGATGCATCGCCTTCTTGGGGGCGGCTAGGGCCATCCGACCCCTATTTGGTTAGCCTTGACGGGTGAGCATCGATACCGAACCCCTATACCTTCATCCGGACCGCAACCTGGGCATGGAGTTGGTGCGCGCGACGGAGGCGGCGGCCATCCGCGCCGTCCCGTTCATCGGACGCGGAGACAAGAACGCCGCCGACGGCGCCGCGGTGGATGCGATGCGCACCTTCCTCGGCACCGTGAGCTTCGATGGCGTCGTGGTCATCGGCGAGGGCGAGAAGGACCACGCCCCCATGCTCTTCAACGGCGAGCACGTCGGCGACGGCACCGGCCCGACCTGTGACATCGCGGTGGACCCGATCGACGGGACCTCGCTCACCGCGGCCGGGCGCCAGAACGCGCTGTCGATGATCGCGGTCGCCGATCGCGGCAGCATGTACGACCCTTCCGCGGTCTTCTATATGGACAAGATCGTCACCGGCCCGGAGGGGCGCGGCGTCGTCGATCTGCGTCAGCCGATCGCGGAGAACATCCGGGCGCTCGCCAAGGCCAAGGGCAAGGACATCGGGGACCTCACCGTCGCCGTGCTCGACCGGCCCAGGCACACCCAGCTCATCGACGACATCCATGCCGCCGGGGCGAAGACGAGGCTCATGCTGGACGGAGACGTCGCCGGCGGGATCAACGCGGCCCTCTACGGCACCCGGATCGACATGTGCGTGGGCGTCGGCGGCACCCCGGAGGGCATCATCACGGCCTGTGCGCTCAAGGCGCTCGACGGGTTCATCCAGGCTCGCCTGCTCCCGCGGAACGACGAGGAGCGCCAGCGGGCGCTCGACGCCGGCCACGACCTCGAGCGGGTGCTGGAGTCGGGCGATCTGGTCTCCAGCGACAACACCTACTTCGTCGCGACGGGGGTCACCGACGGCCAGCTCGTCGCCGGCGTCAGGAAGCTCGGGCCCGTCATCCGCACCGAGAGCATCGTGCTTCGTGGCAAGTCGGGCACGATCAGACGGGTCGAAGCCGACCACGTCGCGCAGAAGTGGGTCTAAACCAGTGCTACCGTCGCCGCCTCCGGTAGATCGAGCACGGACGAGCCGACATGGAGGGTGAACTCGCCCGCCTCGTAGTTCCAGCCGTCCGACCAGTCGGCGAAGGCCCTCGTGGGTACCTCGATGGTCACCGTCGTGCTCGCCCCCGCCTCGACGACGACGGGTGCGAACCCGACGAGCCAGCGAACGGGACGGTCGACCGCTGAGGCCGCGCGGGAGGCGTACACCTGCACGACCTGCTTTCCCCGGCGCTGGCCGGTATTGGTCACCTCGGCCGTCACCGTGACGATTCCGCCCTCGGAGACGACCGGGGTCGCGGTGGCCGCCTGGATGCGCCAGGTGGTGTATCCGAGGCCGTGACCGAAGGCGAAGGCCGGTTCCGTCTCCGAGCGGAGCCAGGCGCGATAGCCGATGTGGATTCCCTCGTCATAGCGGACCGCGCCGCCCTTCGGCGTGACGTCGATCACCGGGACATCGGCCATCGTCTTCGGCCAGGTGGTCGGCAGACGGCCGCCGGGCTCGACGGCGCCGAAGAGCATGTCGGCGAGGGCGTGACCGTATTCCTGGCCGCCGAAGTAGGTCAGCAGGACGGCGGGCACCTCGTCGCGCCAGGGCAGCAGCACGGGCGAGCCGGCGTTGACCACGACGATCGTGCGCGGGTTCGCCGCGACGATGGCACGCACCAGCTCGTCCTGGCGGCCCGGCAGGTCGAGGTTCTCGCGGTCGTAGCCCTCCGACTCGACCTGGGCGTTGGTCCCCACCACGACGATGGCCACATCGGATGCCGCGGCCGTCTCGACGGCGGCCGCGATCAGCCCGTCGGGATCCGAGTCGTCCGCCTCGAGACCGGCCGTGATGGACACGAGTCCGGGGATGGACTGGTCGGCGGTCGCGAGATCGAACTCGATCGCGAGACGGACGGCGGTGCCGGCCACGGCGGCGACCTCGACCGTCGCCGACGGCGGGTTGAGCATGCTCGCCCCGAGGTCCATGCCGACCGCCTCGCTCACGTCCTCCTTGAGCATGACGCCGTCGACGAAGATGCGTCCGCGGCCGACCGCCGAGTAGCCGAACTGGACCGTTCCCGTCGACCGCGGGGTCCAGTCCAGGCTGAGCTCGAGCCGGTCGGCGGTCGTGGTCGGCGCGTCGCCGCCGAAGTAGAACAGGCCCGTCGCCCTGCGGTCCTCGCGGAACAGCTCGGTCCCGGCCGCGTCCAGGAACCTGACCAGCATCCCGTGCTCGCCGGTGGCCGGGTTGACGATCTGCTCGAGCGGCAGCTCGGCGATCCCCTTCTGGACCACGGCGCCGAGGGAGTACCGGACGTCGACACCCGGCAGGGCCTCGCGAATGCCCTCGAGCGGGCTGATCACCCGCTCCGGCAGCACCGTCGCGCTTCCACCGCCCTGGGTGCGGGCCTGGAGGGCGTTGTGGCCGATCACGGCGACGGAGCCGAGGGCGCCAGCCTTCAGGGGAAGGGTCTGATCGTCGTTCTTCAGGAGCACACTGCCGGCGGCGGCAGCCTCCCTGGCGAAGGCCAGCCCGTCCTCGACCCTGGCCGGCACGGCCACGGCCGGCTCGATGCCGTCGAGCGCGCCGACCCTGGCCGCCAGCCGAAGGATCCTGATCACCTTGCGGTCGATGGTCGCCTCGTCGATCTCGCCTGCACGCACCGCGGCGACAAGGGCATCACCCCATGGGCCGTCCGGGCCGGGCATCACCAGGTCCTGTTCCGCCGCCGCGCTGGCGAGGCTCCGCACGGCCGTCCAGTCGCTGATCACGACACCGTCGAATCCCCAGTCCGTCTTGAGCGGGCGGCGCAGAAGATCGTTCTCCGTGGCGGTGACGCCGTTGATCGAGTTGTACGCGCTCATCACGAGCCAGGCGTGCGCGTCGACGACCGCCCTCTCGAAGGCGAGCAGATAGAGCTCGCGCAGCGCGCGCTCGCCGATGACGGTGTCCGAGGTGAAGCGTTCCGTCTCGTAGTCGTTCGCGACGTAGTGCTTGGGGGTCGCGCCAACGCCATTCTCCTGGGCGCCGCGAACGTAGGCGGCGGCGAGGTCGGCCGTGAGGCGCGGGTCCTCGCTGAAGGCCTCGAAGTGGCGGCCGCCGAGCGGTGACCTGTGCAGGTTGATGGTCGGTCCGAGGATGACGTCGACGCCCTTGCGGCGTGCCTCCACGGCCGACGCCGCTCCGTAGCGGGTGGCGATGTCGAGGTCCCAGCTCGAGGAGAGCGCGGTCGCGGACGGGAAGTTGAGCGAGGGGGAGCGCTCGTCCCACACCTCGCCGCGGACGCCGCTCGGCCCATCGGAGACGAGGATGCGCCGCAGCCCGATCTTCTCGATCGGCCAGGTGTTCCAGAAGTCGCGGCCGGTGAGCAGCTGCACCTTCTCCTGAAGGCTCAGTCGCTCGAGGAGCCCCTGTAGCCTGGCGGTCTCCGCCGCCGTGTCACCGGCTGAGCCATCGGTGTGGTCGGTGCCGTCGATGCGGTCGCGAGGCGTCATGGGTCTCTCCTTCGAGTCGAGCGGCCGGTGATGCGCTGGCCGCGATTTCTCGAATATAGCACCAAAAACAACCACGGGTAGGTTTGTTGCCGCTGGTACAGTGACGGGCATGAGCGGTGCCGGCGAAGTCAGAAGGTACGCCAAGGGCGAGGCCAAACGCCGCGAGATCCTGCGCGCCGCCCTCGCGGTGATCGCCGAGCGGGGCTACCGCAACTCGACGCTGCAGGAGATCGCGGATGCCGTCGGCCTCAGCAAGGCGGGCGTGCTGCACTACTTCGACTCCCGCGAAGAGCTCATGGCCGAGGTCCTGCTGGAGCGGGATGCCCAGGACAGAGCAGCCCTCGCCTCCGAGGCGGACGACACCATCGACCTCCTCAGCCGGGCCGCAGAGCACAACGGCACCGTGCCGGGGCTGGTCCAGCTGTATTCCCGGCTCGTCGTCGAGGGGGAGGCCCCGGAACATCCGGCCAATGGCTACATTCGCGAACGCTACGCGGATCTCGTCGCCAGGCTCGCCGACGCGGTGCGAGCGAGGCAGACGGCCGGCGACATTCGGGCGGACGTCGATCCGGTCGCCGTCGCCCGGCTGATCACGGCGGCGAGCGACGGCCTCCAGCTGCAGTGGATGTACGAGCCGCGAATCGACATGCGGACGATCCTCGACGGGATGATCGGACTCCTGAGCCCTCCCGAGTGACCTCGTCTCAGCTCTCGGCGGCGCCGAGGCGCCAGTAGCCCATGAAGGCGACGGAGCCACGATCGATCCCCGCCGTGCCGACGAGATGGCGGCGCAGCTCCCTGATCAAGCCGGACTCCCCGGCGAGCCAGACGTAGGTCCCGGTCGAGGCGGTCGTGGGCAACCGCGCTCCCGTCGCCGGATCGAGGCCGGGGACCTCCCAGATCGTGCCCTCACCGGTCTCCGTCGAGTCGGCAGCGTCCGCCAGGGCCGCGGCGGGGATGGCCGCGCGGATCGCGGCCGCGAGCAGCGCGCCGTGCAGGGTGTGGCCGGCCCGAGGCAGCCAGGTGACCCGGGTCCCCTCGGCGGTCGCGATCGGCAGGATGTCGTCGGCGGCCGGAACCTCGATGAATGCGCGGGTCGTGGTGCCGGGCGGCAGCGATTCCAGCACGGCGGCGATCGCCGGTGCTGCCGTCTCGTCGCCGGCGAGCAGGTAGCGCCGCGCCCCCTCCGGCGGGTTCCAGGCCACGCTTCCCCATGGCCCGCCCGCCGGCGCATCCGGGCCGATGATCTTCACCCGATCGCCGACGGCCACGGAACCCGCCCAGCGCGATGCCGGTCCACCGGCGCCGTGCAGCACGAAGTCGACGTCCAGGAAGACCCGGTCGTCCGTCGTCCAGCGCCGCCTGACGGTATAGGTGCGCATTGGCGGCCGCTCCTCGGCGGAGAGCGCGCACCAGGCCGCGTACCAGCCGGCGGAGGACAGGTCGGCCTCTGGATAGCCGCCGCGGGCGTTCGGCAGCAGCAGCTTGACGCGCTGGTCGAGACCCTCTTCGGCAAAGCCGGCGAGGTCGTCGCCGCCGAAGACGATCCGCACGAAGGAGGGGCTGAGCCGGTGGACGGCGGTGACGACGACGTCGAAGGCCCGGTAGAGCGCGGTCACGACGCC
The DNA here is from genome assembly GCF_036404185.1 of Lacisediminihabitans sp. GTDB lineage: Bacteria > Actinomycetota > Actinomycetes > Actinomycetales > Microbacteriaceae > Lacisediminihabitans. The sequence continues at coordinate 14,485 of NZ_DASWPB010000135.1, read as the reverse complement.
GGCCGATGATGTCGGCCGATCGGCACCACGAGCGGCGTGTGCGACACGGGATCCTGGATGACCCGGCTGTCGAGCCCGAACACGTCGCGTACCACCTCCTCGGTCACCACCGCAGCCGGGCTTCCGCTGGCCGCGATGCGACCGTCCTTCATGGCGATGAGATGATCGGCGTACCTGGCCGCGAGGTTGAGGTCGTGCAGGACGATGACGATGGTGGTCCCGCGACGCCGGTTGAGATCGGTCAGCAGGTCGAGCACGTCGATCTGATAGCTCAGATCGAGGAAGGTCGTCGGCTCGTCGAGCAGCAGGATGTCGGTGTCCTGTGCCAGCGCCATGGCGATCCAGACCCGCTGGCGCTGGCCGCCGGAGAGCTCGTCCACCGATCGTCCGGCCAGCTCCAGGGTGTCCGTGGCGGCCAGCGCCCCGGCGACCGCCTCGTCGTCCGCGGGCGTCCAGCGACGGAACCAGCCCTGATGGGGATAGCGGCCGCGACTCACCAGATCGGTGACGGTGATCCCCTCCGGCGACGTGGGCGACTGCGGCAGCAGGCCGAGCGACCTGGCCACCTCTTTTGCGGGACGCGACCGGATGTCCGATCCGTCCAGCAGCACCGTGCCGCTCACCGGGGCGAGCAGCCTGGCGAGGCCGCGCAGCAGCGTCGACTTGCCACAGGCGTTGGCGCCGACGATGACCGTGATGGAGCCGGCGGGGATGGTGGCCGACAGGCGGTCGACGATGAGACGGTCTCCGTAGGAGAGCGTCACCGATTCCGCGCGGAGGGAATGGGGAGCGGAGTCAGGCACCGGTGCCCTTTCTGTTCGAGAGGGCGAGCATCCACAGCAGATACGGCGCGCCGATGGCACCGGTGACGACACCGACGGGGAAACGCGTTCCGAGCAGGTGCTGTCCGGCGAAATCGGCGGCCAGGACGATGACGGCCCCGACCAGGGCGGAGGGGACGAGCGCCGCATCGGAGGCGCGCGTGACCCGCCTCGCGATCGGCCCGGCGAGCAGCGCGACGAAGGCGACGGGCCCCGCGGCGGCGGTCGCCACCGCGGCGAGGGCGACGGCGACGAGGATGAGGGCGAGACGGGAGCGCTCGACCCGCAGACCGAGGCCGGCGGCCGCGTCGTCGCCGAGCTGGAGGGCGCCGAGCGACCTGGACAGCAGCAGCGCCGCGGGGACCAGCACCAGCAGGGAGACCGTGAGGCCGGGCACCTGATTCCACAGGCTCCGGTTGAGGCTGCCGGTCAGCCAGACCAGCACGTCCTGCGCCTCCGAGACCGACGACCGGGTCAGCACGAAGGAGACCAGGGCCTGCAGCAGGGCGGCCACCCCGATCCCGATGAGCACGAGCCGATAGCCGGAGAGGCCCCCGCGATAGGCCAGCAGGTACATCGCCCCGGCCGTGAGCAGGGCGCCGGCGACGGCGACACCGGAGACGGCCAGACCGGATGCGCCGAAGACCGTGATGCCGATGACGGCGGAGGCGCTCGCCCCGGCGCTCACGCCGATGACGTCGGGGCTGGCGAGGACGTTGCGGAGCATGGTCTGGAAGATGGTGCCCGACATACCGAAGGCCAGGCCGACCAGGAGCGCGTCGATCGCCCTGGGCAGCCGCAGCTCCCCGACCGCGAAGCCGGCGCCGGGAACGAACTGCCCGGTCAGGACGCGCAGCACCTCCGACGGCGGGGTGATCGTCGTCCCGATGCAGAGGGTGAGGGCGAACAGGGCGGCGACGAGCAGCACGAGGGCGCCGACCGTGATCCTGCGCCTGTGGAGACCGATGGCCCGCGCGCCGCGGAGCGCGCTCACGGCGGTCACAGTCTCGCCATCCTGCGGAAGCGCACGATCAGGATGAACACCGGTGCGCCGATGACGGCCGTGACGATGCCCACCTCCAACTCGCCGGGGCGGGCGATCAGCCGGCCGAGGACATCCGCCGACAGCAGCAGGATCGGCCCGAGGAGGGCGGACAGCGGCAGGATGCGCCGGTAGTCCGCACCGCTCACGAGGCGTGCGACGTGGGGGATCACGAGCCCGACGAAGCCGATCGGGCCGGCGAGGGCGGTCGCCGCCCCGCAGAGCAGCACCACCGCCAGTCCGCCGGTCGCCCTGGAAAGGGCGACCCGCTGGCCGAGCCCCCTGCCGACGTCGTCGCCGAGGGAGAGCACGTTGAGCATCCGGCCGCTGGACAGGGCGATCGCCCCGCCGACGATCAGGAACGGCAGCACCTGGCCGATCGCCTCGTCGCTGCGGCCGGCCAGGGAACCGACCTGCCAGAACCGGAAGGTGTCGAGGGTGTCGGCGCTCGTCAACAGGGTCGCGCTCACAAGGGAACCGAGCGCCGCCGTGACCGCGGCCCCGGTGAGGGCCAGCTTCACCGGGGTGGCGCCGTCGCGGCCGATCGCCGCGACGCTGTAGACGACGAGAGCCGCCAGCGCCGCGCCGAGGAAGGCGAACCAGATATATCCGCCGACGGAGGTCACGCCGAGGATGGTCATCGCCCCGACGACGAAGAGGGCGGCCCCGGCGTTCACGCCGAGCAGTCCGGGATCGGCAAGGGGATTGCGCGCCACTCCCTGCATGACGGCGCCGGCAAGCCCCAGGGCGGCGCCGACCAAGAGGCCCGCCAGTGTCCTGGGGATGCGGGACTGCACCGCCAGATCGGAGATGCTGTCCGGGTCGGGAGCGAACAGGCCGTGGGCGGCCGCCGCGAGCGACATGTCCCTCGCCCCGTAGGCGAGCGACAGCCCGACGACGAGAACGAGGGCCAGCACGCAGAGCGCGACGGCGGCGGGGAACAGTCTCGTGCGCCGGAGCCGCCGGTGTGCCTGCGACGGCCCGGCGGGCGGCGCAGCCGTGACGGTGTTGATGTCAGTCGGCCTTTGCGGCGGCCTTGCCGATGAGGGGCACGTACTTGTCGAGCGCCCACGGGATGGAGAGCAGCGACGGAGCCGACGTCGACATGATGAAGGTCGTGTCGATCATCGGCACGACGGCGCCGCGTTTGACCGCGGGGATCTGGCCGAGGAGCGGGTTCTGCGCGATTGCATCGAGCGCCTCGTCGCTGTCCGCGTACAGGATGACGATGTCGGCGTCGATCGTGTCGGCGTTCTCCGCGCTGATGGTTCCGTAGAACTCCGAGCTGCCCTTGCTGAGCTTCTCGACCGTTGGCGAGTTCTTCAGCCCGAGCTCGGTGACGAACTGCACCCGCGCGTCATTCGGGGTGTAGTAGGTGATGGCGTCGGGATTGGCGGACGTGATCGAGAGGTAGGCGAAGGTCTTGCCCGCGATCTTCGGGTACTTGGCGACCTCCGCCGCCATGAGCTTCTCGGTCGAGGCGATCTTGGCCTTCGCCTCCTTCTCTTTTCCGAGCGCCTTCGCGTCCATCAGGGTGGTCTCCTTCCAGGAGGTGCCCCACGGCTTGTCCGGGTAGCCGACGACGGGCGCGATCTTGCTCAGGGTGTCGAAGTCCTCCTGGGTGAGGCCGGAATAGGCGGCGAGGATCACGTCGGGTTGAGCGTCGCCGATGGCCTCGAACGGGATGCCGTCCGTCTCGTCGTGCAGCGGGACATCGGTGCCCTTGAGCTTCTTCAGCGCGTCGTAGGTCCAGGGGAGGATGCCGTCCTTGTTGTTGTCCCCGTAGCTGGCGAAGGGCATGTCGACGGGAACAACGCCGAGGGCGGCGGCGACGTCCTGATTCGTCCAGCTGACGGTCACGACGCGCTTCGGCCTGGACGTGATCGTGGCCGAACCGAGTTTGCTGTCGATCGTGACGGGGAATCCGGTGCCTGCGGCGGGCTTCGCGGCGGGGTCCTGCGCGGCGGACGACGCGCATCCCCCCAGTAGAAGCGCTGCGGCGGCGAGACCTGCGGCGAGCGAGAGGCGACGGGAGGGCGAGAGGTGCGGCACAACGATCCTTTGCCTGGGAGGAGCAAGCAAAGGTAAGGCTAACCTAATGAACCGGTTGGGGGAAAGCCGGTTTCCCGTCGATCGACCGAGATCGGCTCGCGCGGGCAGCGGATCCGGTGTGCCGGGAGGTCAGCGATTCTGCTCCGGCTCCGCCGTGAGCTCCTCGATCGCGTCGAGTTCCGTGACCAGCTCGTAGGCGGTGAGACCGCGCGGCATCTCCTCGATGCCGTCGTGTGTTCCCAGCACCTTCGACTCGTCCAGCAGGCTCAGCTTCCTGGCGGAGGGCAGCACCTGCCGTTCCAGCGATCCGACGAAGCCGTTGTAGTGCTTGACGGTGCTCTCGATCGACCGGCCCAGCCGATCGACGTGGTTGGCGAGCGTGGCGAGCCGGCCGTACAGCTCGCGGCTCAGGTCGAAGAGCATCTTCGCCTCCTGGGTCACGACGTCCTGCTGCCAGCTGAAGGCCACCGTCTTCAGCACGGACCACAGGGTCACCGGCGAGGCCAGGGCCACCCGCTTGGAGAAGGCGTAGTCCATGATGCCGGGATCGGCTTCCATGGCGGAGGCCACGAGGGACTCGCTGGGGATGAACGCGATCACGAGCTCGGGAGACGCGTCCAGACCCGCCCAATAGGCCTTGCCGCCGAGGGTGTCGATGTGAGCGCGGACGGCGCGGACATGCTGTTTGATGAAGGCCTCGCGCCTGGCCCCCTCCTCGCCCGTCGCCGTGACCGCGATCTGGCTCGCCTCGAGGTAGGCGGTGAACGGCACCTTCGCGTCGACCGCGATGTTCTTCCCGCCCGGCAGGTGGATGACCATGTCCGGCCGGCCGGCGCCGGCGTCCGAGGTGATGCTGGACTGCACGTCGAAGTCCACCCGTTCGATGAGGCCGGCCGCCTGCACGACGTTGCGCAGCTGGGTCTCGCCCCAGACCCCACGGGTGGCGTTGTTTCGCAGGGCGGAGGCGAGGGATTCCGCGGTCGAGCGCAGCCGCTCCTCCGATTCGGTCGCATTCCTCAGCTGCTCGCTGAGCTCGCCGTGCTGCCTCGAGCGCTGGCCCTCCAGCTCGGTGACCTTCTGCTGCATCGTCCGCAGGGACTCCTGGACGGGGGAGAGGGCCTGCAGCACCTTGCTCTCGCTCTGCCTGCGCTCCGCCTCGGCGAGCCGTTCCTGGCGCTGGCGTTCGGCGAGATCGCGGTACTGTTCCCGCTGATCGGCCAGCTGCCTCTCCAACGCGAGCGCGGTCGCCTCGGCGGCGGCGAGCTCAGCGGCGAGCCGGGATCGGGTCTCGGCCTCTTCGGCGCGCACGGCGCCGATGGCGAGCTCGTGCTGCGAGGCGAGGAGGGCGGGGTCGATGGAGGCGGACCCACCCCGGCCCCTGTTCCGCGCGAGCAACAGCCCGATGACCCCGCCGAGCACGACGCCGACGAGAAGGCCGATGATGAGGGCGACGATGGGATCCATGGAACCAGTGTGACAGCGGGCGGCGACATCGCCGGGAGGTCACCCGGCGATCGCCGTGAGGCGGTCCCCTCGCGCGATCCTGCCCGGCACGATCACCTCCGCGAAGACCCCGAAGTCGATGGTCCTGCCGTGCCGGCGATACCCGGCGAGGGTGCGGAGGAGTCGTGTTCCCGACGCTCCGGTCTCCGGATCGAAGTCGATGACCGCGCAGCGGTCGATGCCGCCCCGGATGCGCAGCCGCGCGGTGCCGATCTGGAACTCGCGGCCATCCCAGGAGTCCTCGACGTGCGGTTCGAGGTCGTCGGTGTCGACCACGAAGTTGGCGCGGAATCGCTCGCTGCGCACCTCGTGCCCGACCAGCTCCGCGAGCCGCCGCAGCGATGCCGTCGTGACGATGGTGATGGTGGCGCCGTAGACGAACTCGCCCGCAACCGCGGATCGGATGAGCGCGACCTCCCGCCCGAGGAGCTCGGTGTATGCCGCGGCCCACGGCCCCTCCACCAACCTGGCCGCTGCCGGCCTTCCCCAGTAGTCCATCTCGATGATCTCGCCCGTGGTGCGTGGGAGCGCCGTGATCGTCTTGTCCCCGATGTCGATGGTGAGCAGGTCGCCGTCGCGGTGTGCGCACGAGCTCAGCAGCGCTGGGTTCTCCACCGTCTTGAGCACCCGCCCACGCGCCGGGTCGACGAGCGAGAAGTCGCGGTCGCCGACGACGCCGTGACGATCGAGGGCGGCGGAGTCGTGTTCGAGGTGTCTGCCGCCCTTGACGGGCGTGAATCCGACGCGCTGTATGTGCATCCCCCCACGATGCCATCCCGCGTCGTCCTCCGCTCGCCGCATCAAACATTTCGAGAACAATAAGCTCTGTCCGAACATCCGGGACGGTCCTTTCCCCGCCGTTAGCATGGCCGCATGGACATCGTGGATCACTGGCTTTCCGGCGCCCCGTTCGAGGGCGAATCGACCCGCACCGCCCCCGTCTACGACCCCGCGCTCGGTCTCGTCGCCCGCGAGGTGAGGCTGGCCAGCGCCGTCGACGTCGACGCCGCCGTGGCCGCCGCCTCCGCGGCCTTCCCCGGGTGGGCGGAGACCTCGCTCGCCAAGCGGCAGTCGGTGATCTTCGCCTTCCGAGAGCTGCTCAACGCGCGCAAGCAGGAGCTGGCGGAGATCCTCACCGCCGAGCACGGCAAGGTGCTCTCCGACGCCCTCGGCGAGATCGCCAGGGGCCTCGAGGTCGTCGAATTCGCCACCGGCATGCCGCATCTGCTCAAGGGCGAGTACTCGGAGAACGTCTCTACCGGCGTCGACGTGTATTCGACCAGGGAGCCGCTCGGCGTCGTCGGCATCATCAGCCCGTTCAACTTCCCGGCCATGGTGCCACTCTGGTTCTTCCCGATCGCGATCGCGGCGGGCAACACCGTTGTCCTCAAGCCGAGCGAGAAGGATCCGTCCGCCTCGGTCTGGATGGCACGGCTGTTCCAGGAGGCCGGGCTGCCGGACGGCGTGCTCAACGTCGTCCACGGAGACAAGGTCGCGGTGGATGCCCTGCTCGCGCATCCGCGCGTCGCATCCATCTCCTTCGTCGGGTCGACGCCCATCGCGAGGTACATCTACGAGACGGGCAGCGCCGCTGGCAAGCGCGTCCAGGCGCTCGGCGGGGCGAAGAACCACATGCTCGTGCTGCCGGACGCCGACCTGGACCTCGCCGCGGACGCCGCGGTGAACGCCGGCTTCGGCTCAGCGGGTGAGCGCTGCATGGCGATCAGCGTGCTCGTCGCCGTCGAGCCCGTCGCCGACGAGCTCGTCGCGAGGATCGCCTCGCGGATGTCCGGCCTCACCGTCGGCGACGGCCGCAGGAGCTGCGACATGGGGCCGCTCATCACCCGCGAGCACCGGGACAAGGTAGCGGGCTACATCGACCTCGCGACCGAGGACGGCGCCACGGTGGTCGTCGACGGCCGCGGGATCGAGGTGGACGGGGCATCCGACGGTTTCTGGCTCGGGCCCACCCTCATCGACGCGGTGCCCACCTTGTCGCGGGTCTACACGGACGAGATCTTCGGGCCCGTGCTCTCTGTCGTACGCGTCGCCTCCTACGAGGAGGGGGTGGAGCTCATCAACGCCGGCGCCTACGGCAACGGCACCGCGATCTTCACCAATGACGGCGGGGCCGCCCGACGGTTCCAGCGGGAGGTGCAGGTCGGGATGATCGGCATCAACGTGCCGATCCCCGTTCCCGTCGCCTACTACTCCTTCGGCGGTTGGAAGGACTCGCTCTTCGGCGACACCAAGGCGTACGGGCCGGACGGTTTCCACTTCTTCACCAGGCAGAAGGCGATCACCCGTCGATGGCTCGACCCGAGCCACGCCGGGCTCAACCTGGGCTTCCCCGAGAACCGCTGAGCGCCCGGCTCCGGCCCGCTCGCCTCTCCGGCCTCCTCGTCCCGCCGCTGCCATGCGCATAACTCCTGCAGTCTTTCGGCCGGCAGCTGCGACTGCCCGATTTCCCGGGCCCGCTAGGTCCGCTCGGGCCCGCTGCGCGAGAACTGCAGGAGTTATGCGCATGGGCCGGTCTCGACCTCGAGCACGCGATTCTCGCCATTCGGGCGGCGTGGTCCGGGAATGACCGTCCTGAGCCGGGGAACCTCCTTGGCGTCGTGCGCATAACTCCTGCGATTCGTCGCTTCACGGGCACGATTCACCGCCGGGGCGGGCCCGTCCGTGCTGGGTGTGGGAGAACTGCAGGAGTTATGCACGCGGCGACGAGCCGGACCTCAGGCGGCGCGCCCGCAGGCTGCCCGCCAGGGCCGTCGCACCGATCGTGATGATCGCCCCGAGCAGCAACGCGGCATCCTCTCCCGGTTCGAGCAGGTGCAGCTGGGTCCCGAGCGCCGCGGCGGCCACCGGGACCCCCAGCTGCCCGGCCGACATCACCGCGAGCAGCCAGGGCAGTCCGGTCGCCCTGGCGGCCAGATGGGCGACGATGCCCGCGATTCCGAGACAGAAGCCGAGCAGGATCATCGACGGATGCGCGGCGAGATGGCCGAGGTCGATGGTCGAGCCGAGCCAGACGAAGAACAGCGGGCCGAAGAACCCCTCGGTGATCCCGAACAGCTGCCTGGTTAGCCGATGCGGTTCGCCGAGCGCCCCGATGACGAGCCCGAGTGCGAAGCCGGCGAGCATGATCGACACGTGGGTGAACTCGGCCAGCGCGGCGAGCGCGAACAGGAACAGCAGATTGAGGCGCAGCTCGAGCGCGAACCGCCGCCGCTCGGAGAACTCGTGCAGCCGCTGTTTCAGCCGGCGCCGGTCGAGGGCCCTGAGCACGAAGAACAGGACGAGCGCGCATCCGGCGATGAGCAGCGCACCGAGCGCGGCGGGCCCGGCCTCCGCGGGGTCGATGGCGAGCGGCAGGACCACGATGCACACGGCGTCGGCGATGGCGACCTGGGCGGTCAGCTGCAGCACACGAGGCCCGTCCATCCGCAGCGACCCGATGATCGGGAGGATAAGCGCGGCGGAGGAGGAGGCGATGAGCACGGCATAGAGCGCCGCGTGCCCGGTGCCGAAGGCCGCGGAGAGGGCGAGCCCAAGGGGGACCGCGAGCACCCCCACCAGGACGGCTCCGAGCAGACTGCGTGCGATGGCCGACCGCACCGCAGGATCCCGAACCGGGACGTGCGATCCGACGACGAACATCGTCAGCCCGAAGCCGATGCTCGCGAGCAGGCTGAACGACGGGTCCGCCGGGTCGACCAGCCGCAGGCCGGACGAGCCGATCGCGAGTCCTCCGAGCAGTTCCCCGATCACGACGGGGACGTTCCACGAGGTCTTGGCCGCGAGCAGCGGTCCGAGCAGGCCGATGCCGACGACGAGGGCGAGCAGGGAGAAGGTCACCCGAGGTGGTGGCCGAGCGCCATGGGCGCGGCCTCCTCCGCGGTCGCCCCGATCGCGCGGATCCTGCAGCCGACGATCGACGCGAGGCTCTGGATGTCTGCGGCATCGTGGCGTCCGGCGGCGTGGACGACGATGGCCGCGCAGGCCTCGGCATCCGCGAGCGCGTCGTGGTGGTGGAAGTCCTCGAAGCCGGCGGCCATGGCGGCGACCGGCAGGCGGTAGGAGTCGAGATTGTAGGTCTTGCGGGCGACCTGCAGGCTGCACAGGTAGCGGAAGGCGGGCACCTCGACGAAGCTCGCCAGACAGGCGGCCGTGATCACGCCCATGTCGAAACCGGCGTTGTGGGCGACCAGATGGTCGCCGTCGGCGAAGGCCACCAGGTCGGGCAGTTGCTCGCTCCAGAGCGCGGCATCCGCCACATCCGCGGCGACGATGCCATGGATGCGGGTGTTCCACTCGGTGAACTGATCGTGGCCGAGGGGAGGCCTGATGAACCAGCCGGCCCGGTCAACGACCCTGCCGTCGCGCACCTTCACCAGGCCGACGGAGCACGCGGATGCGCTCGAGGAGTTGGCGGTTTCGAAATCGATCGCGGTGAAGTTCAGGGCCATCACCGCATCGTCTCACGGTCGTCCGACCGCGCCGGGTGAGCACGCCGACGAGTCCTTAGGATTGTCCGATGGAGACGGTGCTCGGTGCGGTGCGGGACCCGACGGAGCTGGAACGGATGATCGTGCTCGCGCAGGCGGGCAGGGCATCCAGTTTCGACGTGCTCACGACCTTCGCCTCGACGCCCGTCGTCGTGCCAAGCGGAACGGTCGTCACGGACAATCTCAGCCAGCTGCAGCCGCTGCTCTTCGACCGGGACGGCATCACCATGGTCGCCATCTTCACGCACCTCGATGAGATCGCCGACTTCGCCGAGCTGGCGCGATACACGCTGACGACGCTGGGCCGCAATCTGCTGATCTCGCTGCCGCCGACGGCCGGGATCGTGGTCAACCCCAGTCGGTCGATCGGTTTCGACGTGCTTCCCGACGGCATCGGTGCCTTCCTGCGCGACAGTCGCGAGTAGCGTCATCCCCATGGACGAGAACAGAACCCCGGCGCAGGCCAACTCCTTCGGCCTGGCAGTCGACGAGTACGAGCGCTCCCGGCCCGGCTATCCGCAGGCCGCCATCGAGTGGCTCGTGCCGGAGGAGGCGCACACCGTTCTCGACCTCGCCGCGGGGACGGGCAAGCTCACCCGGTCGCTCGTCGCCAGGGGGCTCGACGTGGTCGCCGTGGAGCCCGACGACGAGATGCGGACGCGGCTGGCGGCGGTGATCCCCTCGGTGCGGGCGCTCAAGGGCACGGCAGAGCACATCCCCCTTCCCGATGCGAGCGTGGATGCGGTCACGGTCGCGCAGGCCTGGCACTGGGTCGACGAGGCGCTCGCCGTGCCGGAGATCGCGCGCGTGCTGCGTCCGGGCGGCACCCTCGGCCTGGTCTGGAACGTCCGCGACGAACGGGTCGATTGGGTGCACAAACTCGGCGACATCATCCAGAATCACGCGGTCGATCGCGCCTTGGCCGAACTCCGCGGGATCGGGGAGCCGTTCGGACCGCTGGAGGCCTTCGAGACGGACTGGGCGCAGACCGTCACGCCGGAGTCGCTCATCACCCTCGTCGAATCGCGCAGCTACATGATCACGGCGACGGACGACCATCGTCGCGCCACCCTCGACGCGGTGCGCCGACTGATGGAGACCGACCCGGCTCTGGCCGGGCGCGACCGCTTCGAGCTGCCCTACCGCACCTACTGCTTCCGCGCCGTGGTGCGATCGGCACCCATAGACTAGGGGCCCGTGGCTCTCACTATTGCGATCGTCGGACTGCCCAATGTCGGCAAGTCCACCCTGTTCAACGCCCTGACCAAGAATCAGGTGCTCGCGGCGAACTATCCGTTCGCGACGATCGAGCCGAACGTCGGGGTGGTGAACCTTCCGGATGCCCGCCTCGGGGTGCTCGCGGAGCTCTTCGGGAGCGAGCGCATCCTGCCGGCCCCCGTCTCCTTCGTGGACATCGCCGGCATCGTCAAGGGCGCCTCCGTCGGTGAGGGCCTCGGCAACAAGTTCCTCGCCAACATCCGCGAGGCGGACGCGATCGCACAGGTCATCCGCGGGTTCTCCGATCCGGACGTCGTGCACGTCGATGGCAAGGTCGACGCAGCCTCCGACCTCGAGACCATCAACACCGAGCTCATCCTGGCCGATCTGCAGACCCTCGAGAAGGCGATCGAGCGCTACCAGAAGGAGGTCAAGACCCGGCGCACCGAGCCCGCCGTGCTGGAGACGGCCCTGGCAGCGCAGAAGGTGCTCAACGACGGCAAGCCGCTCTCCTCCTCGACCCTCGACACCTCGCCGATCCGCGAGCTCGGGCTGCTCACCAGCAAGCCGTTCATCTACGTTTTCAACGTCGACGAGGCCATCCTCGGCGATGCGCCTCGCCTAGCTGAGCTGGCCGCCCTCGTCGCGCCGGCGAAGGCGATCTTCCTCGACGCGAAGCTGGAGTCGGAGCTCATCGACCTGGATGCCGCGGATGCCGCGGAGCTGCTCGCCTCGACCGGCCAGGAGGAGAGCGGTCTCGATCAGCTCGCCCGCATCGGCTTCGACACGCTCGGCCTGCAGACCTATCTGACCGCCGGCCCCAAGGAGACACGGGCCTGGACCATCCCGAAGGGCGCGAAGGCCCCCCAGGCGGCCGGTGTCATCCATTCGGACTTCGAGAAGGGCTTCATCAAGGCGGAGGTGATCGGCTTCGACGACCTCGTCGAGACCGGGTCGATCGCCGAGGCCCGCGCCAAGGGCAAGGCCCGCATCGAGGGCAAGGACTACGTCATGCAGGATGGCGACGTGGTGGAGTTCCGCTTCAACGTGTAGTCGGCTCTTCTGGAGTCGCTGGCTCGGTTAGCGCGGCGGCATAGTTGCGCATCGAGCGCTGATACCGGGGCAATGCCTCGATTTGCGTCTCGATGGCGACCCGGAGCGCCTCATCCTTGCGGCCCGCGCTATGAAGCGCCAGAGCCAACACGACACGAGGCGCCGAGCCTGTCGATTCGTGAGTCGGGGCGGCGCTCAAGACAGCGATGGCTTCGTCAAGTCGGCCGAGGTTGCGCAGGGTCGATCCGTACTGCACGGCGAGTTGAGCATGCCGAGCGTCGTCGAGGGTGAGTTCGAGCGCGCGCTCATACTCCGCGCCTGCCTCAGCTTCGAATCCCATCGAGTCGTACATGCTCGCGAGCTCGAATGCGCCCCGGCCGTCGCGCGCTGGGCACGCATCAGCCAACTCCCGCATGGCCTTGACACCTTCATCACGGCTGAGTGAGTCGAATTTGTCCCAGAGGTCTGTGACGGATGCTTCCCATTGGTTGAGGTCTGCTGGCATGGAATCTAGTTTGTCAGGCAGCGACCCCCACGAAGTCGGGAGAGAACCGGTGGCAATCAGTGGCAGAGGTTGCTCCGTACCGCAACCTGGTGGAGTTCCGCTTCGGATCGACATCGACGACCAGACAGGCGCGCCCGCTCAGTCGCGAATGTCGATTCCGTAGGTCGTACCCCATGATGGGTCGGCGGTGATGATATCGGTGACTCCTTCGGTTGCGTCGACGTATCCGAGTACCAGATGAACGCCGGGTTCCGTGCCGGAGCTGTCGAGCACACGCAGCGTGGTCGACGAGCCACTGGTCGTTTCCTGGTTTTCGAAGCACTTCTTGTCGGCGTTGCAGAAGATCGGGTAGGCGGCCACGGAAGCGGCGGGGTCGCCAACACGCACCCCTTTCGGGCCGGTGATGGACAGAGAGCCCTCCGGCCGTCCCTGGGCGTAGACGGTCAGTCGGTCCACGCCGGACTTGTCCGCGGGCCAATCGGAGTGGATGAGGAACAACCCTCCCCAGAGGTAGGTCGTCGGGCCACTTGTCGTACGGGTACTGGTGTGTAACGCCCAAAGAATCCGTCACGGTGAGGCGCTGCGCGCCGATCACGATCGATGGGAGTGGGATCGCCGCGACGGACGCCGTGGCCGTCGGCGAGCTGGACGACTGATCAGTGACTGGATCTGGCTGGGCCACACAGCCGGTCACGCCGAGCAGGAGCAGAGGTCTGATGGCAGTCGTTCTCATACGCATAGTCGAAGCACGACAGCGTTGGCCTTCAGCTTCAAACGGTCAGGGCATGGGCTCAACGAGGACGCAACGTCGTGGAGCTCCGTTTCACCAACTCATCGATTCGTCCGGGCTACGCCAGTCGGTGTCCTTTTTTAGCAATCACGTTCTATCAACCACGGGACTCGCCGACGTGCCATATTGATGGTGTGGGCTTTATTCGGGTTTGCAGGGTGTCGCAGTCTGTTATGCAGGGGCCGCGGGCCTTCCTCCGGCTGGCCGCGGTCGCGGCCATCGCCCTCTCCGCCTTCGCCGTCGTCGGATGCACGCCCGCTGTGCAGCCGTCGCCCACCGTTCACCCCGATCCCGGCCCGTCCCACACGCGGCAAGTGCCTTCTCCATCGAGCACTCCATCGACCGCACCCGCGGTCGCCATTCCGCGGGACTGTCACCAGCTGGTGAGTCCGGACTCCTACAAGAGAACCTTCGGCGACACCCCGCTCAACGATCCGGGGTTCGTCGGACCCGATGGAGCGGGCGCGGTGACCCCGTCCGCCCCTCCTCCGGGCGCGAACGCCTCCCAGATCCTGTCGAGTGCCGTCCAGCTGTACTGCGTCTGGCGCGACCCCCGGGCCGACATCACCGGCATCGCCGTGAGCGTGGCGACCGTCGACGGCGCGGTGGCCAGGGGACATCTCGACGAGCTCGCGACCCAGGGTTACACCTGCAAGGACGTCCACGAAGGCCGGCAGTGTCAGAAGGTCGAGAAGGATCCGGAATATCCGGTCGATGACGGCTTCACCTCTTTCTCCCGGGACGATGTCTACCTCAGCGTCACGCAATCGAACTTCCCGACCAACGACCTCATCGGCAGGATCGTGGCTACTCTGTGGCCGTAGGATCCGAAACCCGAAAGGAGTCGGACCTTTGTACGGGAGATTGCCGTACAATCGAGCAATGAGCATGGCAACCAAGAACACCAGGATCGAATTACGCCTGACCGGCGAACAGAAGAGCGAAATCGAACAGGCCGCGGCCCTGTCCGGTCGGTCCGTGACGGATTTCTCC
>NZ_DASWPB010000134.1:0-4141 GCF_036404185.1 Lacisediminihabitans sp. | reverse complement strand
CCCTCAGGAGCCGAGCGCGGCATCCACGATCGTCTTGGCCTCCGCCTGCACCTGCTTGAGGTGCTCGAGACCGAGGAACGACTCGGCGTAGATCTTGTAGACGTCCTCCGTGCCGCTCGGGCGCGCGGCGAACCAGGCGTGCTCGGTGACGACCTTCACGCCGCCGACGGGGGCGCCGTTTCCCGGCGCGACGCTGAGCTTCGCGGTGATCGGCTCACCGGCGAGGGTGTCAGCGGTGATGGCCTCTCCGTCGAGCCCAGCGAGCGCCGCCTTCTGGGCCTTGGTCGCCGCGGCGTCGATGCGCTCGTAGACGGGTGAGCCGTACTTCTCGGTCAGCTCGGCGTACAACACGCTCGGCGACTTGCCGGTCACGGCGATGATCTCGCTGGCCAGCAGGGCGAGCAGGATGCCGTCCTTGTCCGTCGTCCACGCGGTTCCGTCCTTGCGCAGGAAGCTCGCACCGGCCGATTCCTCGCCGCCGAACGCGACGGATCCGTCGACGAGCCCAGGCACGAACCATTTGAAACCGACCGGCACCTCCCAGAGACGCCGCCCGAGGGACTGCACGACCCGGTCGATCATGGTGCTGGAGACGAGAGTCTTGCCGACCGCCGCATCCGCCGCCCATCCCGGCCGGTTCTGGTAGAGGTACTGGATGGCGACCGCCAGATAGTGGTTCGGGTTCATCAGGCCGCCGTCCGGCGTCACGATGCCGTGCCGGTCGGCATCGGCGTCGTTGCCCGTCACGATGTCGTACTCGTCCTTGTGGGTGAGCACCGAGGCCATGACGGATGCCGAGGACGGGTCCATCCGGATCTTGCCGTCCCAGTCGAGGGTCATGAACCCCCAGGCGGGGTCGACCTCCGGATTGACGACGGTCAGGTCCAGGCCGTAGCGCTCGGCGATCGCGCTCCAGTAGTGCACACTCGCGCCGCCCAGCGGGTCGGCGCCGATGCGCACGCCGGCGCGCTTGATCGCCTCGACGTCGATGATGTTCTCCAGGTCGGCCACGTAGTGGCCGCGGAAGTCGTAGGTGCCGACGCCGCTCGGCTCCGCGCGCTTGACCTCGCGGTTGCCCCCGGCGATGATCTCGTTCGCCCGATTCGCGATCCAGGTCGTCGCGTCGCTGTCCGCCGGTCCGCCGTGCGGCGGGTTGTACTTGAAACCGCCGTCGCGCGGTGGGTTGTGACTGGGGGTCACCACGATGCCGTCGGCCCGGTCGTCGTGCCCCGCCGCGTTGTAGGCGATGATCGCGTGGCTGAGGGCCGGGGTCGGCACGTAGTCGTCGAACTCGTCGGTCAGCGCATTGACCCCGTTGGCCTCGAGCACCTCGAGGGCCGTCGTCTCCGCGGGACGACTGAGGGCGTGGGTGTCGCGCCCGATGAAGAGTGGCCCGGTGATGCCCTGCCCCGCCCGGTATTCGACGATCGCCTGGGTGATCGCGGCGATGTGGGTGTCGTTGAAGGCGCGGTCGAAGGCGGAGCCGCGGTGGCCGGAGGTGCCGAAGACGACCCGCTGCTCCGGGATGGTGACATCGGGCACCAGGTCGTAATAAGCCTGCACGAGCGCCGGGACGTCGATGAGGTCGGATGCTTGGGCCGGTTGTCCTGCGCGCACGTTCATGCATCCAGTCTGGCACCCCCTCGTCACCGGGCGAAGATCAGGCGATGATCATCCTGCTGATGAGGTCGCCTTCCAGGGTGAACCGGATGTCGCCGGTGCCGTTGTACCCACCCCCGCTCACGACGAGCGTGACGACCTGCTCGTCGGCCTCCTGCCGGCAGGCCGTCGCCTCGAAGTGAGCGTGCTTGCCGATGTTGTCGCTCCGGTTCCAGCGAGCGACCCCGTCTCGGCCGTGGAACTCCCGCCCCCAGTCGACGAGGTAGGCGTCGTCGGCGAAGGTCGCGAGGAAGGTCTCGGTGTCTGCCGCGTTGGTGGCGTCGACCATCCGCTGGATGGGAGCGGGGAGGGCGACCATCAGGCCGTCCCGCCGTTCGCGAAGACGACCTGGCCGTTGATCCACCGACCGGGGCCGGCGAGGAAGGAGACGACCTCCGCGATGTCCTCCGGCGTCCCGAGCCGGTGCATCGGGTTCTGGCCCTTGATCCGTTCGATCAGGGCCTCGTCCTTGCCGTCGAGGAACAGGTCCGTCGCGGTCGGTCCGGGCGCCACGGTGTTGACGGTGATGTCGCGACCGGCGAGCTCCTTGGCGAGGATGAGCCCGAGCGCCTCCACCGCGCCCTTCGTGGCCGCGTAGGCGGAGTAGTTGGGCAGCGAGGTCCGGGTCACGGTGGTGGAGAAGTTGAGGATGGCCCCGCCGTCCCGCACCCGCTGCGCGGCGAGCTGGTCGACGACGTAGGTGCCGCGCAGATTGGTGCGGACCGTGCGGTCGAAGTCGGCGAGGTCGAAGCCGGCCAGGGGCCCGAGGATCATGATCCCGGCCGCGTTCACGACGACGTCCACGCCGCCGAAGCGGGCCTCCGTCGCCTCGAACAGCGCCGTGACCGCGGATTCGTCGGCGACGTCCGCGCGGACGGCGATGGCGGATCCGCCCCTCGCCTCGATGCCCTCCACGACCGTTTTGGCCTCGGCCTCGTTGCTTGCATAGGCGATGGCGACGCCGAAGCCGTCCGCCGCGAGCCGTTCGGCGACCGCACGGCCGATGCCTCGCGAGCCCCCCGTCACGATGGCGATCCTCTGATCCATGATCTTTCCCTTTCGAAGCGCGTTATAGAAGCGACTATATCGTCGCTATATAAAGTACTATAGCGATATGGAAGCAAAGCGCAAGGAGCACGGTTCGCGGCAGAGGCTCCTCGACGCTGCCGCCCGCCTGCTGGCCGACCGGGGGACCGAGGTCTCGACCCGCGCGATCTGCGAGGCTGCCGGGGTGACCGCGCCGACTCTGTACCACCACTTCGGCGACAGGGACGGGCTGCTCTCCGCGGTCGTCAGCCACGGTTTCGGCGAGTACCTGCAGCGCAAGCGCGAGCTCGAGTCGACGGGGGATCCCATCGAGGACATCCGCGTCGGCTGGGACGATCACGTCGCCTGGGGCACGGACAATCCCGCCTTCTACTCCCTCATGTACGGGCAGGTGAAGCCCGGCCATCATGCGAAGGCCGCCGATGAGGCGCAGGGGCTCCTGATGGGCAAGCTCGAGGCCGTCGCCGCCCGCGGGCTGCTCCGCCTCCCGCCGCCGGTCTCCGCGCGGATGATCATGTCCGCGAACGTCGGTCTCACCCTCCTGCTCATCAGCCAGCCGGATGCCGCGGCCGACGCCCTGTCCGCGCGCGTCCGCGAGTCCATGATCGCCGCGATCACCCGGGATGCCGCCGTGCCGGAAACGGGGGAACGGCTGTCGGTCGCCGGCGCCGCCATCGCCCTCAAGTCGACGATGGCGGCCGAGCCGGTCGAGGAGATCGGCTCGGCGGAGCGACCTCTCCTCGACGCCTGGCTGGACCGGCTGTCGGTCCATGCCAGCCGCTAGGATTCGACTCATGCCAGCAACGGACGCCGCGGAGACCTACAGCTATCTCGGACCGGCGGGCACGTTCACCGAGGCGGCGCTCGCGCAGGTCCCCGAGGCATCCGGCAAGACCTGGCGTTCGGTGAACAACGTGGGGGAGGCCCTGGGCGACGTCGTCGCCGGGAGGAGCGTCGCCGCGATGATCGCGATCGAGAACTCCGTCGAGGGCGGGGTGTCGGCGACTCAGGATGCGCTGGCCACCATCCCCAATCTCCGCATCGTGGGCGAATACCTGGTTCCGGTGAACTTCGTCCTCGTCGCCCCCCGCGGAACGACGCTCAGGGAGGTGAAGGTCGTCAACGCGCATCCGGTCGCCTACGGACAGTGCCATCGCTGGCTCGAGGCGAACCTGCCCGATCACGGTCACATCCCGTCGACCTCGAACGTCGCCGCCGCGGCATCCCTCTTCGACTCCGACCTCGCCGACGCCGCGATCGCACCTCCCGGCATCACCGCCCACTACGACCTCGACGTGCTCGCCGAGAACATCGGGGACAACCCGAACGCCGTCACCCGCTTCGTGCTGGTTGCCCGAACCGCGCCGATCCCGCCCGCGACCGGCGCGGACAAGACCAGCATCGTCGCCGAGCTCCCGGAGGACCGCGCGGGAGC
>NZ_DASWPB010000133.1:0-7329 GCF_036404185.1 Lacisediminihabitans sp. | reverse complement strand
CTCTGCTCGTATCGGCCTTCTGCGCGGCGTTATCCCTGCGAGGAACCGCGGCGAGCACCCTTGCCCTGACCGCGGTGGGGGCGGAAATCGCGATCGGGATCCTCTCCGCCGTTAACGGCTGGCAGGGTCCCGGCGGGTCGGCCGTCGTCCTCTTCGCCGGTATCGGAATCCTGGCCGGCTCGTTTCGCCGGGGATCATCGCTTGTGATCGGTTGCCTGATCGTCATCGCCGCGACCGCGACAACGGTCATCGTCGGGTGGGGCACCGCTGGATTGGACCAGTTCAGCATGGTGTCGGCGTCGGCATCCGCCCTCGTGATCCTTCTCGTCCTGGTCGCCGCCGGCCTGTCCGTTCGCCGGATGCGTCGACCCGCAACCCGAGAGGCGGGCGTCTCTTCGCACGATCCACTCCTCCTGCGCTCGAAACGCTGATTCACCACGACGTCGGGAGTCTGAGCGACGCGATCGTCCGAGGCGGCCGAGATCTCAGATCCGTCGATGGATGCATCTTGGTTGGACCGAATACTCAGTCTTTGTGAGCAGCGTCGGCCAAAGCCGACTCGGTATCCCAGCTGGCAAGGATACGAAGCGCATCCGCAGAGGATGACCCCGCTTTGGCGGTATAGAGAAACATCTGCTGGTCGGGTTCGCCGGGCACGGGGAAGGTCTCGTATTCGATGGAGAGCTCGCCGACGAGAGGGTGCATGAGCTTCTTGGTGCCGGAAGAGCACTCGTAGACCTTGTGCTGCGGCCACCACTGGCGGAACTTGTCGCTCTTGACGGTCAATTCGCCGATGAGTTCGTTGAGTTCGCGGTCGTTGGGGTGGCTGGTGGAGTCGCGTCGGAGGATCGCGGCCATGTCGGCGGCGGCGGCATCCCAGTCGAGGTAACGGGCGTGTCCTTCGGGGTCAAGGAACGCCCAGCGGGCCAGACTCCGGGACAGGCCCGTTTCCGTCGTGAAGTCGTGCAGCAGCGCCTTGCCCAGGTCGTTCATGGCAAGCACATCCATCCCGACCCCGAGGATGAATGCCGCGGTATTGTCCATCTGATCCATCATCTGCTGCAAAATCGGCCGCACCTTCGTGGCTCGCTTCTGCGGCACCGGGCGACCAACCGCTGGAGAGAACAGGCCGAACAGGTAGCTGCGTTCGGTGTCGTTGAGCCGCAGCGCCTTGCACAACCCGTTGACGACGGCGTCTGAGGCGTGCTTGATGCGGCCCTGCTCCATCCGCGTGTAGTAGTCGACGCTCATCCCGGCGAGCATCGCTACCTCGTCGCGCCGCAGACCGGGTACCCGGCGGGCGGTGAGGCTGCCGCTGCCGAGGCCGACGTCTTGGGGGCTCACTCGTGCGCGGGCAGAGCGGAGGAAGTCCGCCAGGGTCGAGGTGTTCTCCATCCCTCAATTATCCGTGGCCGCCCTGGGGTGTGGGTAGGTCGGTTCTTCCTAGGCAGAACGTGTCCTGCCTCACGGTGCCGCGAGCTTGTTGACTTTCAACGTCGGCTCTCCAGGGCCGGCGGAACCATCATCACCATTCCGATCAAGGAGTTTTTCATGTATCACATCGCCGTTTCCTGGGACGTCCAGCCCGAGCGTGTGAAGGAGTTCATCGCTGCCGCGCTCAAGGATGGTCGCGAGGCTGGTGCTGCGGAGCCGGGCACGCTCCGTTTCGAGTTGATCGCTGACCCCAACGACAAGAACCGTTTCTACCTGAACGAGGCGTATGCGGACGAGGCGGCATTCGATGCCCATGCCGCGGGCGATTTCTTCAAGGAGTTCTTCGCCGAGGTCGGCCCGTACTCGGAGATCAGCTGGCTCTTCAAGGGCACCACGGTCACCGAGTGACCTGAACCCAGACCCGCTCGAACACAAGAGAAGAGACCCCACTGATGACCAACACCCTGGTCCTTGTGGCCGACTTCCAGGCCAAGCCCGGCCAGGAGGACGCGCTCCGTGACGCACTCGCTGAGATGATCGCACCCTCCGAGGCCGAGGCCGGATGCCTCGGATATCGGCCCCTCGCCGACCCGGCTAAGCCGGGCGCGATGATCTGCCTCGAGGAATGGCGCGACGACGCGGCCTTGGAGACCCACTTCCAAACGCCGCACTTCCAGAACGTTGCGCGGATCCTCGACGAGATCCTCGCTGCACCATTCACCCTGCGCAGGCTCACACAAGCACCCGCAGCAGCCTAAGTACCCACCCACGGGCGCCTCAGACGCACCGTTTTTCGAACCCATTGTGATCTAAAGAAGGCCAACCATGACATCCACACTCGCGCTCAGCGCGGCACACCCCGGAGCAGCGTTCGAGAAGGTCACGATCGAACGGCGAGAGCTTCGTGCCGACGACGTCCTGATCGACGTCAAGTACGCCGGGATCTGCCATTCCGACATCCACCAGGTGAATGAGGACTGGGGGCCGGGAAACTTCCCGATGGTGCCAGGCCACGAGATCGCGGGAATCGTCGCCGCGGTCGGACCCGAGGTGACGAAATTCAGCGTCGGTGACCGGGTTGGGGTCGGCTGCTACGTGGATTCCTGCGGCCACTGCGAGAGCTGCCTCCGCGGCGACGAACAGCTGTGTCTGAACACCCCGGTCGCGACCTACAACGGCCGGGAATACGACGGAACCCTCACCTATGGCGGCTACAGCCGCAGCATCGTCGTGAAGGATCACTTCGTCGTGTCGATCCCCGACTCGATGGACCTCGCCGCCACCGCACCGCTGCTCTGCGCGGGCATCACCGTCTACGCGCCCCTGATGCGGTTCGGAGCCCAAGGTAAGAACATCGCGATCATCGGGATGGGCGGGCTCGGCCACGTCGCCGTCAAAATCGCTCACGCCATGGGCGCCACCGTCACGGTCCTCAGCCAGTCGTTGAGCAAGAAGGACGACGGGCTCGCGTTCGGCGCCGACCACTACTATCCCACGAGTGATCCGGAGACCTTCACGGGGTTGGCGGGCGCCTTCGACTTCATCCTCAACACGGTCTCGGCGGACATCCCGCTGAACGACTACCTGTCGATGATCAAGACCAACGGGTCGTTCATCAACATCGGGTTCCCGTCCGAACCATACAGTCTGCACGCATCCGCATTCGTCCTGCAGCAGCGCGCAATCGTCGGCTCGAACCTGGGCGGCTTGGCCGAGACGCAGCAAATGCTCGACTTCTGCGCGGAGCACGGCATCGTTGCGGAGATCGAACTCATCGGCATCGATCAGATCGAAGACGCCTATCAGCGGGTCGTGACGAGCCGCGTGCGCTACCGCTCCGTCATCGACATCGCAAACACCCTCGTCGCCTAGACCCTTTTCCCAGCACTACGCATCGACTCAATCGACGCGCCACCGACCAATGACAGGAACCACCATGTCCAGCGCCCTCGGCTTCACCCGCGTCGACCACGTCGCCATCCGGGTCTCGGACTACGACGCCACCATTGCCTTCTACACCGACACCCTCGGCTTCGAGGTCAGCAAGGAATGGACGCTGCCGGAGGCACTACCCGGCGCCCGCTTCGCCTACGTCGCCCTCGGCTCCTTCGAGGTCGAGGTCATTGCCGGCGGCCAGCTGACCACGATCGTCCCGACGCTCGATGTTGCCGACCACCTCGGTCGCGGCGGCTACGGCCACCTCTGCCTGCGCGTGGAGGACCTCGACGCCACCGTCGCCGGCCTCAAGGACAAGGGGGTCGCGATCCTTGCCGAGCCGTTCGAGGTCGAGCCGATTGGCCAGCGCCTCGCGATGATCCACGACAACAGTGGCAACATCATCGAACTCGCTCAGGCCACCGCCTAGCCATCTCAGGGTGGGCTGTCGCCGCCTCCTCCTTCGAGGGAGGCCGACACCCTCCCTCATCAAAATAAACAGAGAACAGATTCAGGGAAAGAGCACATGAACAAGATCACCCTCGGCGGACTCACCGTCGGACGCGTCGGCCTCGGCGCCATGACGATGTCCGCCTACTACACCGGTGCCGGCCAGTTCGACGACGAGGCAGAGCGCACCATCCACCGCGCCTTGGACCTCGGCGTCGACTTCATCGACACGGCAGAGGTCTACGGGCCATACGCCAACGAGGAACTCGTCGGCCGCGCGCTGAAGGGCCGCCGCGACGAGGTCGTGCTGGCCAGCAAGTTCGGATTCATCTCCCACCTCGACGACGCTGCCGGTCGCGACCTCGACTCGCGGCCCGAGAACATCCGCGCAGCTCTCGAAGGCTCGTTGCGGCGGCTGCAGACCGACCACATCGACCTCTACTACCAGCACCGTGTCGACCCCGCGGTCCCCATCGAGGACGTCGTGGGCACTCTGGCCGATCTCGTGCAGGAGGGCAAGATCCGCCACATCGGGCTCTCGGAGGCCGGACCGGAAACCATCCGCCGCGCCCACGCCGTGCACCCGATCGCCGCCCTCCAGACCGAGTACTCCCTCTGGACCCGCGACGTCGAGACGGAACTGCTCCCACTGGTCACCGAGCTTGGCGTCGGCTTCGTCGCCTATTCGCCGCTGGGTCGTGGCTTTCTTACGGGGAAGTTCCGCTCACTGGCCGATTTCGCGCCGGACGACTTCCGGTTGACGAACCCGCGCTTCACCGAGGAGAACTTCCGTGCGAACCTCGCGCTCGTCGACGAGGTCGAGTTGATCGCCGCCGGCGCCGGAGCGACCCCTGCACAGGTCGCCTTGTCGTGGCTGCTGACCCGCTCCGAGCACCTCGCCGTCATCCCCGGCACCAAACGAGTCGAACGCGTCGAGGAGAACACGGCAGCGGACGCCGTCGAACTCACCCCCGACCAGTTGACCCGACTCGACGGTCTGCGCCCGGCAGCCGGCGACCGCTACGGCGCGGGCGACCTCTCCGGCATCGACCAGTAGACATCTCGCTTGCGGCTCTCGCCCGGCATCGCCAGTAGGGTCTCCTCATGACCTGGACGTCCGAAAGCGCACTGCTGTCCGACGCGGTTCGCCCGCGCGGATGCTCGAAACGGAGCGCTCGGTGAGGATCTGGTCGGTGCACCCGCGTCAGCTGGACCGGCAGGCGCTGGTCGCCTGCTGGCGGGAGGCACTCCTCGCACAGGCCGTTCTCGCCGGCCGGACGAAGGGGTACACGCGGCATCCGCAGCTCGCCCGGTTTCGTTCGGCGCCAGACAGCGAGACGCTTGTCGGCGCCTATCTCACCGGCCTCGCCGACGAGGCCGACCGACGCGGTTACCACTTCGACCGGACCCGGATCACCGCTCCGGCGCGGCCGGAGCCGTGTCTCGTCGTCACCGACGGACAGCTCGCCCACGAGTGGGGGCATCTGCTCGCGAAGCTCGAGCGCCGCAGCCCGGAGGAGTGGAAGCGTTGGCGGGACGCCTCGCCGGAACCGCATCCCCTCTTCACGGTCGTGCCCGGCCCGATCGCGGATTGGGAACGGCCCGGCACGGCCTGAGCCGGCGAGTGGCAGTTCCCGGGTGCGGATGTACTTTATACACTGCACGGTGTAGTGTGATTGCATGACCTCGACTGCTTTCCCCGACCCCTTCGACTCCCGCGAGGGGACGGCTCGATGAGCGGCCCGATCGAGGCGAAGGGCCTCACGAAGCGCTTCGGCGAATTCACCGCGGTGGACGGTGTGACCTTCTCGGTGAGGCCGGGCCAGGTGACGGGTTTCCTGGGCCGCAACGGCACAGGCAAGACCACGACGCTGCGGATGATGCTGGGACTGGAGCGCCCGACCTCGGGGAGCGTGCAGGTAGACGGGCGCCCTTACGCGGAGCTGACCTCGCCCCTGCGGCATGTGGGCTCGCTGCTCGACGCCCGCGCGGTGCAGCCCGCCAGCACCGCCGCTGACCATCTCCTCGCGCTCGCCCGCAGCAATCGCATCGGCCGCCACCGCGTCGACGAGGTGCTCGAGATCGTCGGACTCGCCGACGTCGGGCGGAAGCCGGCGAGAACCTTCTCGCTCGGCATGCTGCAGCGCCTCGGGCTGGCCGCGGCCCTGCTCGGCGACCCGCCGATCCTCGTGCTCGACGAGCCGCTGAACGGACTCGATCCAGAGGGCATCATCTGGTTCCGCAATCTCATGCGCCGGATGGCCGCAGAGGGGCGCACCGTCCTGGTCTCGAGCCATGTGATGGCCGAGATGTCGGTCACCGCCGATCATCTCCTCATCATCGGAGAGGGGCGACTGCTCGTCGACAGCGAGCTGAAAGCCTTCGAGCGGGAGCACGAACAGGAGGAGATCCACGTGCGCACGCCGGACCCGCGCCTCCTGCACGACCTCCTCGTCGAGGCCGGCGGCGTCGTGCGCGAGCTCGACGCGACCTCGTTCGCCGTCTCCGGCCTCGACGGCGCGGTGATCGGCGCGCTGGCCCTGCGTGCGGGCGTCGAGCTCGACGAGTCGGCGTCGGTGCGGCGTTCGCTGGAAGACGCGTTCATGGAGATCACCGCGCCTACCGGGGCGGATGTCATGCCACCAGAGCCCTCCCATGAACCATCCGCCAATAACGCCGCCACCGAGAAGCCCTCCGTCGTCCGATTTCGCGACATCCTCCGATCGGAGCTCACCAAGTTCCGCAGCAGCCGCACCAGGCCGCTTCTCGTCGCGGGCTCGATGGCCGCGAGCATCGGGCTCGCCGCGCTCGGTAGCAATGCGTCGGGCGAACACTACCCGGACCTCGACCAGGACGAGCGGCGGGCATTCGACCCCACCGAGACCAGCTTGAAAGGACGATTCCTGACGCAGGTCACGCTGGGGGTCCTCGGTGCGCTCGCGATGACCTCGGAGTACGACGCCGACACCATCGTGCCCACTCTCGCCGCCGTCCCCGACCGCCCCCGGCTCCTCGCGGCGAAGGCGCTCACCACCGCAGGCATCAGCCTCGGCGCCGGACTCGTCGCCAACACCGCGGCGTTCCTCATCGGCCAGGCGATGCTCGCCAGGCACGACGCCCCTCACGCCACCTTCCGCAGCCCCGGCTCGGCCCGCGCCGTACTCGGCGGCGGTCTCCACTCCACCGCCTCCGCGCTGCTCGGCCTCGGGATCGGCACTCTCACCCGGTCGACGGCCGGAGCGATCTCGACGCTCTTCGGCGCCGAATTGCTGGTGCCGGCGTTCGAGGGCGGGTTCCCGAAGCCCCTGCCCGACCTCTTCGCGAAGTATTGGCCGACCGACGCCGGCGCGCGCATCCTCACCACTCGACCCGCTCCGAAGCTCCTCGGCCCGTGGGGCGGTCTCGCGGTGATGGCGGGGGCGACGGCGGCCCTGCTCGGGACCGCGCTCACCGCGTTCCACCGGCGCGACGTGTAGCTCGCCGGTCCGAACATCCACTATCGGGTGGGCC
>NZ_DASWPB010000132.1:0-2971 GCF_036404185.1 Lacisediminihabitans sp. | reverse complement strand
AATGATCGTGTTGTTCATGAGATCGACCTCTCATTCCCCTGAGCACGTCTCTGTACTCGACTCGAGGTTGGCAGATCGTCGGGCCGGTCATCGGGCCGAAGGTCCCACGAATCAACATCGCCACGCGCCGCCGGGGGACGGTCGCATGCCCCCGCCGAGCATCCGTTTCCGCCCTCGTGCGGCCGGCTGACGAGCCATTAAATGGAATCTAACTTCCGTTTAAGCGTACGATAAGGAATACAGGTTCCGTTTCAGTTGCGGGGCCGATCCTGAATGGAGCATCCATGCGTACCACCATCGGCTGGCAAAGCCTCGACGGGTCCACCGACCTGCGCCGCGTCTCGATCGAGCGGAGGGAGCTGCGCGACGACGACATCGCGGTGCGCATCGACTTCTGCGGGGTCTGCCACAGCGATCTGCACCGCATTCACGGCCTCCTGGGGGAGACGGGCCTGGTCCCCGGCCACGAGGCGACCGGGACGGTGACGGCCGTCGGCGGCTCGGTGGCCGGTTTCGCGGTGGGGGAGCGGGTCGCGATCGGCACGATCATCGACTCCTGCGGTGTGTGCCCGATGTGCCTCATCGGTCAGGAGAACTACTGCTACGAGGGTGCGCTGACCACCTACGGCGGTGCCGCCCAGACCAAGGGTGCCTACAGCCGCGAGTACGTGCTGCGCGAGAAGTTCGCCTTCCATCTCCCCGACGGCCTCGACCCCGCCGCCGCCTCGCCGCTGCTGTGTGCGGGCATCAGCGTGTGGGAGCCCCTGCGTGCCGCGGGAGTCGGTCAGGGCACGCGTCTCGCCGTCGTGGGGCTCGGCGGCCTCGGCCACCTCGCGGTGAAGCTCGCCGCCGCCCTGGGCGCGGAGGTCACGGTGCTGAGCCGCACCGCGGACAAGGCGGGCGACGCACGCCGGCTCGGTGCGACGGAACTGCTGCTCACCACGGACCCAGCGCAGACCGAGCCGGCCCGCGGCCGTTTCGACGTGATCATCGACACCGTCTCCGTCGATCACGACCTCGCTCCGCTGCTGCGGATGACGGCCCTGGACGGCACGCTCTGCGTGGTCGGCAACCCCCTGATGGCGGGGCCGCGCATCCTCGAGCTCGCCCAGGGGCGCAAGAATCTGACGGGCTCCGGCACCGGCGGTCTGCGCCAGACGGCCGAGATGCTCGAGTTCTGTGCGGAGCACGGGATCACCGCGGACGTCGAGGTGCTGCCCTCGAGCCGGGTCGCGGAGGCGCTCGAGCGCCTCGAACGGGGCGACGTCCACTACCGCTTCGTGCTCGACATGTCCGACCTCGATCGGTCGGCGGCCTGATGGACGCTCCCGTCGAATAGCCTGGTACCCATGCCGATTGGCCAGAGATCCGGAGCGACGACGGGACGCGCGCCCCGCCGCGATGCGGTCCGCAACGACAGGCTGGTCCTCGAGGCCGCTCTCGCCGTCTTCGGTGAGAGCGGCCCGCAGGCCAGCATGGAGGACATCGCCGCGCGGGCGGGCGTGGGCGTCGGCACGATCTACCGGCGGTTCCCGAGCAAGGACGCGCTGCTGGACGAACTCGCCGCCCGGATCGCCGAGGAGATGGAACGAGCCATCGCGGAGGCCATCGACGACGACGACCCGGGCCGTGGGTTGCGGACCTTCCTCGAGTTCGTGGGCGACTTCGATGTCGCCAAGAGGCGCTTCTCTCCCGTGCTGATCGATCGTGTGGGCGATCAGGGCGTCTCCGAGGCCATGGCGGACATGGTCGGGACGCTGACGGCGCGGGCGATCGGGGCGGGCGCGCTGTCCGCCGACGTCCGATCGGAGGACATCCTCGCCCTGGTCAAGGCGTTGCGCGGGGTCATCACGGCGACCGAGGGCGACGACGACGCGTGGCGGCGGTTCCTTCGCATCCACCTCGACGGCCTCCGCGTCCGGCGTTAGCCGTCGGGCCGGATCCGTCAGCCGTCCTGCCGGATCCTCGTCAGCCAGTCGGCGATCAGGGCGGAGCACAGGCCGGCCTGCTCGAAGAGGATGTTGTGACCGGCCGCGTCGAGAGCGGCGAACGATGCGCGCGGATAGTGACCGATTCTGCTCCAGGCGTCGGAGTAGCCGACGACGTCGTCCTGCCGCCCCGTGATGTGCAGGGTCGGCTGCATGAAGGGCTCCGGGTGCGCGTCCTCGGGCTCACGATCGAGCGAGTAGCTCTCCGCGATGCGATCCAGCGCCTGGCCGTCGGCACCGTCGAGGCCGGGCACGACGTACTGCAGGAACGCCCGTGCGTCGTCCGCCGATTCCACCACGGCCTCCTCCCGGTACTGTTCGAGTGCCGCTCCGAGGAGCGGCACGACTCCCGGTTCCCGTTTCAACACGGTTCGGGGCGGTACGGTCCGCTTGTCGTGCGCGGCGACGAAGACGCCGGCCACGGTGGCGAGTCCGAGAACCTGAGAACGGAGCTCGTGGGCGACGTAGCGGGCGATCATCCCGCCGAACGAGTTGCCGAGGACCGCGAACCGGCCGTCGCCCACTCGCGCCAGGATCGCGTCGATCACCGCATCCGCGACCGCCTGCGAGCCTTCTATCCCGGTCGCCGGCGACCCGGTCGCGCCGGGCAGGTCGAGGTAGATTCGCCGCCATCGCCCCGAGCGCTCGAACGTCGGCTCCAGCGGGAGCAGGCTTCGATGATCCAGGCCGAATCCGTGGAGGAGCACTATCGGGGTGCCGGAACCTCTCTCATGAGCAAACACGTAGCGAGACTAGAGGAGGGCGGTGACACGCGCCCACGGTTTGGCTATCCACCGATTCCCTTCTGCGTCCGTCCATCGGCTTTCACCAAAGCGCCTCATCTAGTGGGGACCCAGACGGCCGGCCTTGACGAGTAGCTCAAGGTTTCGTTGACCCCGCGCCCGTTGAGGCGGGCTCAACGCCGACCAGCTCTGGCACGTCACATTCGACAGTTCCGCAGCGATCACCCGCAGTCGCTTTCG
>NZ_DASWPB010000131.1:0-7366 GCF_036404185.1 Lacisediminihabitans sp. | reverse complement strand
GGGCGCGGGGCGCTGCGAGGGGATGCGGGGACGTTCCGGTACCGTAGGGATGCACGATCACGGCGAAAGAAGGGCGGCGGCTTGTACCTCAAGAGCCTGACCCTCAAGGGTTTTAAGTCCTTCGCCCAGTCGACGACCTTCGCCTTCGAGCAGGGCGTCACCTGCGTGGTCGGCCCGAACGGGTCAGGCAAGTCGAACGTGGTCGACGCCCTCGCCTGGGTCATGGGGGAGCAGGGGGCGAAGACCCTCCGCGGCGGCAAGATGGAGGACGTCATCTTCGCCGGGACGGCGACCAAGGGCCCGCTCGGCCGGGCAGAGGTCATCCTCACCATCGACAACGCGGACGGCGCCCTCCCGATCGAGTACGCCGAGGTGACCATCAGTCGCACGCTCTTCCGCAACGGCGGCAGCGAGTACGCGATCAACGGCGACACCTGTCGCCTGCTCGACGTGCAGGAGCTGCTGAGCGATTCCGGCCTGGGCAGGGAGATGCACGTCATCGTGGGTCAGGGGCAGCTCGACGCCGTGCTGCACGCCAGCCCGGAGGAGCGGCGCGGCTTCATCGAGGAGGCCGCCGGCATCCTCAAGCACCGCAGGCGCAAAGAGAAGACGATCCGCAAGCTTGAGGCGATGCAGGCCAACCTGACCAGGCTGAGCGACCTGGCCGGCGAGATCAGGCGGCAGCTGAAGCCGCTCGGGCACCAGGCGGAGATCGCCAAGGAGGCGCAGTCGATCGCCGCGATCGTCCGGGATGCCCGTGCCCGGCTGCTCGCGGACGAGGTGGTCGAGCTGCGCGCCGCCATCACCGCGGGCTCCCGCAGCGAGAGCGAACGCAAGACCGAGCGCATCGTGCTGCAGGAGCAACTCGACCAGAGCAGGCTGCGGGCGCAGCACATCGAGCGATCCCAGGAGGGCGACGCGGTCGATCTGGCCAGGCGCACCGCCTTCGGCCTCGAGTCTGTGCAGGAGCGCCTCCGCGGCCTCTACACCCTCGCGAACCAGCGGCTCGCGCTGCTCGGGCAGCAGACGGATGCCCAGGCGACCGGCCAGGGGGTCACCCGCCAGATGGTGCTCGACGCGAGGGACGAGGCCTCCCGCCTCGCCGAGACCGTGATCGAGGCGGAGAGGGCCTGGCACGAGGCCCAGGCGGCGACCCAGCTCGCCCGGGCGAACCTCGACGGGCTGGACGAGCAGATCGCCTACCAGTCCTCGCTCGTCTCGAGGCACGACCTGGAGATCTCCAAGCTCACCGGGCAGACCGAGACCGCCGCCTCCCGGCTCGCCGCGGTGCGCGGTGAGGTGCTCCGCCAGCAGAACGCCCTGGACGCCGCCATGCAGCGCAGGGAGCAGGCGCAGGCCGAGTTCGCGAGCCTCGAGGCGGATGCCGCGCTCGGCGACTCCGACGAGACCGACCTGGATGCCGCCTACGAGACCGCGCAGGCGGAGGTGACCGACGCCGAAGCCGAGATCGAGCGGCTGCGCGAGCAGCTGCACGGCCACGAGCGCGAGCGGGACGCCCTCGCCGCCCGCACGAGCGCGCTGTCCTCCGCCCTCGACCAGAAGGACGGGTCGAGTGAGCTGGTCGCGGCGCGGCTGGCGGGCATCCGCGGACTCGTCGCCGAGAACGTGCAGGTCGACCAGGGGTACGAGGCCGCCATCGCCGCGGCGCTCGGCACCCTCGCCGACGCGGTCCTGGCCGAGACCCGGGAGGCGGCGTTCGCGGCCATCGAGCACTCCGGATCGCACGACTTCGGGCGGGTCGAGATCGTCGTCGCCGAGGGCGCGTCCGCGGACGGGCGACCCGTGCAGGGGGAGGAGCTGGTGACCGCCTCGAGCGTCGTCACCGCCCCGCCGGGCATCCTCGAGCTCCTCGGCCCCATCGTCATCGCCGAGGATCTGGATGCGGCCCGCAGGGCGCTGAGGCGGCTCCCGGACGGCTTCACCACGATCATCACCAGGGCGGGAGACGTCGTCTCCGGCCAGGTGCTCAAGGGCGGCTCCGGCGCCAAGCGCTCCCGTCTCGAGCTGGTCGCCGACCGCGACACCGCGAACGACCGGCTGCAGGAGGTCGTCTCGCTCATCGACCGATCCCGGTTCGCCCTCGCCGAGCAGCGCGGCCGGCTCGAGGTGGCCAAGGAGCAGTCCGGTCGGGCCCTCACCGAGCTGCGGCAGTTCGACGCGCAGCTGGCGGCCAAGACGGAGAGACTCAACCGCGTGCGGGTGCAGGTCGAGGCCGCCCAGGCGGAGGCCGAGCGCCTCGAGCGCGGCCTGGTCCTCGCGACGGAGGCGGTCGCGGATGCCGCCGCCGCCGTCGAGCGCGCGAAGCAGGAGCTCGACACGGCCGCCTCGCGTCCTCGGCCCATTCTCGACGTCGCCGCCCGCGACGGTGTGCTCGCGGAGCTCGAGGAGGCCAGGGAGCGCGAGGTCGAGTCGCGGCTCCAGCTCGAGACCGCGCGCGAGCGGGTGCGCGCGGAAGAGCTCAGGGCCGCTCAGCTGGAGAGACAGCTGGAGGCGGACAGGGTCGCGGCAGAGGAGGCGGCGCGGCGTGCGGTCATCCGTCGGCGTCAGATCGCCTCCGCCCAGGCCGTCGTCGACGCGCTGCCCGCCGTGCTCGACTCCGTCGACCGGTCGGTCTCCGAAGCGCGGGTCGAGCTGGCCGCCAGGGAGGCGGAGCGCTCGACCCAGAACGCCGAGCTCGCGGAACTCCGCCGGGGGGAGAACGCGCTGCGGGAACGGCTGGCGGCGATCGGCGAGGACGTGCACACCCTGGAGATGCAGGTCTACGAGAAGAAGCTCACCCTGTCGGCGCTGCTGGAGCGCGCCGGCGAGGAGCTCGGCCTGATCGAGGACGTGCTCGTCGCAGAGTACGGGCCGCAGCAGCTCGTGCCGCTCGACGCCGTGGCGGCGGCCGCCGCCGGCTCTTCGGTCGATCCGGAGGAGCCGATCGAGGGCGCGGAGGCGAACGAGACCGTCGCCGGCATCCCCTTCGTGCGCGCGGAGCAGGAGGCACGGCTCGCCAAGGCCGAGAGGAAGCTGGCCCAGCTCGGCCGGGTCAACCCGCTCGCGCTGGAGGAGTTCGCGGCGCTCGAGCAGAGGCACCGGTTCCTCACCGAGCAGCTGACCGACCTCACCGGAACCCGCAAGGACCTGCTCACGATCATCGACGAGATCGACGAGAAGATGCAGGACATCTTCGCCAGCGCCTTCGAGGACACCCGCGCGGCCTTCGACCGGGTGTTCCCGATCCTGTTCCCCGGCGGCACCGGCAGCATCCAGCTCACCGACCCGGAGAGCCTGTTGACGACCGGCATCGAGGTGACCGTCCGTCCGGCAGGGAAGAAGATCGAACGCCTCTCGCTGCTCAGCGGCGGCGAGCGCTCGCTCGCGGCGGTCGCTCTGCTCATCGCGATCTTCAAGGCGCGCCCCAGCCCGTTCTACATCATGGACGAGGTCGAGGCGGCCCTCGACGACGCGAACCTGGGACGGCTGCTCACGATCTTCGAGGACCTGCGTCAGTCCTCCCAGCTCATCGTCATCACCCACCAGAAGCGCACCATGGAGATCGCGGATGCCCTCTACGGCGTCTCGATGCGGCAGGACGGCGTCAGCGCCGTGGTCGGCCAGCGCGTGGTGCACGACGAGGCGAGCTAGGTTCGCGGACCCACGGGGCGATCGCTGCAACGACTGGCGGTACTCCGAGGGGTGGCGCCGTCCCGCATCCCGGTTTTCCCGTCCGATCTCAAGGAGATTCGGGACGTGGCACCACTGGACTCAGCCCACGCCGGGGGTCGGGCGCCGAATCTCCTTGAGATCGGACAGGGGAGCCCGGCGCTGGCTGACGGCGAGGTCGTCGCTCGTGTCGACGCCGTAGCATTGCATCCATGGCTTCTCCCTGGTCCCTGTCCGGTGCGCTCAAGGGGATGTTCTCCCGCAAGACCATCGACGAGGACACCTGGACCGATCTCGAGGACGCCCTCATCACCGCCGACTTCGGCGCCGACCTCACCGAGATCGTCGTCGCCGAGCTGCGGGCGAGCGTGCGCAGATACAACACGACCGACCCGGCGGACCTGAGGCGGATGCTGCGTGAGACGCTCGAGGAGCGCCTGGCGAGGCTGAACCCCACCCTGGTGCTCAGCGCCCGTCCCGCCGTTGTGCTCGTCGTCGGCGTGAACGGCGTCGGCAAGACGACGACCATCGGCAAGTTCGCGAAGTTCCTCGGCGGCTACGGCCGCAGCGTCATCGTCGGGGCCGCCGACACCTTCCGCGCGGCGGCGGTCGAACAGCTCGCCACCTGGGCGGAGCGGGGAGGCGCCGCCATCCAGCGGCCGCAGCAGCAGGGCCAGGACCCGGCATCCGTCGCCTTCCAGACCGTCGAGCGGGCGATGCGGGAGGGCTTCGAGATCGTCCTCATCGACACGGCGGGCCGGCTGCAGACCAAGAGCGGCCTCATGGACGAGCTGAGCAAGATCCGCCGGGTCATCGAGAAGCAGACCGAGATCGCCGAGGTGCTGTTGGTGCTGGATGCGACGACCGGGCAGAACGGTCTCGCCCAGGCGGAGGCCTTCATCGAGCACGCCGGGGTCACCGGGCTCGTGCTCACCAAGCTCGACGGATCGGCGAAGGGCGGGTTCGTGCTCGCCGTGCAGGAGAAGACGGGCATCCCGATCAAGCTGATCGGCCAGGGCGAGGGCATCGGCGATCTCACCGGGTTCACCCCGCACGTGTTCGTGCAGAACCTCGTCGGCTGAGCCGTCCTCGGGCCGCTACCGGTGGCCGGCCTGCTCGCCGTCGTCCTCGACGCGCGCCACCAGGGTGCGGTGCACGGCGGTCAGCTCGAGGTAGCGGGTGGCGTTCACGGCGAGGTGCCGCCGATCCGTGTCGGTGAGCGGCCTGCGCACCGTCGCCGGCACCCCCGCGACGAGCGATCCCGGCGGCACCACGGTGCCTTCGAGCACCACCGACCCGGCCGCGACGAGTGACCCGGCCCCGATGACCGAGCGATTGAGCAGGACTGCGCCCATGCCGATGAGACAGCCGTCCTCGACGACGCAGCCGTGCAGCACCGCGGCGTGGCCGACGCTGACGCCGACCCCGACGATGGTGGGGACCCCGTCGTCGCCGTGCACGGAGACGTTGTCCTGGATGTTGCTGTCGTCGCCGATCCTGATCTCGTCGACGTCGGCCCGCAGCACCGCTCCGTAGTAGACGCTGGCCCGCCGGCCGAGGGTCACCGCGCCGATGAGGGTCGCCGTCGGGGCGACCCACGCGGTCGGGTCGATGGATGGCTGGCTGTCGCCGAACGGCAGGATGAGGCTCATAGGCCCACGCTAGACCAGCGCATCGACCACCGTGACGCCGTAGGCGGCGAAGACGGGATCGGCGGTGAGCACGGTGAGGTCGTCGGTGATCGCCTGCGCGACGAGCAGGCGATCGAACGGATCGCGGTGGAGGAGCGGGAGGCTCTCGAGACGGGCGAGATAGGCATCCGAGATGCCGGTTCGGCGGATTCCCGATTCCCGGATGACGGCGGGCAGGGACGGGATCGGCGGCAGCTTCCCGATCGAGACCTTGATCGAGATCTCCAGCAGGCTCACCTCCGACACGACCAGTGTCGTCGCCTCATCGATCGTGCGCCGGGCCGACGGGCCGAGCCGGGGGAGGCCGCCGAGGAACCACAGCAGCGCGTTCGTGTCGAGGAGGAGCCTCATCGATCGGGCGTCTCCAGGCTCTCGATGAGGATCTCGGCGACGGCCCGATCGGCGGCCTCGAAATCCGTGTCGGCGGGGATCTCGTTCCTCAGCACGCCGTGCAGCTCGCTCCACCGCCTGATCGGGGCAGCGACGATCTGGAAGCGGTTCACGCCGGAACCGCGCCTGGTGACGTAGACCTCCTCGCCGCGTTCGACGGCGTCGAGGAGCTTGGAGAGCTGACTCTTGGCCTCGTGCACGTTGTTGATCATCATCTAGCTAGGTTAGCTAGTATCTCGTCGGTGGTCGAGACCGTGGATGACGCGTGGCGACACCCGCGGGGGAGGATCAGTCGAACAGGGAGCCGATCCGCTCGGCGAGCTCGTCGTCGAGATCGAGGGCGAGCGCCTCGGTCACCGCGTCCCACTGCTCCGTGCGCCGGGGGGAGACGATCGGCGCCGTCAGGAGCGGATGCCAGCGCAGCCATGCCAGCGCGAGCCCGGAGGTGCTCACGTCGAGGTCCCTGGCGAGGTCGGCGAGGCGTCCGACGCGCAGACGGTTCTCGTCGGTGACCGCGTCGGCGTACATGGCGGGGGCGATGCCGAGCCGGCTGTCCGCAGGCGCCTCGACCTCGGGATCGAGATAGCGGTCGGAGAGCAGGCCGCCGGCGAGCGGGGAATAGCCGGTGTAGCCGATTCCCTCTCCGGCGGCGAGCGGCAGCAGGTCGCGTTCGTCCGCCCTCGCCACGAGGCTGAACTCGTTCTGCACCCAGCCGGGGCGGGGCAGACCGACACGATCCGCGGCGGTGAGCAGCGCCTCGAGCCCGCGCACGTCCACGTTGGAGCATCCGAATGCGCGGATCTGCCCGGCGTCCACCGCGGCGGCGAAGGCCGTGAGCGTCTCCTCGAGCGGCGTCCGGTCATCCGGGGCGTGGGAGAGGTACAGGTCGACGCGTCCCAGGCGGGAGCGGCTGAGCGCGAGCTGGCGCTCGATGTGGTCGGCCCGCAGGCTGATGCCGTCCTGCCCCGGCTCCGCGACGTTGCCGACCTTCGTCGAGAGGAGCACGTCGGTCAGCTCGCGCTCCTGGTGCCACCTGCCGACGATCCGTTCGCTCTCGCCGCCCGCGTAGGTGTTGGCGGTGTCGATGACGCGCAGGCCGACCTCGTAGGCCTCGTCGAGCCGCTCGAGGGCCTCGTCGGTGGCCATGCCGAGGCCGCGGGTGGCGGGCGACGAGCCGATGCCGCCGATCGAGCCGGCCCCGAAAAACATTTCGCTCACCGCGATGCCGGTCGTGCCCAGCTCGACCTGTCTCATTCCGGCAGCTTAAACTATGGGGACCATGGCCACCTTTGGAAATCTCACCGACCGACTCGTCGAAACCTTCAAGAACCTGCGCGGCAAGGGCAAGCTGAGCGCGGCGGATGTCGACGGCACCGTCCGCGAAATCCGGCGCGCCCTGCTCGACGCCGACGTCGCCCTCGAGGTCGTCAAGGACTTCACCGGCCGCGTGCGGGAGCGCGCGCTGGGAGACGAGGTCAACAAGGCGCTCAACCCGGCCCAGCAGGTCGTGCAGATCGTCAACGACGAGCTCGTGACGATCCTCGGCGGCGAGGCGCGGCGCATCCGGTTCGCGAAGAACCCGCCGACCGTCATCATGCTCGCGGGCCTCCAGGGAG
>NZ_DASWPB010000130.1:0-6296 GCF_036404185.1 Lacisediminihabitans sp. | reverse complement strand
CGTGCTGCCCAGCACGTCGCCCTCCTGCCGGAGCTCCAGGTCCTTCTGGGCGAGCTCGAATCCGTCGAGGGTGGAGGCGACCGCCTCGACCCGTTCGCGGGCGACCGTGCCATTCTCGGCATCCGTCACCATGAGGCAGAGACCCGGGACCTCTCCCCGACCGACCCTGCCCCGCAGCTGGTGCAGCTGAGAGACGCCGAAGCGGTCGGCGTCCAGGACGATCATGGTCGACGCGTTCGGAACGTCCACACCGACCTCGATAACGGTCGTCGCGACGAGCACGTCGATCTCGCCCGCCGCGAAGGCCCGCATGAGTCCGTCCTTCTCGTCGCCGGGCAGCCGACCGTGCAGCGCCTCGATCCGGCGGCCGGCGAGCAGCGGATTCGCGCGCAGCTGCGCGATCACCTCGGTCACGGTCGCGCGCGCGGGCGCCCGGCCCTCCGGAGCGGTGTCGGCGAGCGCCTCCTCGTCGCGGGTGGTCGCATCGATCGCCGGGCACACGACGAACCCCTGCCTGCCCTTGCCCAGCTCCTCGGCCAGGCGCTCCCAGACCCGGTTGACCCAGCCCGGCTTTTCGGCCAGCGGCACCACGAAGGTCTCGATCGGCACCCGGCCGCTCGGAAGCTCGGCGATGGTCGACACGTCCAGGTCGCCGAAGACGGTCATCGCGACGGTCCGCGGGATCGGGGTCGCCGTGAGCACCAGGACGTGGGGAGGGACCGCACCCTTCCGGCGCAGGGCCTCGCGCTGTTCCACCCCGAAGCGGTGCTGCTCGTCGACGACCACGAGCCCGAGATCGTAGAAGCCGACGCTGTCGCTCATCAGGGCATGGGTGCCGACCACGATCCTGGCCTGGCCGGACACGGCCGCGAGGGTCGCCTTGCGGCGATCGGCGATCGGCAGCTGGCCGGTGATGAGGGCGGGCCGGATGGCCGCGGCGAGCTCCGGTCCGAGCGTGCCGACGATGGATCGCAGATGCTGGCCGGCGAGGACCTCTGTCGGCGCGAGCAGCGCTGACTGGCCGCCGGAGTCGGCGACCGCGAGCATCGCCCGGAGGGCCACGAGGGTCTTGCCGGAGCCGACCTCACCCTGGACGAGCCGGTTCATCGGCGCGGTCCCGGCGATGTCCTCGGCGATCTCCTCGCCCACGGCGACCTGATCGCCCGTCCGCGTGAACGGCAGCCTGGCGTCGAAGCGCTCGAGCAGGCCGCCGGGGGTCGGCGACCGCGGCACCGCGGTCTGCTCGCGCAGCAGTTGCCGCTGCTGCAGCAGGGCGGCCTGCAGCACAAAGGCCTCCTGGAAGCGGAGCGCCTTGCGGGCCGCCCCCCAGTCGGCGTCCTTCTGCGGCCGATGGACGAGCTCGACGGCCCGCGAGTAGGTCATCAGCTTCCGTTCGGCGCGGGTCTCCGCGGGAACCGGATCGTCGAGCGGCGGCAGCGTGTCGAGCACCACGGCCAGCGCCTTCTGCAGCTGCCAGGAGGAGACGGATGCTGTCGCCGGATAGATCGGGATCGGCGTCTCCGCCCAGCTGCGGGCCGCGTCGTCGCTCGTGCCCTCGGCATCCGTCTCGAAGAGCTCGTAGTCGGGGTGGGCGAGCTGCAGGGTGCCGCGGTAGTCGCCCACCTTGCCGGCGAAGATGCCCCGCATGCCGGGCCGCAGCTCCCTGGCTCGCCAGGCCTGGTTGAAGAAGGTGAGGGTGAGGATGCCCGTGCCGTCGGTGATCCGCGCCTCGACGATCGACCCGCGCTTGGCCCGCATCGACCGCTCGCGCACCTCGATGACCTCGGCGACGATCGTCACGTTCTCGTCCATCGGAAGGGCGGTGAGCGCGGTCAGCTCGCCCCGCCGCGCGTAGCGGCGCGGGTAGTGGCTGAGCAGATCGCCGACCGTGGTCAGCCCGAGGCCCTTCTCGATCGCCGCCCCCGTGCGTCCGCCCAGGGCGACCGTGAGCTTAACGTCGAGCGGGGAATCCACCCTTCGAGGCTACCCGGCCGCTACAGCCACTTGCGCTTGCGGAACACCCAGAACAGCGCGCCGCTGACGGCGACCATGAGCAGGATCGCGAAGGGGTAGCCCCAGGTCCAGTGCAGCTCAGGCATGAAGGCGAAGTTCATGCCGTAGATGCCGGTGATGATCGACGGGGTGAACAGGATGGCCGCCCAGGCGGAGATCTTGCGGGCCTCCTCCGCCTGCCGGTTGCTCGCCTCCCCCACCTTCTGCATGTCCTCGTTCTGGCGCTGGGCGACCAGGGTGCCGTTGACCGTGAGGATGTCCCGCAGCAGGATGCGGAACTCCTCGATGCGCTCGGTGACATGGATGACGTGGTCGGCGACATCGCGCAGGTACTGGCGCAGCTCCTCCTCGATCTCGTATTTGTCGAAGCCCTGGGTGATCTGCTCGAGGATGCCCACGAGCGGCTGCGCGGCCCGCTGGAAGTCGATGACCTCTCGCGACAGCTCGTAGATGCGCCGGGAGACCCTCGGATCTCCCTCGAAGACCTGGATCTCGATCTCGTCGATGTCGTTGGAGAGGCCGCCGACGACGGGCAGGTATCCGTCGACGACGGCGTCGAGGATGGCGTAGAGCACGAACTCCGGCCCGCGCGCGAGCAGCTCGGGGGTTCCCTCGAGCCGCGACCGGATCACGGAGAGGTCCGGCGACTCGCTGTGCCGCACCGTGATCACGAAGTTCTTGCCGACGAAGATGTGCAGCTCCCCGAACTCGACCTCCTCCTCGGAGTCGACATACCTGGCCGCCCGGAGGACCACGAAGAGGGTGGACCCGTAGCGTTCGATCTTGGGTCGCTGATGGGCGAGGATCGCATCCTCGACGGCAAGCTCGTGCAGGCCGAACTGCTCGGCGAGGGAGGTGATCTCCTCCGTGCTCGGCCGGTACAGGCCGATCCACGCCATGGAGCCCGGATGCGCATCCAGGGCCGCGTAGGTCGCCCCGAGCGAGGTGGGGGTCTCCACGCGCCTGCCGCCCTCGTAGATCGCGTTGTTGATGAGACTCGAGCGGGCCTGGCGCGGGGAATCCTCGGCGTCCGCGTCCTGCGACTCGCTGGGCGCTGACCTGCGCGGCGAGAGGATGCGGAACGGGTTGTGGAACTCGGGAGCCATAGTGACCACGGTAATGCCGGCGGGTGAACAACCCGCGCATCCCGGCGGGTGATGGTGGACCGTTGGCGCGCCGACGTGCCGGGCGGTGGCATAACGTTGAGGCGATGACACGGATAATCGCGGGCTTCGCCGGCTCGATCACCCTCGCGACCCCGGGTTCCGGCACCCGTCCGACGAGCGATCGTGTGCGCGAGGCGATCTTCTCCGCCCTCGAGGCCCGCGACGCGGTTGCCGGCGCCAGGGTGCTCGATCTCTACGCGGGCACGGGCGCCCTCGGGCTCGAGGCGGCCAGCAGGGGCGCAGCCGTCGTCCGCCTGGTCGAGCGCGGGACCGCCGCCGTCGCCGCCTGCCGAAGGAACGCCGCGGCCGTCGAGCGCCAGGCGCCGAAGGGTGCCGTTCCGCGCATCGAGGTGAGCGCGCAGCCGGTGCTGACCTTCCTCGTCAGCGGCGCCACGAACGCCGTCGAGGGCGGCGGGTCGTGGGACCTCGTCTTCATGGACCCACCGTACGAACTCGACGAGGCCGAACTGGCACGCGATCTCGAGGCGCTGGTCCCGAGGCTGGCGCCGGATGCCCTGCTCGTCCTCGAGCGCAGCAGCCGGTCACCGGAGCCGGTCTGGCCGCCAGGGCTCGAGCCGGACCGGCGCAAGGACTACGGCGACACCACCCTGTGGTGGGTCGGAGCCGCCG
This sequence comes from Lacisediminihabitans sp., assembly GCF_036404185.1. Classification (GTDB taxonomy): domain Bacteria; phylum Actinomycetota; class Actinomycetes; order Actinomycetales; family Microbacteriaceae; genus Lacisediminihabitans. Next base: position 2,487 of record NZ_DASWPB010000130.1, on the reverse strand, counting down.
CGGGGGCTCAGCCGGCGGACGGGGCTCAGCCTGCCGCCGGGGCTGAGCTTGCGGACGAGCTGTAGCGCGCCCGGTCGCGGCGGGAGAGACCGCAGCTCGCGGCGCCGAATTGCGACCGCGGCGGGAGATAGTGCACTTCGCGGCGCGGAAATCACCTCGTGGCGGGAGACGCGCCTCCCGCCGCGATGCGTCATCTCCCGCCACCGATCACCCCTCACCGGCCCGACCACCGCTCAGCCGGCCACCGCTCAGCCGGCCACCGCTCAGCCGGCCACCGCTCAGCCGGCCACCGCTCAGCCGGCGGACCCGCTCCAGTCCCGGTAGGGATCCCAGCCTGCCGGGTCGTAAGCCACCCCGTCGACGCCGATCCCCGAGCCGTCCACGCACACCCCGATCCTGCGGAACCCCTCCGGAAGGGCCGCGCCGGCCGGGAAGGTCGCGAGCAGCGAGTGGTCCTCTCCCCCGGCGAGCGCGAGCGCGGAGTCGTCCCCGAGCAGACGACCCTCGAAGTCGATGCCGACCCCGCTCGCAGCGGCGAGCCGTCCGGAGTCGATGGCCAGGCCGTCGCTGAGGTCGAGCATCGCGGTCGCTCCGCCGCGAGCGGCGACCGGGCCGGCCCAGATCGGCGGCCGGGGGGTCAGCTGTGCCGCGGCGGCCGGACGGAGGGCCGCGGCCAGCGCCGCATCCGGTTCTCCGCGGTCGTCGACGGCGTCCGCGAAGAGCAGCCGGAGCGCGGATGCCGCCTCGCCGAGCACCCCGGCGACGGCGACCACGTCACCCACCCTTGCGCCGGAGCGCAGGACGGGAGCGCGGCCCTCGAGGTCGCCGAAGGCGGTCACGGCGATCGTCAGCGTCCCGGAGACGGAGAGGTCGCCGCCGACGACCCCGCAGCCGGGAGACAGCGCCTCGCAGGCGTCCCTCAGCCCGTCCGCGATGCCCTCGAGCAGCCCGACCGGCGAATCGGCCGGGGCGGCGATCGCCACGACGAGGGCGCTCGGAACGGCGCCCATGGCCGCCACGTCGGACAGGTTGGAGGCGGCGGCCTTCCAGCCGAGGTCGTGCGGAGTCGACCAGGCGAGCCGGAAGTCCGGGCCGTGGATCATCATGTCGGTGGTGACGACGAAGCGTCCGTCGGGGGCGGCCACGACGGCGGCGTCGTCGCCTGGACCGAGCAGTGCGGATGCCGCGGCGGGCAGCCGGGGGAATATGCGCGCGAGCGCCGCAGACTCCCCGACCGCTTCGAGGGTGTCTGCGCCACGGGTGTCTGGCCCAGGAGTCTGGGGGCTGCGGGTGTCTGGGCTGTGCTGGTCTGACCTGGACGACATGCTTCAAACGGTAGCCTGAAAGCGATGAACTCGAAGCTCAGGGCCTGCACGCTCCTCGCCGCCGCACCGCTCATCCTGGCGGCGCTCGCCGCCTGCGCCCCGACGGTCGCGCTGCAGCCGGCCGCCGACGCCACCGATCCCGGATGCGCGGAGATCATCGTGCGCCTGCCGAGCTCCGTCGTCGATCAGCCGATCCGCGAGACCGATGCCCAGGCGACCGCCGCCTGGGGCAATCCCGCCTCGGTGCTGCTGCGCTGCGGGGTCCGGCAGCCGCCGCCGTCGTCGACCTGCTACACCGTCAAGGGCATCGACTGGATCATCGACGCCTCGGACAAACCGCGCTACGTGTACACGACCTACGGCAGGAAGCCGGCGACCCAGGTGGTCGTCGACTCGACACTCACCAAGGGCCAGGAGGCGATCGTCCTGGATGCGCTGGCGAACGCGGTCGGCTCCATCGACCAGACCAAGCAGTGCACGAGCCACGACGCCGGCTACGGCCCGGAGACCCCGGCGCCCGCGCCGAGCCCGACGAACTGAGCGGCCGCCGGGCATCCGCTCATTCCACCAGGACGGTGACGGGGCTGTTCTCCGTGGTGAGGTGCGGGGCGATGTCCCTCGGGTTCATGGTGCCGGCGAGCACCCCGGCGACCTGGGTGACGATCGGCATCTCGACACCGCGCGCCGCTGCCAGCTCGAGCACGGGCGCGACCGAGGCCAGTCCCTCCGCGGTCTGATTCATCTGCTTCACGACGTCCGTGAAGCTGTAGCCCTGGCCGAGCAGCCGGCCGGCGGTGTTGTTGCGCGACAGCGGCGACTCGCAGGTGGCGATGAGGTCGCCGAGCCCGGCGAGCCCGGCGAGCGTCTCGGCGCGGCCACCATAGGCAACCGCGAAGTCGGTCATCTCAGCGAGACCGCGCGTGATGATCGACGCCTTGGTGTTCTCGCCGTAGCCGACACCGTCCACGATGCCGATCGCGACGGCGATGAGGTTCTTGAGCACTCCGCCGAACTCGGTGCCGATGACATCCGTGTTCACGAACGAGCGGAAGTACGGGTTCGTCGCGACGATCGCGACGGCGGTCGCGGTGTCCCGATTCTCGGAGGCGATGACCGCGGCGGTCGGCTGTTCGCGCGCAATCTCGAGGGCGAGGTTTGGGCC
>NZ_DASWPB010000129.1:0-30203 GCF_036404185.1 Lacisediminihabitans sp. | reverse complement strand
CGGGTTGGGGGCGGGCTGAGATCGGGATGAGAGCTGGGACGGCCCGGGACTACCGGGGTCGATTCTTCCAGAACAGCAGCACGAGCACGGCTACGACGGCCGCCAGGACCACGAGTCCGATGACGGAGACGTAGCCGTAGTCCTCGGAGTGGGTGTCTTGGCAGTCCGGCACGCCGACGGCGCAGGACAGCCGGAGCGCGGTGGCGAGCATGGTGCCATCCAACCAGCGGACGGTGGCCGGTCGACAAAAGGATGCCCGATCGTGATGGGAATCGGATCGTCACCGCCGCGCCCCGGCAGTCCCCTAGCATGGGAGCGTGAATGAGTATTGCTCCGGGGTCGAGGTCGCGAGGTTCCGGCGGTGAGCCGCGACGACCGGCCCGGCAACCGGGACGATTGGCGGCATGACCAGGACGACGGCCTCTCGGACTTCGCCGCCATGCTCGCCCGCGGCCGGACCCAGTATGCCGGCGCGCCGGTCGCACCGCAGGACCCCGCGGAGGCCGCCGCGGCCAGAAGCAGACGCCGGCGTCGCCGTCTCGTGTCCTCGATCGTCGGCCTGGTCGTCGTCGCCCTCATCGGCGGTTACGTGGTGGCGACCCTGTCGCTTCCGGCGGGCGGAGCGACGGTCGACGTCGCGCTGGCGAAGGTCGAGCCGCCTGCCGCCGCGGCGCTCTCGCTCCCCGCGACGGGGGAGAGCGAGGTCAGCGTCACCGGCACCGGCGACTTCCAGAGCACGACGGGTACCAAGGAGATCGTCGCCTCGGCCGGCGGCACCGGTCCGCTGCCGATCGCGAGCATCAGCAAGCTCGTCACCGCTCTCGTGATCCTCCAGGCGAAGCCGCTCGGGGTCGGCGAGGCCGGCCCGACCATCACCTTCGACAAGGCCGATCATGCCCTCTACGACAAGTACTACGTGCAGCAGGCGAGCATCGAGCCCATGGACACCGGCTCGGTGATGTCCGAGCGCGACGCCCTGGAGACGATCCTCGTCGCCTCCGCGTGCAACTACGCGGAAGCGGTGTCGACCTGGGCCTACGGCAGCCAGGCGGCCTTCCTCTCCGCGACGAAAAAGTGGCTCACGGCGCACGGCCTGACCTCGACCAGGCTCGTGGAGCCGACGGGGGTGGATGCGCGCAACGTGAGCACCCCCGCGGACCTCCTCGCACTCGGGAGGCTGGCGATGGCGAACCCGGTCGTGGCGGCGATGGTCCGGCTGCCGAGCGTGGCCGTCGGGAGCATCGGCCCCATCGCAGCCACCAACGATCTGCTCGGGGTCGACGGCGTGAACGGGATCAAGACCGGCACCCTGGTCACCACCGACCTGCTCTTCTCCGCGGAGGTTCCCGTCGGGCTGGCGTTCCCGGTCACGGTCATCGGGGTCGTGCTGGGCGGGGACAGCCGCGCCTCGGTGGACGCCGACGTTCGCAGACTCATCGCCAGTCTCGAGTCGGGCTTCCACGACGTGCCGCTCATCAAGCGGGGCCAGGTATTCGGCCGCTACACGACGCCGTGGGGCGACGACGCGACGGTCGTGGCCGGCACGGCCGCGTCGGTGTTCACCTGGTCGAGCACCCCGATCACCTCGGCCATCACGACGAAGCCCGTCACCACCGCATCCGACGGCACGACGGTCGGGCGCGTGCGGTTCGCCGCCGGGACCTCGGCGGTGAGCGTTCCGCTCCTGCTCAAGGGCACGATCGCGGGTCCGGATGCCTGGTGGCGGCTCACGCATCCGGCGGCGATCCTGGGCGGTCACCCGGCGTCGTGAGCGGGCGCAGCGACGCGAGCGGGCGTCCCGACGCGAGAGAATGGAGCAATGCCCCAGACTCCTCCCCGCATCGGCTACGCCGCCATGCTGGAGCGGTTCCCTCCCGCCGAGGCGCTCGAGCTCAGCGCCTACGCTGAACGGCACGGGTTCTCGGGCGTCATGGCCGCCGACCGCTTCCAACCGTGGGTCCCGCGACAGGGTGAGGCGAGCTTCGTCTGGACCGTGCTCGGAGCCCTCGGCCAGACTACGGCGGGAGACCTCGGAACCGGCATGACGGTTCCGACGTTCCGCTGGCATCCGGCCATGGTCGCCCAGGCGAGCGCGACGCTCGCCGCGATGTATCCCGGCAGGCACTGGCTCGGGATCGGCTCCGGCGAGGCCATCGACGAGCACATCACCGGCGCCTACTGGCCGGAGACGGCGGAACGCATCAATCGGATGTTCGAGGCCGTCGAGGTCATCAACAAGCTGTTCACCGCGTCCGCCTCTGGCAGGGAGACCAAGCACTCCGGCCCGTTCTTCAAGCTCGAGTCGACGCGGCTGTGGACGATGCCGGAGGTCGCTCCTCCGATCCTCGTCGCCACCTCCGGCCCGGTCACGGCCAAACGCGCCGGACGGACGGTGGACGGACTCATCGTCGACGGGGCGCCGTTCGACAAGATCGCGGGGCTGCTCGACCGGTTCGACGAGGGCGCCCGCGAGGCGGGGAGGGACCGCTCCCGGGGTCTGAAGGTGCTGCGCCTGCACCTCAGCTGGGCGCGCACGGCGGAGGAGGCCATGAGCAACGTGATGACCGAGTGGCCGAACGGCGGGATGCGGTTCCCGCGCTCCGACATCCGTTCCCCCTTCGAGTTCGAGCAGCTGGCACGACTGGTGCGGCCGGAGGACTTCGAGGGCCGGATGCTCGTCTCCGAGGATCCGGACGTCCACCGCGCGCACATCCAGCGGTACCTCGACCTGGGCTTCGACCGCATCTACCTGCACAACGCCGGCCGGAACCAGCGCGACTGGATCGACGTGTTCTCCCGCGACGTACTGCCGAAGCTGGTGCGCTGATGCTCCAGGTATGGGCGATCGCGGGCATCCCCGAGATCGTGCCGGGGGACGACCTCGCCACGATCATCGGAGAGCGGGCCGGGAGGCTCGAGGACGGCGACATCCTCGCGGTGACGAGCAAGATCGTCTCCAAGGCGGAGGGGCGCGTCGTCCACGCGGCCGACCGGGAGCAGGCCATCACCGACGAGACCGTCCGGATCGTGGCGACCAAGAGACATCCCGGTGGCCTGACCCGCATCGTCGAGAACCGGCTCGGCATCGTCGGCGCGGCGGCCGGTGTCGACGCGAGCAACACCCCGGAGGGCACCGTCCTGCTGCTTCCGCTCGATCCGGATGCCTCGGCGGCTGCCCTGCGCGCGGCGCTGGAGCGCCGCTTCGGCCTGCGACTCGGGGTGGTGATCACCGACACCCTCGGCCGCGCCTGGAGGGAGGGCCAGACGGACGTCGCCATCGGCGGCAGCGGGGTGCGCCTGCTCGACGACCTGCGGGGCAGCCTGGATGCCCAGGGGCGCCGCCTCGACGTCACCGCCCCCGCCGTGGGGGACGAGATCGCCTCGGCCGCGGATCTGGTCAAGCGCAAGTCGGCCGGTCTGCCGGTCGCGGTCCTGCGGGGGCTCGGCCACCTGCTCGACGACGGTGCACCGGGTGCGCGCGTCCTCATCCGGGATTCCGCGAACGACATGTTCCGCCTGGGCACCGACGAGGCCTACGGCCAGGGTTTCGAGGCGGGGCGCGTCAGTGGCGGCTGACTGGCTCGTCGTGATCCCGGTCAAGGGCACGGCGGCGGCCAAGTCGCGCTTCGGCGGCGATCCGGCCCGGCGAATGGCTCTCGCCACCGCGATCGCGCAGGACACGGTGGCCGCGGCGCTCTCGACCCCCGTCGTCGACCGGGTCTTCGTCGTGACGAGTGAGGCGGCATCCGTGGTCTTCGAGCGGATGGGCGCGGAAATCGTGGTCGAGCGCGACCCCCGGGGGCTCATGGCCGCTGTGGACCTCGGGATCGAGCGGGCCTGGGCGGCAGCCGGTCAGGGACAGGGGGTCGCCGTGCTGCTCGGCGACCTGCCGGCGCTCGTGCCTGGCGAGCTGGAGTCGGCGCTCGTCGCGGCGGGCGCCAACCCGCTTGCGATCGTCCCCGACGCGGAGGGCCTCGGCACGGTGCTGATCACCGCGAGGGCCGGAGAGACCCATGCCCCCGCCTTCGGCCCGGGGTCGAGCTCCGCCCACCGCGCAGCCGGATACCTGCCGCTCGACGTGCCGGAGGATTCCGGCCTTCGCAACGATGTCGACACCGTCGAGAGCCTGCGCGGCCTCTCCGGCCGGCTGGGGCCGCGCACGGCCGCCGCGCTCGCGGAGTCGGAGCACTCCTCGGAGCCGCGCTGAGGCGGGTTCGCCGTGCGGCTCAGCCCGGAGTCGGGCCGAGCATCCGGTCGGCGAAGTCCTTCCATCGTGCCTCGAAGTCGATGCCGGGGTCGCGCAGCCAGTTCAGCTGCAGCCCGTCCATGAAGGCGAGCACGGCGACGGCGAGGGCATCCGGGTCCGGATGCCAGGGCGAGACGAGGCCGACGATCCAGGCTCGGCTCTCCTCCAGGCGCTCGGCGAAGTAGGCGTGGGCGGGATGGCTCTCGTCGAGCGCCTCCGCCGCGAGCACCGTGTAAAGACGCACGATCTCACGTCGTTCGTGATTGAGGCGCACGAGGCGGTCGAGGGCGACGCGCGCATCCTCCGGTCCGTTTCGGTCGACCGTCGCCGACCGCAGCCGCTCGACGTCGGACCGATCCCGATGCTGCAAGACCGCGATGAGCAGGCTCTCCTTCGACTCGAAGTGGTGCAGCACCCCCGCCCGCGTGATGCCCGCTTCCTGCGCCACCCTGGAGAGGGAGAACCCGCGGTAGCCGGCCGCCGAGATCAGGGTGGTGGCCGTCGCGATGAGCTGCGCGCGGCGCACCTCCGGCCTGAGCCGGTGGCGGGTCGCCGAGGTGGTCACCGCCCCAGCCTGCCATGCCGCCGCTTGCGCCATGCGGTGTTCCTCCGTACTATTTCCTTACCTACAACAGTGTAGGTAAGGATGCGCCGAGCGGCCAAGGCCCCTGGCCAGACGTAGTAAAGGGATGTGTCCATGTCGACGACGACCACCGCGACCACCGATTTCGAGGCCGCGATCACCCGGATCAGGAACGGCGGCTCGATCGTGGAGGAGACCGCTCTTCTGCTCTCCTCGCTCACCCGCGAGGAGAAGCTGGACCTGCTCGACGGTGACGCCGAGTTCTCCGAAGGCATGGCCGAGATGATGCAGCTCGGCTACAACACCGCGCCGATCGAGATGGGCCGGATCGACCGGATCGGCCTGCCCGGCCTGCGGTTCAGCGACGGGCCGCGGGGCATCGTCATGGGCCACTCCACCGCCTTCCCCGTCTCCATGGCGAGGGGAGCGACCTGGGACGTCGCGCTCGAGGAGCGCATCGGCCGGGCGATCGGGGCCGAGATGCGGGCCCAGGGCGCGAACTTCTTCGGGGGCGTGTGCATCAACCTGCCGCGGCATCCGGCCTGGGGTCGAGCACAGGAGACCTATAGCGAGGACTCCTACCTGCTGGGGGAGATGGGCGCCGCCCTCGTCAGGGGCGTTCAGCGCAACGCCATGGCGGTCGCCAAGCACTACGCGCTCAACTCGATGGAGAACGCCCGGTTCACCGTGAACGTCACCGCCGACGACGCGACCATGCACGAGGTGTACCTGCCGCACTTCCGCCGCGTGGTCGAGGAGGGTGTCAGCGGAATCATGACCTCGTACAACTCGGTCAACGGCGAGTGGGCGGGCCAGAACGAGACCATCCTGGAGGGGGTGCTCCGCGAGCAGTGGGGATTCGAGGGGGTCACCGTGTCCGACTTCATCTTCGGGCTGCGCGATGCCGCGACGTCTCTGCGGGCCGGGCTCGACGTCGAGGAGCCCTTCCGGCAGCAGCGCAGGCAGTACCTGCCGGGCGACCTCGAGGCCGGTCGGGCCTCCTGGGAGCACGTGGAGCGCGCGGCCCGTCGCATCCTCGCCACCCAGCTGCGGTTCTACTCGAGCGACCTCGACCCCGAGCCGGGCGTCAACGTCGTCTTCTCGGATGCCCACCGCGCCCTGGCGAGGGAGGCGGCGGCCGAGGCCATGGTGCTGCTCAAGAACGATCCGGTCGAGGGCCGGCCGATCCTGCCGCTGGATGCGCGCGTCCTGGGCAGGGTCGCCCTCATCGGACGGCTCGCGGGGATGGCCAACACGGGCGACCACGGTTCGAGCGATGTGCGGTCGCCCGCGGTCTCGACACCGCTGCTCGGCCTGGCCGATGCCCTGCCGAACGCCGTCATCGAACACGTGGAGGAGGACGATCCGGATGCCGCGGCACGGGCGGCGGCCGCCGCCGATGTCGCCATCGTCGTCGTCGGCTACACGGCGGAGGACGAGGGGGAGTATCTCGGGGAGGAGTCCATGAGCGACCCCGCCCTGACCGCGCTCTTCCCGCCCGCTCCGGTGGCCGCCGCCGGCTCGGCGGGCGCGGCGGGCTCGACGGACTCGACGGGGGAGGCGGGCTCGACGGACTCGACGGGGGAGGCGCCCGCCTCCCTCAGCGTCATGGGGCAGGCGGCCGGCGGCGATCGCGTGAGCCTGCGCATCCGCCCGATCGATGCCGAGATCATCCGCGCGACCGTCTCCGCCAACCCCCGCACCGTCGTCGTGATCGTCACGGCGGGGGCGGTCATCACCGAGGAGTGGCGCCACGATGTCCCGGCGGTGCTCCTCGGCTGGTACAGCGGAAGCGAGGGAGGGGCGGCGCTCGCCGACGTGCTGCTCGGGGCGGCCGAGCCCGGCGGCCGCCTGCCGTACTCGATCCCGACCACCGAGGAGCATCTTCCCCTCTTCGACAGGGGGGCCACCGAGATCGTCTACGACCGCTGGCACGGCCAGCGGCTGCTCGACCGGGACGGCCATGCGGCCGCGTACCCGATCGGCTACGGCCTCTCCTACACCTCCTTCGAGCTGTCGGAGCTGAGCCTCGGACCGGTCGACGGGGAGGGCTTCGAGGCGGTCGTGATGGTCACCAACACGGGCATCCGCCCTGGTCGACAGGTCGTCCAGCTGTACGCGCGGCCGATCGCCGCGGTGGACTTTCCGTCCAGGGTGCTCGTCGGGTTCGCCCCGGTGCGACTGGATGCCGGCGAGAGCCGCAGGGTTCGCGTCGTGGCGTCGACGAGGCCGCTGCAGCGCTGGACCGAGGCCGGCTTCGTCCCCGCGTCCCTCGTCGCGGTGATCGAGGCATCCGCCTTCGCGGGCGATCCTGCCGCGCCGACCGCGGAGCTGACGCTCATCGGCTGAGCGCGCCGTCCGGCGTGACATCGAGGATCGGCCAGGAGCGCGGGCTCCTGTCGTCGGTGAGCAGGAGGCCGCCCACCCAGTCGTCCTGCCGCCCGTCGCGGCCGGCGGCCCCGAGGCGCAGCATGCCTTCGAACCGGAAGCCGAGGCGGCGGGCCGTCCGCGCGGAGGCGAGGTTGCCCGCATAGGCGTGCCATTCGATGCGGACCAGGCCGAGGCCGTTCGGCGGAACGGCGAAGCCGAAGTCGATGACCCTCGTCGCTGCCTCCGAGAGCAGTCCCCTGCGCCGGTATCCGGGAGCCATCCAGAAGCCGATGGCCGCCTGACCGTTGCGGATCTGTTCCAGCCCGACCACGCCCGAGAACGCCCCCTCGTGGATCAGCGCCCAGGTGCAGATGGTCCCGATGCTCCAGCCGCGGTCGGAGAAGTCGCGGACGTAGTCCTCGGCGTCGGCGCGGGTGTACGGGACGGGGACGGGAACGCGGCGCTGGAGCTCCGGGTCCTGGCAGGCGGCCGTGATGGCCGTGACGTCGTCCCACCGGGGCGGGCGGAGGGTGAGGCGTTCGGTGCGGAGTTCGATCTTGTCCACGGCATCAGGGTACTGCGCCGCCCTCCCCCTCCCTGCGGTGCCGCCCCCGGCATCGTCGCGGTGTTTCGTCGACGCCGCTGACGTATATAACCCGCGCGCCGTCGAGGAAACACCGCGACGTTGGAACTTTGGGGCTTACGGGAGCGCGAGGGCTATGGCCTCGCGGGCGATCGCCGCGCTCGTGTCGAGGTCGCGCATCCACAGGGGGACGGCGGCGGCGCGGATGCCCGCGGCCAGGACCACGGGGACCGCCGCCGCATCCTCCCCGCCGACGAGCCAGCCGTCCAGCACCCCGCCGGTGGCGCGCGAGCCGTAGTGCAGGGCGACCGCGTCCGCGGCGGTGGCCACCCCGATCGCCTCGAGACAGGCATCCGCCATCCCGCGCACCACGGCGCCGCCGATGACCGGCGAGACGCCGACCACGGGCGCGGAGGCGGTCGTGACGGCGTGACGGATGCCCGGGATGCCGAGGATCGTGCCGATCGACACGACCGGGTTGGACGGCGCGACGAGCACGAGGTCCGCCTCGGCGATCGCCTCGAGCACGCCAGGGGCGGGAGTCGCGGCCTCGACGTTCTGCTGCAGGAAGGCCCTCGCCGGCAGGGATGCCCGGTGTCTGGTCCACCACTCCTGGAAGTGCAGGGTGCTTCCCTCGTCGTCGATCACGACCCTGGTCTCGACCTCGTCGTCGGTGGCGGGCAGGAGCCTCAGGCCGAGGTCCCACCTCGCGGCGATCCGCGCGGTCGCCTCGCTCAGGGGCAGCCCGGAGCGCAGATAGTGGCTGCGGGTGATGTGCGTGCCGAGGTCGAGATCGCCGAGGGTGAACCACGGCCAGCCCACCCCGTATGCGCGCAGCTCGGCGCTCACCCGCTCGCTCTCCCCGATCCGGCCCCAGCCGCGTTCCTCGTCGTTCGCCCCGGCGAGGGTGTACATGATCGAGTCGAGGTCGGGGGAGATGCGCAGCCCGGTCAGCCACATGTCGTCGCCGGTGTTGACGACGGCGGTGATCGAATCGGTCGTGCCGCCGTTGCCGTCCGGATGCACGTGCCGCAGGTGATGCCGGAGGCCGCGGAGGAAGCGGGCGCCCCCGACCCCGCCGGAGAGCACGGTGATTTTCACGAGAGCCAAGGCTATCCTGCCGCGGGGATGGGCGACTTCCGGGCCGTCGTTCCCGAAGCCCGAGACTCGGCAGATTCTCAGGTCGTTATCGCCCTGTGATCTGACAGACTCACGAGGGATACTGAAAATCGGGAGTCGATGATGGATAACTCTGATGGTGCGATGGATTACGACGACTTCTATCGGTTCAGCAGGGACATCGTCCACAGCATCGAGACGGTGATCGACGGCAAACGCGACGCCGTCGAGATGGCGCTCACGGTGCTCCTGGCGGAGGGCCATCTCCTCATCGAGGACGTCCCGGGCGTGGGGAAGACCATGCTCGCCAGGGCGCTCGCCAAGTCCGTGGACTGCACGGTCAATCGCATCCAGTTCACCCCGGACCTGCTCCCGTCCGACATCACCGGGGTCTCCATCTACAACCAGGTCGAGCGGGAGTTCGAGTTCAAGCCCGGCCCGATCTTCGCCAACATCGTCATCGGCGACGAGATCAACCGGGCGAGTCCCAAGACCCAGTCGGCCCTGCTCGAGAGCATGGAGGAGGGCCAGGTGACGGTCGACGGCGCGACGAGTCTGCTCGCCTCGCCCTTCACCGTCATCGCCACCCAGAACCCCGTCGAGATGGAGGGCACCTATCCGCTCCCCGAGGCGCAACGCGACCGCTTCATGGCGCGCATCTCGATGGGGTACCCCGACGAGACGGCCGAGCTCGGGATGCTTCGCAGCAGGGAGAGCGCCGCCCCGCTCGACGATCTCCGTCCGGTGGTGAGCACCGTCCAGCTCATCGCGATGATCGAGACGGTCAGGCGGGTCTTCGTCTCGCCGGCCGTCGAGCAGTACACGGTGCGCATCGCCCAGGCGACCCGCGCCGACCGCGACCTGCGCCTCGGGGCGAGCCCGCGGGCCACGCTCCAGCTCGTGCGGGCGGCGAAGGCCAGGGCGGCCCTGGACGGACGGGAGTTCGTGCTGCCCGACGACATCGATGCGCTCACCGGCGCCGTCCTCGGCCACCGGCTGATCCCGACCACCCGCATCTCCGGCAACGGCAATCCGTTCGCGACGGGGGCGGTGACGGACATCATCGCCCGCATCGTCGCCGCCACGCCCGTTCCGCTCGGCGCCGCCGGTCAGGCCTGAACCCGATGCGGGGGAGGGCGACACGGAGGAATCGCGTCAGGGCGACGCGGCTGACCCGCCGCGGCTGGGCGCTGCTGATCGTCGGGCTCGTCTGCGTCCCGGTCGCCTATCTGATCCACCGCCAGGAGATCCTCTCCGTGGGCTGTTTCGTCCTGCTGCTGCCGGTCTGCGCCTGGCTGTACGTGCGGCTGAGGACCATGCGCATCTCCGTCAGGCGGGTGTTCTCCCCTCCCGCGGTGTCCGCCGGTCATCCCGCGACCGTCGAGCTCGAGGTGACCAACGCATCCACGGTGCAGACCTCCGAGGCGCACTGGCGTGACAACTGGCCATGGTCGCCCTACGCCAACGAGCCCGGCCTGCTGCCGTCGCTGCGTCCCCGCCTCGGCCGGGACGGCGGCCGCGGCTCTTCCGTGCGGCTGCGCTATCCGGTGTCCCCGCCCGTCCGAGGGGTCTTCGAGGTGGGCCCGCTGCTGCTCGACTTCTCCGACCCCTTCGGCCTCGCGGACGGCGCCATCGCCGTCGGGTCGACCGACACCCTCGTCGTGACACCCGAGATCGTCCCGCTGCCGGAGGGCATGGTGTCCGTCACCGCGGACGAGGGCCCGACCCGCATGATGGAGCGACGTGCCCTCGGCGCGGAGGACGACCTGATGACGAGGGAGTACCGGAGGGGGGATGCGCTGCGGCGCGTGCACTGGAGGGCCTCCGCCCATCACGGCGAGCTCATGGTGCGCCAGGAGGAGCAGCGCAGCCATGCCGAGGCGCGGCTGGTGCTCGACACCCGTGGTGCGGACTATCCGGATGCGCGGCCGTCCGGCGAAGCGGGGGAGCCGGAGAGCGACTCCTTCGAGTGGGCGGTCGGCTTCCTGGCCTCCCTCGCCCTGCACCTGCAACGCGGCGGCTTCCTGGTCACCGTCATCGAGACGGCCGAGAACCAGCTCGCAGACGTGGATCACGCCGAGGAGTTCCTGGAGAGCCTCGCCGCGGTCCGCCTGCTGGACGGTCAGACCGGGCCCATCTCGCTGCTGCACGGCGCCGACCGCCCCGATCGCTCACAGGGCTCCGTCTTCGCCGTCCTCGCGGATGCCGACCCGGCCATCCTCGACCGCCTGATCGCGCAGCGTCGGTCCTTCCATCTCGCCGTCGCCTTCCTGCTCGATCCGCTGCCCGCGACCTCCGCACGGCTCCGCGAGGCCGGCTGGATCTGCATCGAGGTCGATGCGGAGCAGCCGATGGACCTGGCCTGGCTGCGGGTCGGCGCCGAGCTGGATGCCGGTCGTGGTCATGCTTAGGCCTGCGGCGGTCGTGTCCTCCGCCGGCGGCTCGACGAGGACCCCAGGCCGCGACGCGCGGGTCGGCCTGGCCTTCCTGATCGCCGTCCTCGTCACGGTGTCCGGACTGCATGTGCTGCTGCGCGGTGTCGGCTGGTGGTTCGCGCTCGCCGGACTGAGCATCCTGCTCATCGGGGTGGCGGCGCTCGTCCGCTACTTCGCCAGGGGGCGCCGCTATCTCCTACCCACCCTCGCCTCCTCGATCGTGCTGCTTCTGGTACTGACCGTCTTCTTCGTGCCCACCACCGCCCTGGCGGGGATCGTGCCCACCGGTGGCAGCTTCGCCGCCTTCGGCAGGCTCGTCCAGGCCGCCACCCGGTCCATCGACCGCCAGTCCGTGCCCGCGACTGCGGACCTGCCGATCCTCTTCCTGCTCTGCTTCGGGGTGGGGGCGATCGTGATCGTCGGCGACGCGATCGCCGTCTCGTTCCGCGCCCCGGCCTTCGCGGGCATCCCGCTGGTCGTGCTGCTGGCGGTGCCGAGCGCCGTCGCCGTCGGACTCACCGACCCCCTCGTTTTTGTGCTCGCCGCCCTCGCCTTCCTGCTCCTGCTCTGGGTCGGGTCGACGAGGCGCCAGTGGCGGGTCTCCGCCTTCCTCGCGGTCGTCGTCGTCGCGGCATCCCTCCTCGCGCCGCTCGCGCTTCCGGCCGTCGAGGAGTCCGACGACTCCGGCGGCTCCGGCTCGTTCAGCATGGGGGTCAACCCGGTGCTGACGCTGGGGCAGGACCTGCGGAGGGACGAGGAGCACACCGTCCTCGACTACAGCACCTCGAGCGGGGAGGCCAGCTACCTCCGCCTGGTGAGCGTCGACAACTTCACCGGCACGAACTGGGCCCCCGACCGCTTCGACGTCGACACCCGCAACACCACCGACCGCATCGGCGACCCTCCCGGCCTCTCCCCGGACGTCGAGACCTCGACGGACACCACCTACGTGAACGTCGGTCCGCTGACGAGCACGTGGCTGCCGCTGCCGTACCCGACGACGCGGGTCGACGGGCTCACGGGCACCTGGTACTGGGATCGGAACGGGCTCGCGGTCAAGAGCACCGATCGGACCTCGTTCGACGAGGAGTACCGGGCGCGAAACCTCGTCATCTCGCCGACGCCGGAGCAGCTCGCCGCGGCGGGCACCACCGTGCCGAACGACATGCAGCGGTTCCTCGCCCTGCCGGCCAACCTGCCGAAGATCATCAGCACGACCGCGACGGAGGTCGCCGGTGGAGCATCGAGCAACTACGAGAAGGCGCTGCTGCTGCAGAACTACTTCCGCGACGGCACGTTCGAGTACTCGGAGACGGCACCGGTCGAGAACGGCTACGACGGCACGGGGATGAGGGTCATCGCCCGGTTCCTCCAGGAGAAGGAGGGCTACTGCATCCACTTCGCCTCCGCCATGGCCGTCATGGCGCGGAGCCTCGGCATCCCGTCCCGCGTCGCGGTCGGCTTCCTGCCCGGCGCGACGCTGCCGGAGACGGATCACGGCAGGACGCTCTACGAGGTCACCTCTCACGACCTGCACGCCTGGCCCGAGCTGTACTTCGAGGGCATCGGCTGGACCCGGTTCGAGCCGACCGCGAGCCGCGGGATCGTGCCCTCGTACGCCGATCAGAGCTCTGCGGACGTCCCCGTCCCGGTCAACACTCCGCTGCCGAGCGCCGGCGCGAGCGCCGCCCCGCAGCCGACCTCGAGCGCGACGAGCGCCCCCAGCGACTCACCGGATGCCGGCGGTGCCGCCGCGAGCACGGCCCCGGTCGTCGGTCCCGTCGGCTGGCTGCTCATCGCCGTGCTGATCGTGCTGCTGGTGCTCCTCGTCCCGGCGTTCCTCCGCGGACTCCGCCGGTCGGGCCGCCTGCGGGCCCTCGCGGTCGGCTCCGCCGGTGCGGGGGTCGCCTGGGCGGAGGTGCTGCAGACGGCGGAGGATCTCGGTGTGCCCGTGCCGCCGACGCAGACGCCGCGGGACACGGTCGGCCTGCTCGCCGGGGGCCGGTTCGCCGAGGATCCCGCGCTCGGCCGCCTGCTCGACGCCGTCGAGCGGGAGAGCTTCGCCCGGCCCGGCGCCGTCGGGTCCTACCCGGGCATCGCCGACGACACCCGGTCGGTCCTCGCCGCGCTGCGATCGTCGGCGGAGGGTCCCGACCGGCTGTGGGCGACGCTGCGTCCCCGGTCCGTCTGGCGCCGCATCCTGCACCCGTTCGGCACGGAGGCGTAGGAGACTGAGGAGGTCAGGCGGCTCCGCGAGCCCGCGTCCGTCCTTACTTGCTCAGCCCATCCACGGAGACCAGACCGTCGTGACGGCGGCCGTCGAAGATGATCGTGGGGATCTTGACGGTGTCGATCTTGTCGATGACCAGGCTGTGGTTGGCCTTGATGATGTCCGCCACCCGATCGGAGGCCGCCACGGTGGCGATGTTCGCGATCTGGTCCGGGGTCATACCCGCCTTGGCGAGCCAGCCGTTCAGCAGCGTGACGACGTCGGCGTGATCGTTTCCGTTGATGTAGTCCTGGTAGGACAGTCCGCTCGTGGTCTTGCCGGTGAAGATGTGGTCGAGGATCTGCCAGTCGACGGGGGTCTTGGCATCGGCCACGGGGTTGAGCCGGAGGGCCTCGAGGTACTGGCTCACCAGCAGGGAGTTCGGGAACTTGTAGGTGTTGCCGGTGGAGATGGGGAAGGCGACGTAGCTGAGGTTGTACCGATCGGCGAAGTGCGCCTTCTTGATGTTCTGGAACAGCTGGCGGCAGAAGCGGCAGCCGGGGTCGATGACCTCGAGCGCCGTCTTCTTGCTGGCGGAGTAGGTCTCCAGGTAGCTCTCATTGGCGGGGAGGTAGTCCTCGGCCTTCCAGTCGCGCAGGCGGGAGGGGATCGCCTCGATGGTGTCGCCGAGGCTCACGAACTCGTTGCGGAAGGCGCCGATCACGTCGAAGGTGCGTAGCGACTGGGTGAAGGTGGGGTTCGGGTCGGCGACGGAGCAGGACTCGGCGCCCAGGGTGCAGGACTCCGAGTTCTCCTTGTTGCAGGTCCCGTAGACGTAGAGGTTGAGGCCGCTCTTGACGACCGTGTATCCGCTCCAGATCGTGGTCAGCACGAGCAGGATCGAGATGACCTCGAGGCCGATGCTCGCCGGGCGGACCAGCCCGGGGCGCCGCGCGGCGACGGGGGCCAGCAGGCGGTCCTTGACGTCCTGCTTGAAGCTCGTGTCGCAGGCGCGGAAGGTGACCCGCCGGAAGGTGCAGTTCCAGGCCTTGCGGATGTATTTGCGGTAGCGCGCCGAGAAGGCGCCCATGATCAGGAGGACGATTAACGCCGCGATACAGAACACTTAGGCGAGGCCTTTCATGAGGCGGGTGAGGGTATCCAGTGCCAGGTCGATGTCGGCCGGTGTCGAGTGCAGGCCGAGGGAGAAGCGCAGCAGCGGCGGAAGGCCGAGCTGCTCCTTCAGGTAGTGATGGGCGCAGAAGTAGCCGCTGCGCGCCATGATGCCGGAGTGGGAGAGGAACACGGCCAGGCGATGGGCGTCCTGTTTCGGCGAGTAGAGGCTGATGACCGGCGCGCTCACGGTGTTGAGCAGGACGAGGCCGGGGATCCCGCTCAGGCCGTCGTACAGCCTGTCGGCGAGCCCGGAGATGTGCTCGGCGGGGCTCCGTCCTCCCGGCCGCACCGTGGAGAGCCAGTCGATGGCGCGGCGGAGGGCGATGATCTCGCCCCAGGCCTGCAGGCCGGGCTCGAGCAGGGCGGCGGGATCGTCGGGCAGCAGGTCGAAGGAGTCCTCCCGGACGTCGGCGACCATGCCGCCGCCGATGAAGGTGACCTCGAGGGAGGCGAGCAGCTCGTGACGTGCGACGATCACGCCGAGGCTCGCGCCGTACATCTTGTGGGCCGAGAAGCAGATCGCGTCCGCCTCCGTCTTCCTCAGCAGGGGGTGGTGGTGGGCGGCGGTCTGCGCCGCGTCGAGGATGACGATGCCGCCGCGGGCGTGGGTGTCGTGCACCAGCTGGGAGAGGTTGGTGAGCTGCCGCCCGTCCACGTTCGAGGTGACATTCACGACGACGACCGCCCGCTCGAGCTGGGCCGGCTCGTACCTCAGGGCCCCGTCGGCGTCGCGGTCGAGCACGAGGCGTTCGACGCCGAGGCGGGAGGCCGCCGTCATGGTCGGGAGGAAGACGGAGTTGTGCTCGATGTGGCTCGTGACGACCCGCAGATAGGTGTTCATCGGGAGCTGATGCAGCAGCAGGTTGAGACCGTAGCTGGTGTTGAGGGTGAAGGAGACGGCGTGGTTCCGCGGCGACAGCGAGAACAGGTCGAGAACCGCGGATCGGGCCGCCGCGACCTCCTCGTCGACGCGCTTGCCCCAGGCGTACTTGACCCGGCCGCCGCAGGCGTTGTACTCCGTGTAGTACTCGGTCAGCGCGTCGATCACCGGTCGGGGGCGCAGGCTCTGGCAGGCGGCATCCAGGTAGACGGTTCCCGGCTCCAGGTAGGAGAAGTCATCAAGGCGTCCGGCGTCCGTCGTGGCCGCATCGCGCCGTCGCATGTCACTCCGCTTCGTGGTGGAATACCGGCCATCGGCCGGGTCGCGGCGACAGCGAGCGGAGAGCTATCCCCGCCCTCTCGAATCTCGCAGGTGCCCCTTGCCCGAAACAGGGCCGAAGGTCCCCCCGGGCGAATCCTCAGCTATCCCCGGCGAACACCCAGGTTAGAAGGGAACGCCGCCCGCTCAGCGCAGGCTGCCGAAGGCGACCAGGGGACGGCCGGTCTGCGGATGCTCGATGACGCTCGCCCTGACCCCGTAGACCTCGCGGATGAGCTCGGCGGTGAGCACCTCGGAGGTCGGGCCGGCGGCGAAGACCCGCCCGCCCCGCAGGACGACGACGTGGTCGCAGTAGGCGCTCGCGAGGTTGAGATCGTGCAGGGCCGCGAGCACCGTCACCCCCTCGGCGGCGAGCCCCTTGAGCAGATCGAGCAGGGCGAGCTGCGCCGCGATGTCGAGGTGATTGCTCGGCTCGTCGAGCAGGAGCAGCTCCGGCTGCTGGGCGAGCGCCTTCGCGAGCAGCACGTGCTGGCGTTCCCCGCCGGACAGGCCGGTGTAGTCCCGGTCGGCGAGGGCCGCGGCGCCGGCGGACGCGAGCGCGGCATCCACGATCCTGCGGTCCTCAGCGCTCGACTCCCCGAACATCCCCTGGTGCGGGATCCGGCCGAGGGCCACGACGTCCCGCACACGCAGGGAGAGGTCGGTGGAGGAGTCCTGCTCGACGAAGGTGACGAGACGCGCGCGGGTCCTGCGGGGGAGGGCGAAGAGGTCGCGGCCGGCGAAGGAGACCGCGCCGGCATGCGGCCGCTCGACCGTCGCGAGCACCCGCAGCAGGCTGGACTTCCCCGCCCCGTTCGGACCGATCATGGCGGAGAAGGTGCCGGGCTCGACGGTGCAGTCGACCCCGTCGACGATGAGCCGGCCGTCGATCCGCACGTCGATCCTGGTGGCATCCAGGCCCCCGGTCAAACCTGGCTCCTGCGGCGCGTGAGCAGGAAGGCGAAGATCGGCGCGCCGACGATCGCGGTGACGATGCCGACGGGCAGCTCGCGGGGGTCGAAGATCGACCTGGCCGCCGTGTCCGCCCAGATGAGGAAGATCGCGCCGACGATCGCCGACAGCGGCAGCAGCGCCCGGTGCCGCGGGCCGACGAGCAGGCGCACGGCGTGCGGCAGGATGAGCCCGACGAAGCCGATCGAGCCGCTGACGGACACCATGGCACCGGTCAGCAGCGCCGTCGCCGCGAGCAGGACCCAGCGAACCGCCTGGACGTTGATGCCGAGCGCCGCCGCGGAGGTGTCGCCGAAGGCGAAGGAGTCGAGGATGCGCCCGCTCAGCATGATCGGGACGCCGGCGACGAGGATGGCGGAGAAGCCGATCGCGACGGCGGGCCAGCGCGCCCCGGCGAGCGAGCCGAGCAGCCAGTTGAGGATCTCCCGGTAGGAGTCGCCCGTGACCGTCCAGAAGATGATGAGGCTCGTCACGGCGGAGGCGAGCGACGACACCGCGAGACCGGCGAGCACGGTCCTCGACGGGGTGATCCGCCCGAGCGAGGAGGCGAGGGCCAGGGTGAGCAGGAGCGCGAGCATCGCCCCGAGGAAGGCGGCGAGCGGGAGCAGCAGCGAGATGCCGAGCAGGAGCACGGCGACGGCCCCGAGCGACGCGCCGGAGGACAGCCCGAGCAGGTAGGGGTCGGCGAGCGGGTTGCGGGTGATCGCCTGCATGACCACGCCGCTGATCGCCAGTCCGGCCCCCACGGCCGCCGCGGTGAGCACGCGCGGGAGCCGCAGCTGCCAGACGATGCCGTCGCGCAGCAGGCTCAGCGGGGTCGGGCCGATGCCGAGGTGGTGCAGCACGGACTGCCAGACGTCGATCGGCGTGATGCTCGCCGGTCCGATCGTGATCGCGAAGGTCACCGAGAGCAGCAGGAGGAGGAAGAGGGCGAGGCCGACGAGCACCGGGCGCGCCGCGCGGTCGTGTCTCGTGGTGCGGCTGGACATCCTCGCTACTTGAGATCGAGCTTCGCCAGCTGCGCGGACAGATCGGCCGCGGCCGAGACCGTCCGCACGCCGGCCTCGCTCGCGGCGAACGGCAGGGTCAGGTAGCGGTGGTTCTTCACCGCGGACAGGTTGGCCGTGGCCGGATTGCCCTCCAGCAGCTTGATCTTGCTCGCGGCGGTGTTCCAGGAGGCGTCGATGAGCACGATGACGTCCGGGTCGTCGTTGACGATGGACTCCCAGTTGAACGACGTCCAGGTGTCCTTGACCCCGGCGGCGACGTTGGTGAGTCCGATCGTCTCCAGGACGAGCTCCGGCGCGCCGATCCCCGCCCCCACGTACGGGGTGTCGGACCCGGAGGAGTACCAGAGGGCGGTCAGGCCGCGCGTGTCCTTGACGATCGCGGCGAGCTGCTTTTTCTGCTCGGTCAGCAGCGTCCGGTCGGAGACGTGGAAGATGGATGCGACCTCGTCGATCTCCTGGAAGATGTTGGAGAAGCCGAGCTTCGCGGGCTGGTATCCGGCCTCCTTGCAGGCCGCGGGGGAGACGTAGGTCTTGACACCGAGACCGGCGAGGTCGGAGCGGGTGCCCGCCCCGTCCGCCGAGAAGTTCGACTCCCAGCCGGCGTAGACGAGATCCGGGTTCGTGGCGAGCACGGCCTCCTGCGACGGCACCTGATCCGAGAGCAGCGGGAGCTTCGAGCTCGCCGCCTTCCACTTCGCCGGCACGGGACCATCGGGGAAGGCGGTGCCGACGATCCTGTCGCCGAGGCCCAGCGCGAGCAGCATCTCCGTGGAGGTGGACTTGATGGTGACGACCCGCTTGGGCGCCGGTCCGGAGAAGTCGACCCGGGTTCCGCAGTTGTCGAGGCCCTGCGAGGAATCGGACGCGGACGGCGCGGCCGTCGGTGCGGCGGCCGACGCGGCGCAGCCGGTGAGGCCGAGCGTCACGACGGCGGCGACGGCGAGAAGACGGGGAAGGGTGGACACGGGACCTCCGGTGCGCTGGCGAACGATGGTCGAGCGCTACCGGCTCGTGAGACCTGCCGCCCCAGTCCTGGGTCGATGCTCCGCACCAGATCGGTGCGGGGGCCGTTCCTCGATTCTATCCCGCGGTCGCCGGCCGAGGTCCGGGCGGAGGACGGACATCCGCTACTATATGAAACATGTCTTTCACACCTGGACCGGACGGGCGGCCGGAGGACCGGCGGCGGATCACGGATGCGCGGGCTCTCCGGGCGATCGCGCACCCGCTGCGGCTGGCCATCCTGCACCACCTCATGGCCTTCGGCGCCCAGACCGCGAGCGACTGCGCGAGGGCGGTCGGCTCGACGCCCTCGAACTGCAGCTATCACCTGCGGTCGCTGGCGCGGTTCGGCCTGGTCGAGGCGCTGGAGTCCTCTGATGGCCGTGAGCGGCCGTGGCGCAGCGCGGCGACGGGATTCGACTTCGCCGCGGAGGCGGAGGAGCGCACGGGGCGTGCGGGCGAGACCGGCTCGGAGGCCCGGGACCCGGCCGCGGCGGCGGTCGAGCGGGTGATCGCGGAGAGCTACGTCGAGGAGGGCGCCCGCCTCGCTCGCCGGGCCATCGCGGAGAGGGAGAGCACACCGCCTGCCTGGCGGGACTCGGCCGTCTCGGCCTCCTATGCGCTGAGGATGACCCCGGACGAGCTCGCGGACCTCGGCGAGCGGCTGGACGCCCTCATCCGTCCCTACATCGCGCTCACGCGGGGGGAGGCGCCCGCGGACGGCGAGGTGGTCTACCTGCAGGTCCAGGGGTTCCTGCATCCGGACGTCCTCGGATGACCGCCGTCGCCCCGGCACGATCGCCCATCGCCCAGCGGGACTTCTCCCTGATCTGGTGGGGCGGCCTCGTCTCCGACACCGGAGACTGGCTGCTCATGATCGCGCTGCCGCTGTTCGTGTTCGCGATCACCGGGTCCGCCCTCGGCGCGTCGACGGTCTTCCTCGCCGAGCTGATCCCCGTGCTGCTGTTCGGTCCGGTGCTCGGGGTGCTCGTCGACCGTTTCGACCATCGCCGCACGATGATCGTCCTCAACCTCGCCCAGGGGCTCGCGCTGCTGCCGCTGCTCGCGGCCAGTGCCGACCGGCTGTGGATCGTCTACCTCGTCGCGGCGGTCCAGGCCGCCCTCGCCGCCGGGGTCAACCCCGCCCGCCAGTCGCTGCTGCCCCGCCTCGTCTCGCCGGGCCAGCTCGGGCAGGCCAACTCCCTGCTCTCCGTCGCCGACAACCTCGCGCGGCTCGTCGGGTCCCCGCTCGGCGGCCTCGTCTTCGCCGGCCTCGGGCTGCCCGGCGTCGTCTGCCTCGACGCGGCGAGCTATCTGCTCAGCGCCGTCCTCGTGCTGCTCAGCCGGCCGAGGGTGCGGGAGGCGCCGTCCGGGGGCGCCGAGCCTCGGGGCCTCCTCCACGAGCTCCTCGGCGGATGGCGGACGATCAGGCGGGTGCGGCCGCTCGGCGCCATCCTCCTGATCGAGTGCGTCTCCGCCGTCGCCCAGGGGGTCTTCCTCGTGCTCTTCGTCGTCTACGTGGTGCAGGTGCTGCGGGCGGGAGACGCGGAGGTCGGGCTGCTGCGCGGGGTGCAGGCCATCGGCGGGATCCTCGGCGGCCTGCTCGTCGGGGTGCTCATCCGGCGGCTGAGCGCCCGGGTGCTCGTCGGCTACGGCTTCGTCGTCTTCGGCCTCCTCGCCTGGCTCACCTGGAATTTCGCTCCGATCAGCACGCTCAGCGTGTTCTACGTCGGCTTCTTCGTCGCCATGGGGATCCCCGCCGTCGCGACCACCGCCGGGGTCATGACGACCGTGCAGCAGGTCACCCCGCCCGCGGCCATCGGCAGGGTCGTCGCGACCACGGGGACCCTCGCCCAGGCGGCCCAGGGAGTCGGCCTGCTCGCCGCCGGCCTGCTCTCCGACCGCCTCGGGGTGATCCCGGTGCTCGACGCCCAGGCATCCCTCTATCTGGTCTGCGGGCTGCTCGCCCTGCTGCTGCTGCGGACCGGGGCGGGCCGGTCACGCATCCGCTGATCCCGCATCCGCTGATCCCGCGCTGCGGGTCGTGCCGTGCCGTGCGGCGCCTGCGCCCGTCGCGGCGGGAGTTGTCGCACCTCCCGGCGGGAGATACGGCCCTCCCCGTCTGTCGCGGCGGGGGATAAGACATCTCTCGGCGGGAAATGTGCACCACGGAGGGAGGCGCGCCTCCCTCCGCCACCACCTTTCTCCCGCCGCGAGCTCTCCCGCCGCGAGTGGAGGGGCGGGCGGGCCGCGGGTCCCTAGGTGCGCGCGGCCGTCGCGAGGTGCTCGGCGATCGAGTCGAAGTCCGTGCGGATGAGCCCCGCCGTCACCCGGACGAAGTCGCCGGCCTGATCGGCCTGGAACGGGGTGCCCGCGGCGACCCGGATGCCCGCGGCGGCCAGGTGCACGACCGCCGCGCGCTCGTCCGCCACGGGCAGCCAGGTGTTGATGCCGTCGGAGGCGGGGAGCTCGAGGCCGTTCGCGGCGAGCGCCTCGGACAGCCTGCGCTGCCTGGACCGGTAGATCCTCCTGGCGTCGCTCACCTCCGAGACGGAGGTCGAGTTGCTGAGCAGATCGTGCAGCATGGTCTGCAGCATCCTCGAGGTCCAGCCAGGGCCGAGGATGCGACGGGCCACGAGCGGTTCGATCAGCTCGCTCGGGCCGCCGATCGCGGCGATCCTGAGATCGGGGCCGTGCGACTTGGAGAAGCTGCGGATGTGCAGGAGCTGTCCGGGCAGCCACGCGCCGAGGCTCACGTCGCGGGCCGTCGTGATCTCGCCGGAGTGATCGTCCTCGACGACGATCGCGTCGCTCGCGTGGCGGGAGCGGCGGATGACCTGGGCGAGCTCCTCCGACCTCGCCCTGGTGAGCGAGCGTCCCGTGGGATTCTGCGCCCTGGGCTGCAGCACGATCACGGTCGGCCGCAGGGTGAGGGCCGCTTCGAGCAGGTCGGGTCGCAGCCCGTTCTCGTCCATGCCGACGGGGACCCTGACCGCGCCGAAGTGGTCGAGCAGGTCGAAGATGGGCGGGAAGCCGGGATCCTCGACCACGACCCGGTCGCCGAAGCGCACGACGATCTCCATCGCCCTGGACAGGGCGTCGAGCGCGCCGTCGACCACCGTCACCGCCTCGACGTCGTACGGCCAGGTGTCCCTGAGCAGAGACTCCAGCTCGGGGATGACCGGCCGATCGAGATAACTGACCGTTCCCGCCCGCTCGGAGACTCGGGAGAGCGCCGGACCGAGGGCGGGAAGGAGCAGGGGGTCGGGGGTGCCGGTCGACAGATCGAGCCTGGTCGCCTCCAGCTGGCCGGCGAGGCCCTGGAAACGCGGGGGCAGCCAGCGGCGGGGCGCCGCCATGACGAAGCTGCCGCTGCGGCCGCGGGAGATGATGAGCCCGACCCCGGACAGCGCCTGCCAGGCGTGACTCACCGTCGCCGGGCTCACCCCGAGATCGGAGGCGAGCTCTCGCACGGTCGGCAGACGGTCTCCGGGAGCGAGATCGCCGGAGGTGATGAGCCGGGCGACGGCGGCAGCGATACCGTGGGGGGTGGGCTCTTCGACGGCGATCGCGATCGTCTTCACGGCAGGCACCGACTGTCATCCATGTGATCCGCTTCCCCGCCGGCCCTCTCTGTTTACGCCAGCGTCATAAACAGAAACATAAGGGAAATGTTTACGGCGCACAATAACAAAACGAACAAAACGATGGAGGCCGACCAATGACTGTCGTACGCGCGGCGATCACCCAAACCACCTGGACAGGCGACAAGGAGTCGATGCTCGCCAAGCACGAGCAGTTCGCCCGCGACGCCGCGGCGGACGGGGCGCAGGTCATCTGCTTCCAGGAGCTCTTCTACGGGCCGTACTTCGGCATCACGGAGGACGCGAAGTACTACGACTACGCGGAGCCGGTCGACGGCCCCATCGTCAGCCGGTTCGCCGCGCTCGCCAAGGAGCTCGGCCTGGTCATGGTCCTTCCCATCTACGAGGAGGACATGCCGGGGGTGTACTACAACACCGCGGTCGTGGTCGACTCCGACGGGACCGTGCTCGGCAAGTATCGCAAGCACCACATCCCCCACCTCGACAAGTTCTGGGAGAAGTTCTACTTCCGCCCCGGCAACCTCGGCTACCCGGTGTTCCAGACCGCCGTCGGGCCGATCGGCGTGTACATCTGCTATGACAGGCACTTCCCGGAGGGCTGGCGCGAGCTCGGACTCGCCGGTGCCCAGATCGTCTTCAACCCGAACGCGACCAAGCCGGGCCTCTCCAATCGCCTCTGGGAGATCGAGCAGCCCGCCGCCGCCGCCGCCAACGGCTACTTCGTCGCCGCCCCGAACCGGGTGGGACGGGAGGACAACGAGTACGGCGACCTCGCGGTCGACTTCTACGGCAACAGCCAGTTCGTCGACCCGCAGGGCAACCTCGTCGGCGCCTACGGCAGCGACACCGAGGAGGAGGTCGTCATCCGCGACCTCGACCTCGGGATGATCCGCGAGGTGCGCAACAACTGGCAGTTTTACCGCGACCGTCGTCCGGAGTCGTACACCACCATCACGAAGCCGTAGGCCCGATCGGAGGAAGAGCGATGAAGACCCTCATCAAGAATGGAACGGTCGTCAACGCGACCGGCACCGCGGTCGCCGACGTGCTCATCGACGGCGAGACCATCGCGGCCGTGCTCGCACCGGGTTCGCGACTGCTCGGCTTCGATCTGGAGGCGAACGTCGACACCGTGATCGACGCGACGGGCAAGTACGTGATCCCCGGCGGGATCGACGCGCACACCCACATGGAGATGCCCTTCGGCGGGACCTTCGCGAGCGACACCTTCGAGACGGGCACCCGCGCGGCCGCCTGGGGCGGCACGACGAGCATCGTCGACTTCATCGTCCAGTACCCCGACCAGAACGTGCTCGACCAGTACGCGCTGTGGCACGAGAAGGCCGCGGGCAACTGCGCGGTCGACTACGGCTTCCATCAGATCCTCTCCGACGTGCAGGATGCCTCGCTCACGGCGATGGACGAGCTCATCGAGGAGGGCGTCTCCAGCTTCAAGCTGTTCATGGCCTACAAGGGCGTGTTCCTCTCCGACGACGGCCAGATCCTGCGGGCCTTCCAGAAGGGGGCGCAGAACGGCGCGCTGATGATGATGCACGCCGAGAACGGCGCGATGATCGACGTGCTCGTGAAGCAGGCCCTCGAGGCGGGCAACACCTCGCCGTACTACCACGGCATCACCAGGCCGTGGCAGACGGAGGAGGAGGCGACCCACAGGGCGATCATGATCGCCAACCTGACCGGCGCCCCCCTCTACGTCGTGCACGTCTCGGCCAAGCAGGCGGTGGAGCAGATCTCCGCCGCCCGCGACAGCGGCCAGAACGTGTTCGGGGAGACCTGCCCGCAGTACCTCTATCTCTCGCTCGAGGAACAGCTCGGCGCGACCGGGCAGGAGTGGGGCGGCTTCGAGGGCGCCAAGTGGGTGTGCTCCACGCCGCTGCGGTCGGAGGCCGACGGCCACCAGCACCACATGTGGCAGTCCCTCCGCACCAACGACATCCAGATGGTCTCCACCGACCACTGCCCGTTCTGCATGAAGGGCCAGAAGGACATGGGGCTCGCCGACTTCTCCAAGATCCCGAACGGCATCGGCTCGGTCGAGCACCGGATGGACCTCATGTACCAGGGCGTCGTCGACGGCCAGATCTCGCTCCCCCGTTGGGTGGAGCTGACCTCGACCACCCCGGCGCGGATGTTCGGCATGTACGGCAAGAAGGGGGTCATCCAGCCGGGAGCCGACGGCGACGTCGTGGTCTACGACCCGAAGGGCCACACGAGCATCGGGCTGGAGAAGACCCACCACATGAACATGGACTACTCGGCCTGGGAGGGCTTCGAGATCGACGGCCACGTCGACACCGTGCTCTCCCGCGGCAAGGTGATCGTGGACGACGACCGGTACCTCGGCACGAAGGGCGACGGCAAGTACTTCAAGCGCGGCCTCTCGCAGTACCTGATCTAGGAGAACCATGGAATTCGGCGCCGTTTTACAGACCAACCCACCCGCCTCTCGCACCGTCGCCCTGGCCCAACTGGCGGAGCAGCACGGCTTCGGCTATGTCTGGACCTTCGACTCGCACCTGCTCTGGCAGGAGCCGTACGTGATCTACAGCCAGATCCTCGAGCGCACCCATCGGGTGAAGGTCGGCCCGATGGTCACCAACCCGGCGACGCGGGACTGGACGGTCACGGCATCCCTCTACGCCACCCTCAATGAGATGTACGGCAACCGCACCATCTGCGGGATCGGCCGGGGGGACTCGGCCGTGCGGGTCACCAACGGCGCGCCGACCACCCTCAAGACGCTGCGCGAGGCGATCCACGTCATCCGCGAGCTCGGAAACTCCCGGCCGGTGGAGTACAACGGTGCGCAGCTGCAGTTCCCGTGGAGCCAGGGCTCCGAGCTCGAGGTCTGGGTTGCCGCCTATGGGCCGCTCGCGCTCAAGCTCGCGGGGGAGGTCGGCGACGGATTCATCCTCCAGCTCGCCGACCTCGACATCGCCGAATGGATGATCGGGGCCGTCCGGGATGCGGCGGAGAAGGCGGGCAGGGACCCGATGTCGGTGAAGTTCTGCGTCGCCGCTCCCATGCACATCGGCGACGACTGGGAGCACATGCGCGACCAGAACCGCTGGTTCGGCGGGATGGTCGGCAATCACGTCGCCGACATCGTCGCCAAGTACGGGGAGAACTCCCCGGTGCCGAAGGCCCTCACCGACTACATCAAGGCCCGTGAGGGCTACGACTACAACGAGCACGGTCGCAGCGGCAACAGTCACACCACCTTCGTGCCGGACGATATCGTCGACCGGTTCTGCCTGCTCGGCACGGCGGACGATCACATCGAGAAGCTGAGGGCGCTGAGGGAGCTCGGCGTCGATCAGTTCGCCGGGTACCTGCAGCACGACAACAAGGAGGAGACCCTCAGGGTCTACGGCGAGACGGTCATCCCCGCCCTCCGCGAACAGATCACCGCGAAGGCCTGAGACCATGGCCGGCCGCATCCGCCCCGTCGTCCTCGGCGTTCTCGGCGTGGTGCTGCTGGGGGTGCTGTGGGAGGGCTACAAGGCGCTCGGCCCCGCACAGGGGGTCGTCGTCGACGGGCTGACGGTCCTGCCGCGCACGAGCGACCTCGCGATGCCCCACCTCGCGACCATGTGGCTGCGGATCGGCCAGCCGGTCACCTCGACGCCGGGTTCCCCGCCGCTGTGGTCGGCTGTCGCCCACGCCTCCGCCTTCACCCTGGGCATCGCCGCCGTCGGCTGGCTCATCGGCGTGGTGGTCGGGCTGCTGCTGGCGATCCTCATGCAGCGCTTCCGCACCGCGGAGTCCGCCGTCCTGCCCTGGGTCGTCCTCAGCCAGACCGTCCCGCTCATCGCTCTCGCCCCGCTGGTTGCCGGCATCGGCTCGCAGATCAGCATCGGCTCCTGGCGCTGGCAGGACTGGATGTCCGTCGCCCTCATCGCCTCCTACCTCGCCTTCTTCCCGGTGTCCGTCGGCGCCCTGCGCGGTCTCGGCTCTCCCGACACCGCTCACGTCGAGCTCATGCGCAGCTATGCGGCCGGCTGGTGGAAGACCCTCCTGAGGCTTCGGCTGCCGGCGAGCGTGCCCTACCTGCTTCCCGCCCTCCGGCTGGCCGCGGCCAACGCGGTCATCGGCACCGTGGTCGCCGAGGTCTCGATCGGACTGGCCGGAGGGGTGGGCCGGATGATGGTCGAGTACGCCTCGGCCTCCAGCGGGGATCCTGGCAAGCCGTGGGCGCCCATCTTCGGCGCCGTGATCATCGGCCTGATCGCGGCGGGGGCGGTCGCCCTGCTCGGTCTCGCGCTCAAGAAGTACCGCAGGGGAGAGGTCTCGTCATGACACCGTCGCACGCAGCAGAGGGCGGCTCGGCCGTCCTGGTCGAGGGGGTGTCCAAGGTGTTCAGCACCGGACGGCGCCAGCAGGTCGTCGCCCTGACGGACATCGACCTCGTGGTCTCGCCCGGCGAGTTCGTCTCCCTGATCGGTCCGAGCGGGTGCGGCAAGAGCACGCTGCTCAGGCTGATCGCCGACCTCGACCAGCCGACGACGGGCGCGGTCAGCGTCTTCGGCAAGACCGCCCGCCAGGCCAGGATCGACCAGGACTACGGCATCGCCTTCCAGCAGGCAGGGCTCCTGCCCTGGCGGTCGATCTCGGAGAACATCGAGCTGCCGCTCGAACTGCACGGCGTCGGCAGGAGGGCGCGCAGGGAGCGCTCTGCCGAGCTGCTCGACCTCGTCGGCCTGACCGACTTCGCCGACCGCTATCCAGAGCAGCTCTCCGGCGGCATGCAGCAGCGGGTGGCGATCGCCCGCTCCCTCGCGGAGAGTCCGGAGCTGCTGCTCATGGACGAGCCGTTCGGGGCCCTCGACGAGATGACCCGCGAGCGCATGCAGAACGAGCTCGTGCGCATCTGCCGGGAGACGGCCGCCGCCGTCGTCTTCGTGACCCACTCCATCCCCGAGGCGGTGTTCCTCTCCGATCGGGTGGTCGTGATGTCGCCGCGCCCCGGGCGCATCCGTGACGTCCTGGATGTCTCGCTCGGTTCCGCGGGAGAGCGCGACGACGGCCTCAGGGAGGCGGCGGGATTCTTCGCCACGGTGAGCGCGGTGCGCGAGGCCCTGCACGGGACGCCCGCTTCGGCGGAGGAGACGGCCGGCGCGGCCCGGGGGGTCGACAACCGATGAGGGGAACCAGGGTCCGCATGATCGTGGCCCCGATCGCGCTCGGCGTGATCGCGCTCGCGCTCTGGCAGCTCATTGTGGTCGTCTTCGGCATCAAGCCGTTTGTCCTTCCGGCCCCGATCACCATCGGCACCACGTTCGCGACCCAGCTCTCCGCCGTCTGGAAGGGCACGGTCATCACCGGGACCAACGCGCTCATCGGCCTCGTCATCGGGGTCGTCGTCGGCATCGTCGCCGCGGTGGTCTCCGCGCTGCTGCGGTTCTTCGACGAGCTCACCCAGCCGGTCGTCACCGCCCTCGCCGTGGTCCCGATCGTGGCCCTCGCGCCCGTGCTGTACACGATGTTCGGCGCGGGGGCCCAGACGACCAGGCAGCTGATCGCCGCGCTGGCGGTGTTCATCCCCGTGTACTTCAACACGCTGCGGGGACTCAGGCAGGTGCGCCCGGTCCATCGCGACCTCATGCGCGCATACGCGGCGACCTCCTGGCAGGCGACGCGCACCGTGACCCTGCCAGGCGCCCTGCCGTTCCTCTTCACGGGGCTGCGGATCGCCTCGTCCCTCGCGGTCATCTCCGCCCTCATCGCCGAGTACTTCGGCGGCCCAGTCAACGGTCTCGCGAGCTCGATCACCTCGGCGGCCGCGTACAGCAACTACACCCTCGCCTACGCCTTCGTGCTCGGGGCGATCCTGCTCGGACTCGTGTTCTTCTGCGTCACCCTGGCCCTGGAAAAGCTTGCAACGAGGCACTCGCCGACTCCAGTCTGACGTCCGGAGGCCACGGCAGCCGGCGGTACCAATCCCTTATCGAGAGCACCAAGGAGGAAGCACCAATGAAACACAGCACACGTATCGTGCTCGGCGTCGGCGCCATGGCGGCAGCCAGCGCGCTGATCCTGAGCGGCTGCAGCAGCAGCCCGACTCCCGCAAGCAGCGGCTCCGGCAAGGGCCTGACCAAGGTCACCCTGCAGCTCCAGTGGGTCGCGGACGCCCAGTTCGCCGGCTACTACGCGGCGGTCGACCAGGGCTTCTACAAGAAGGAGGGCCTCGACGTCACGATCAAGGAGGCCGGGACCGACACCGTCCCGATCCAGACGGTCGCGAAGGGCCAGGCCGACTACGCCATCTCCTGGGTGCCGAAGGTGCTCGGCTCGATCGAGCAGGGGGTCAACGTCACCGATGTCGCCCAGATCTTCGAGCGCAGCGGGACGACGCAGATCTCCTTCAAGGACAAGGACATCGTCAAGCCCGCCGACCTCAATGGCAAGAAGGTCGGCAGCTGGGGCTACGGCAACCAGTGGGAGCTCTTCGCCGGGATGCAGAAGGCGGGCATCAACACCGACACGGGGATCTCGCTCGTGCAGCAGGCCTTCGACATGAAGGGCTTCCTCGCCGGCGACATCGATGCGGCGCAGGCGGAGACCTACAACGAGTACGCCCAGGTGCTGGAGACGGTGAACCCGGCGACGGGCAAGCTCTACACACCGGACGATCTCAACGTCATCAACTGGAACGACTACGGCACGGCGATGCTGCAGGATGCGATCTGGGCGGATGCCGACCGGCTCAAGGACGCCGCCTTCGACAAGACGACGATCAAGTTCATCAAGGCCTCCATCGAGGGCTGGGTCTACGCGAGGGACAACCCGGAGAAGGCGGCCGCCATCGCGACCAAGGCCGGATCCACCCTCGGCACGAGCCACCAGCTCTGGATGACCAACGAGGTGAACAAGCTCATCTGGCCCTCCACGAGCGGCATCGGCGTCATCAGGAAGTCGCTGTGGGACCAGACCGCGAAGATCGCGGAGGGGACCAAGGACAACACCGGCTCGACCATCATCACCAAGGCGCCGCCGGCGACCGCCTACTCCAACAAGTACGTCGACGCGGCTCTCAAGGAGCTCAAGGCCGACGGCGTCGACGTGATGGGGACGAACTTCGCCCCCATCTCCGTCACCCTCAAAGAGGGCGGCAACTGACCGTCCGAGTAACCTGGTGCGGGGGCCGGCTCTCGGCCCCCGCACCCTTATCTAAGGCAAGAAATGAACGCTCTCGACCCCGCCGCCTTCGACCAGAACGACGGCAAAATCGCGTACGACCTCGATAGGGCCTACGTCTTCCACTCCTGGTCTGCCCAGGGGGCGCTGAAGCCCTTCGTCATCGCGGGTGCGCAGGGCAGCACGGTCTGGGACTACGACGGCAAGCGCTATCTCGACTTCTCCAGCCAGCTGGTGAACATGAACATCGGCCACCAGCATCCGAAGGTCATCGCCGCGATCAAGGAGCAGGCCGACATCCTCACCATGATCGCGCCGGCGCACGCGAACATCGCCCGCGGCAACGCGGCCAAACGCATCCTCGCCAAGGCAGGTCGACCGTTCGGCAAGGTCTTCTTCACCAACGGCGGCGCGGATGCCAACGAGAACGCCATCAGAATGGCCAGGCTCGTCACGGGGCGGGACAAGATCCTCACCCAGTACCGCTCGTACCACGGCAACACGGGGGCGGCCATCGTCGCGACCGGCGACTGGCGG
>NZ_DASWPB010000128.1:0-12530 GCF_036404185.1 Lacisediminihabitans sp. | reverse complement strand
ACCACCCATTCGATGGCGTAGAAGACGTTGAGCAGGTTGAGCTCGACGTCGGAGGTCGGCCGCGGGGAGTCGATCGTGGTCAGCGTCTTCGGGGCGTCGGCGGACACGAGATACCCCGCATAGACGCCGGCGGGATCGGTGTCCTTCCACAGGTTGATCATCGCCCCTGGCGAGATCGTGCTCAGCGCGCCCTTCTGGAAGTCGCCGTCCTGCGGGCCCTCGCTCGGGAAGTATCGCCCCGACACCGTCACGGTTCCCGTCGGCTGCGACCCCGGCAGTGCCTTCAACGCGGAGGCGGCACCCACGCGGTTCGGCGACCAGCCCAGCGCGACGACCAGGCCGACCGGCTTGCCTCCCCGCTGGTCGGCGGAGAAGTGCCCGACCACCCAGTAGCCAGCGACACCCTTGTTGAGCCGATCGCTCACCAGCACGTAGTCACCGGGGACCCAGCTGCCGGTGGCCGAGACCAGCTGCGCGTTCGCCCTGTCGGTCATCGGCTTCTGCGGTTTCGCCACGGAGTCCAGGGGGACCACCGTCTCCGTGTTGCGGGTGACGACGGTGCCGGTCGACACGCTGCGACCGAGCTGCCACTGGCTCAGGGCGGCGAAGGCCGCCGCGAGCACAAGCGCGAACACCAGTGCGGCTATCCAGCGAGGACGCCGCGCGACGGACCACATTTCCCTAGTACTCCGGATCTCTCTGACGTTCTGTCTGTGCCTGCTCGTCCGTCTGCTGCATGGCCTGTTCGATCAGGCGATCCGCGGCGTCGGAGACCTCGACCGGCTCCTCGGCATCCATCCCCGCCGTCGCGGCCTCGACGAGCGCGATGTTCTCTTCGCTCATCGCATCACGCGCCTGCGGCTGCACCCTCGGACGCTTCTTCGGGCGCAGGAAGCGGTTGCCGAACTTCTCCGAGTTGACCGCGAGGACCGGGCCGACGATCGCCATGATGAGGACGTAGAGTCCGGCGAACGGGGTGAGCCTGGCATCCAGTCCGGCACCGGTGGCGAGGGTCGCGAGGATGAGCGCGAACTCACCGCGGTTCTGCAGCATAGCGCTCGCGTTCAGTCCCTCGGCGGGCGTGAGCTTGTTGAACCAGGCGATCAGCTGGCCGCCGAGGGTGTTCACGACGAGGGTCAGCACAACCGCGACGGCGACGGGGACGGCCACGCTGCCGAAGGTCGACGGGTCGAGGGCGAGGCCGAAGTTGAGGAAGAAGAAGGCTCCGAAGACGTCGCGCAGCGGCAACGAGAACTGCTCGATGCGGGTGCGGAACCGGGTCGCTCCCAGCACGAGGCCGATCAGGAAGGCGCCGATCGCATCCGACACCCCGAGCAGCTCGCCGATGCCGCCGAAGGCGACGGCGAGGCCGAAGAACAGGATGGTGAACAGCTCGTCGTCGCGGGTCTGCACGAGCCGCGACACGACCCTGCCGCCCCACCTGGCGAGCACGAACATCGCGACGAGGAAGACGAAGGAGATCGCCAGCTGCAGCACGACCGGCCAGAAGCCGCTCTCGCCGCCGAGCACGACGGAGATGATCGCGAGGTAGATGGCGACGAAGACGTCCTCGAGCACCATGATGCCGAGGATGGCCGGCGTCTCGCGATTGGCGAGCCTGCGGAATTCGATGAGCAGCTTGGTGACGATCGCGCTCGAGGAGGTCGCCGTCATCCCCGCGATGATGAGGGCCTCGCGAGTGCCCCAGCCCACCCACACACCGAACCCGAAGCCGACCGCCATGTTGATGATGATTCGGGTGCCGCCGGAGAGCAGCAACGCCCTCACATTGCCGTAGAACTCGTCCTGATCGAACTCCAGCCCGAGGCTGAACAGCAGGAAGATGAGCCCGAAGACGGCGACGAGCTCGACGTCGGCCGACTTGAAGCTGAGCGGGAAGAGGTGGAAGTGCGGGCTCGCGACGAGCCCGACCAGCATGTAGATCGGGATCGCGGGCAGCCCGATGAGCTTCCCGAGGCGTCCGAGGACATAGGCGATGAGGAACAGGAGCCCGAGGACCAGGAGCTCTTCACCCACGTGCATCGCTACTCCCCCGGCGGGGAAGCGGCCGATACCTTGTGGCCCATCTCACCGGTGCGATAGAAGTTGAAGGCCTTGGCGACCTTCTCCGGTGAGCCTGCCACCACGAGGGTGTCACCCGGAAAGACCTTGAAGTCCTCCGCCGGAGCCGGGTTGGCCGATTCGCCGCGGACCACCGCGACGACGGTCAGGCCCACGATGCCGTGGGAGGGAAGATCGCCGAGTTGCTTGCCCGCGATGTAGTCGTCGTAGTCAACGGTGAACCAGTCGATGCTGAGGCCGGGGATCTGGTCGAGTTTGTCGAGGCCCTCGGTGATGCGGGTGCCTCCGAGAAGCTCCGCGAGGGTGTGGGCCTCGTCCTCGCTCAGCCGGAGCGAGACCTTGCTCGCGTCCGAGCCGTCCTCTTCGTCGGCGAAGGTGATGAGGTCGCTGTGCCCGGAACGATGGGTGATGACCCCCGCCTTGCCGCCGTCCGCGGTCACGAAGGTGTGCAGCACGCCCACCCCGGGAAGCTTGACCCGTCGCACATCGACCATGGCACTGACTCCTTCAGGGATTGTGAAAGCTGCTTCAAGCCTACCGGAGCGCCTGGCAAGCACCCCCTCCGTTCGCCGCGAGCGCAGGCGGCTCGCGGGTGGGACGGCGCCTACTCGCGGCGGGGCTTGTGATACGGCGCGACGACGACCTCGACGCGTTGGAACTCCTTGAGATCCGAGTATCCGGTCGTCGCGAGGGACCGCCGCAGCGCTCCGACGAGGTTCACCGTTCCGTCGGCCACGGTGGACGGCCCGTACAGGATCTGCTCCAGCGGGGCGACGGATCCGACCTTGACCCGGTCTCCGCGCGGGAACTCGCTGTGATGGGCCTCGGCACCCCAGTGCCAGCCGCCGCCGGGAGCCTCCGTCGCGCGGGCCAGGGTCGATCCGAGCATGACCGCGTCGGCGCCGACGGAGAATGCCTTCGCGATGTCGCCCGAGGTCCCCAGACCGCCATCGGCGATGACGTGCACGTATCGACCGCCGGACTCGTCCATGTAGTCACGACGCGCGCCGGCGACATCCGCCACCGCCGTCGCCATCGGGGCATGGATGCCGAGGGCCGCCCTGGTCGAGGAGGCCGCGCCGCCGCCGAAGCCGACGAGCACGCCGGCCGCGCCGGTGCGCATGAGGTGGAGCGCCGGCGTGTATCCGGCAGCTCCCCCGACGATGACGGGGACATCGAGCTCGTAGATGAACTTCTTGAGGTTGAGCGGCTCCTGGTTCTTGGAGACGTGCTCCGCGCTCACGGTCGTGCCGCGGATGACGAACAGGTCGACCCCGGCCTCGACGACCGTCTTGTAGAGCTGCTGGGTGCGCTGGGGGGAGAGCGCGGCGGCGACCGTCACGCCGGAGGCCCTGATCTCGGCCAGTCGGCTGATCACGAGCTCCGGTTTGATCGGCTCGGCGTAGATCTGCTGCATTCGCCGGATGCCCTCCGAGGCCGGCAGCGAACGGATCTCGTCGAGCAGCGGCTCCGGGTTCTCGTACCTCGTCCAGAGGCCCTCGAGGTCGAGCACGCCGAGCCCGCCCAGCTTGCCCATGAGGATGGCCGTGGCCGGCGACACGATGGAGTCCATCGGTGCGGCGAGGAACGGGATGGAGAAGTGGTAGGCGTCGATGCTCCAGTTGACCGAGACGTCCTGCGGGTCGCGAGTTCGCCGGCTCGGCACGATGGCGATGTCGTCGAAGGCGTACACCCGACGGGCGCGCTTGGCACGGCCGATCTCTATGTCAGTCACCTCTCCAGCCTAGCGGTGCCGCTCATCCGGCCGATCGAGGAGGCGCCGCACCACCTGTCCCTCTCCTTCTAACGAGCCTCGCGGTGAGGCACGTCTTTCGTCGCGGAGCGAGTTGTTGTCCGTCGCGGAGGGAGAACATGCTTCCCGGCGGGAGACGTCTTTCGTCGCGGCGGGTAAACGCGCTCACGGAGGGAGTTGTTACTCCCGCCGCGATTCACTTCTTCCCGCCGCGCGGGATCCCCGCCTCGAGCAACATCGTCTCAAGGCGATGCGGATGCTCGACATGCTCGGTCAGAATTCGGGTCACGCCGCACCCGGCTCTGCGTAGACGGTCCTCGCGTTTCTTTTCCCGCCAGACCACTTCGCCCGGATTCCCGTGCGTGTACTCCTGTCTGGTGTATTTCGCCTTGCCGTCGAACTCCGCGGCATGCATGACCGAGCGCCAGAAGAAGTCTGGCTGGATCGTCCCCTGCGAATCGCGGAACTCGACCTGAAGCTCTGGAGCGGCGAAACCAAGCAGATGGATGACCGCGCGCGTCTTTGACTCCCCGAAGGAGTCGGAGAGGCTGGTGGAGAATTCGAGTGCTCGTTCCAGATGACGCGCACGGGCTCTCGGATTCAGCCGTCGGAGCTCGTCCTGGAGTTCCTCCTTGCTGACCGCTCGGGGATTCTTCCGCCACAAGGCCCAATCGAGCGAGGCAATCGCATCGGGAAAACTGGCTCGACGTGCAACATCCAGCGCCGTGCGCGACAAGGAGGTGACCCGCAGACCATCGATCTCGTCGATCCGGACGGTCGTGAATCCGGCCGCTGTCCGGCGCACACCGGGCTCCGACCGGCCACCGCCTCGCCACTCCTGCATTATCGTGACCTCAGCGGGCCAGTCGCCGGCGATCGGCATGCCCCAGACCGCTGCGGCGGACTCTCCGGCCACGATCACCGGTTCACGCGCCACGGCGGCGACGGCATGGATGCGCAGCAGGTGTCTGTCCCGCGGCTCGAGCTGATCCCACCTGGAACGTTCGACGAATGCTCCCCTGCGCAGCTTGACCAGGATGCCTCGCTCAACATCTCGCCGCAGGACGCGTGCATCACCTACCAGGCCTCGGACGCGGTCGAAGAGGATGAGGCCGTCACAGTCGAGCGCCGTGTATTCCATGCATCGAGCA
Source organism: Lacisediminihabitans sp. (assembly GCF_036404185.1). Classification (GTDB taxonomy): domain Bacteria; phylum Actinomycetota; class Actinomycetes; order Actinomycetales; family Microbacteriaceae; genus Lacisediminihabitans. The sequence continues at coordinate 7,544 of NZ_DASWPB010000128.1, read as the reverse complement.
TCCCGACGATCCGACGACGCCGGGACGCAGAGAAACCGTTCGGTGCACGGCTCCCCGCGGCGAGATCTGAGGAGGAGCAGGGCACTAGATCCGGTGGTTCCCGGTTACGGAGGGAGAAACTCTCTCGCGGAGGGAGACTCACCTCCCGCCGCGAGACGAATTCGCCGCCGCGGGGTGATTTATCTCCCGCCGCGACGCACAACCCCAACCGCGACGCACAACCCCGACCGCTACCGAATGCCGCCGTGCGATGCCGCAGCGCCGCGGACGACGGCGCCGCGGGAGGCTCAGCGCGAGTAGTTCGGCGCCTCGACGGTCATCTGGATGTCGTGGGGGTGCGACTCCTTGAGGCCGGCGGGGGTGATCCGCACGAACCTGCCCTTGCTCTTGAGCTCCTCGATGGTGCGGGCTCCCGTGTAGAACATGGACTGGCGCAGTCCACCGAGCAGCTGATAGGCGACGGCGGAGAGCGGTCCACGATAGGGCACCTGGCCCTCGATGCCCTCGGGGATGAGCTTGTCGTCGGAGGGCACGTCGGCCTGGAAGTAGCGGTCCTTGGAATAGGAGGTCTTCTCGCCGCGGGTCTGCAGCGCACCGAGCGAGCCCATGCCGCGGTACTTCTTGTACTGCTTGCCGTTGACGAAGACGAGGTCGCCTGGGCTCTCGTCGCAGCCGGCGAGCAGAGAGCCGAGCATGACGGTGTCCGCCCCGGCGACGAGCGCCTTGGCGATGTCTCCGGAGTACTGGAGGCCGCCGTCGGCGATCACGGGGATGCCGCTCTCGCGTGCGGCAAGCGACGCCTCGTAGACGGCGGTCACCTGGGGAACGCCGACACCGGCGACGACCCGGGTGGTGCAGATGGAGCCGGGACCGACGCCGACCTTGATCGCGTCCGCGCCGGCATCCACAAGCGCCTGCGCCCCGCCGCGCGTCGCGACGTTGCCGCCGATGATATCGACGTCCCGAGCCGCGGGATCGCTCTTGAGGCGGCGGATGATGTCGATGACGCCCTTGCTGTCGCCGTTCGCCGTGTCGACGACGATCGCATCGACTCCGGCGTCGATGAGCAGCATCGCCCTGTCCCAGGCGTCCCCGAAGAAGCCGATGGCCGCCGCGACCCGCAGACGCCCCTCCTCGTCCTTGGTGGCGTTCGGGTACTTCTCTGACTTGTCGAAGTCCTTGACGGTGATCAGCCCGCGGAGCCTGCCGGCACCGTCGATCAGTGGCAGCTTCTCGATCTTGTGCTGCGCGAAGATGGCGACGGCGTCGTCGGGATCGATCCCCTCCGGCGCCGTGATCAGGGGGGCGCGGGTCATGACGTCCCTGACCAGGGTCGTCGACTTCTCGAAGGGAGAGACGAAACGCATGTCGCGGTTGGTGATGATCCCGACGAGCGTGCCGTCCGCCTCGATGACGGGCAGGCCGGACACCCGGAACTGGCCGCACAGCGCGTCGACCTCGGCGACGGTGGCATCGGGACTGGTCGTCACCGGATTGGTGATCATGCCGGACTCGCTGCGTTTGACCCGGTCCACCTGCTCCGCCTGGTCGGTCATCGACAGGTTGCGGTGCAGCACGCCCAGGCCGCCCTGACGGGCGATCGCGATCGCCATCCGCGACTCGGTGACGGTGTCCATGGCGGAGGAGAGGAGGGGAGCCGCGACGGTGATCCGGCGGCTGAGGCGGGTGGTGGTGTCCGCCTCGCTGGGGATGACATCCGTATGTCCCGGGAGCAGCATCACATCGTCATAGGTGAGACCGATGAAACCGAAGGGATCTGCTCTGTCCATGAGTCCTCTTTTTCGCACGACCGCTGAGATAAGGAAGCCGGACTCGACACGCGGATTCCGGTAATCAATATTAACCGTTTGGCCCTCCCCGCTATTCCACCCCGATAATGGGCGAACCAGAGATTGTGTCGTCCTTGAAACACGGGGGACACAAACCGTTAGTAACGTCAACGACGACGGCCGCCAGAAGGCGCGGGACTTCCCGGTCCCGGCTGGCCCGTCTTGGAGGTTCCGTGACGATCGCTACAGCCCACAGACGCCGAGCGCGCTGGCCAGTCGTACTCTTCGCCGCGCTGCTGGCCATGTTCGCCCTCTCGGCGAGCCCGGCCATGGCGAGCGACGGTCCGGCCGACACCGGCGCCCACGGCGACATCATCGATCCGGCCACCGCACCGGAGTCGATCTCCGTCTGGGTCCGCGTCCTGAGCGACAAGTCCGGCGTCGCCGGCCTCGGCGTCGCGGTGACGGGGCCGAAGAAGTTCAGCGAGACCTTCACGACGGATGCGCAGGGTCGGGTCTCCGTCGGACTGCCCGCACCGGGCACCTACACCGTGACCATCGACGAGAAGACGATCCCCGCGGGGATCGGCAGCCTTCCCACGGGGACGAACCCCCGCCGGGTCGACGTGGGCGAGACCAACAAGGACGTCCCGGCCAACTTCCTGATCGGCGCCGCGGCGACCGTGGCCACCCCGACCCCGGGGACCACTGCGGCCCCCGGATCCGACAGCGGCTCGACGACCGGATCGTCGGCCGGATCCTCCGGAGAGTTCTGGGACCTCCTCGTCTCGAAGCTCGTGACGGGGATCATCTACGGGCTGCTCATCGCCCTCGCCTCGATCGGCGTCTCGCTCATCTACGGGACGACGGGTCTGAACAACTTCGCCCACGGCGAGCTGGTCACCTTCGGGGCGCTCATGGCCTACCTCATCAGCGGGGTCTTCGGCCTGCCCGGCTGGCTCGGCATCGTCGGCGCGGTCATCCTCGGCGGCCTGTTCGGCTACGTCCAGGACCTCGCGATCTGGAAACCGCTGCGCAAGAAGGGCGTCGGCCTGGTCCCGCTGATGATCGTGAGCATCGGGCTCGCCCTCGCCACCCGGTACATCTTCGCCTTCTTCTTCGGGGCCGACCGGCTGTCGCTGCCGAACGATCCCTCCCCCTTCCTCGTCATCGGCCCGGTCAGCCTGAGGTTCACGGATGTGATGGGCGCGGTGGTGAGCATCGTCGTGCTCCTCGCGGTCGCCTACATCATGCTCAGGACCAAGATCGGCAAGGCGGCGAGGGCGGTGTCGGACAACCGCTCGCTCGCCGCCGCATCCGGCATCAACGTCGACGGGGTCATCAGGTACATCTGGATCGGTGCCGCGGCGCTCGCGGCCCTGTCCGGCGTGCTGATCGGCTACTACCAGTCGCTGCGCTGGGACACCGGGAGCTCGATCCTGCTCCTCATCTTCGCCGCGGTGACGCTCGGCGGCCTCGGCTCGGCCTTCGGGGCGCTCGTCGGGTCGCTCGTGCTGAGCATCTTCATGAACCTCTCCACCCTCTGGCTGCCGGACAACCTCAAGTACGCGGCAGCCCTCGTCGTGATGATCCTGATCCTGTTGTTCAGGCCTCAGGGCATTCTCGGCAAACGGGAACGAATCGGCTAGGACGGCAGGAAAACCATGAACTTCATTCCTCTCGCATTCGGCGAACTGATCTCGCCGACGACCGCGGCGTACGCCCTGGCCACCATCGGCCTCGTCGTCCACTTCGGGTTCACCGGGCTGGTGAACTTCGGCCAGGCCGGCTTCATGGCCATCGGCGGTTACGCCTTCGCCATCACCTCGCTCAAGTTCGACTGGCCGCTTCCCTTCGCCATCCTGGCCACCATCGTCGCCAGCGTCCTGTTCGCCTTCGTCCTCGGGGTTCCCACCCTGCGACTCAGGGCGGACTATCTGAGCATCGTCACCATCGCCGCGGCGGAGATCATCCGGCTCTCGGTGAAGACAGCGGAAATCTCCAACGTGACCGGCGGGGCGACCGGCCTGAACGGCGCATCCGCGAGCTTCAACGCGATCAACCCGATACCGGACGGCACCTACGGCTGGGGGGTGCTCACCTACAACCAGGACGCGGTATGGGTGCGGATCGTCGGCTGGGCGCTCGTGCTGCTCGCCTGCCTGCTGGTGTGGGCGCTGATCCGCAGCCCGTGGGGCCGCATCATCAAGGGGATCCGCGAGGACGAGGATGCGGTCCGGGCGCTCGGCAAGAACGTCTTCTCCTACAAGATGCAGTCGCTGGTCCTCGGCGGCGTCCTCGGCGGGCTCGCCGGCGCGCTGTTCATCCTGCCGCGCTCCCTCCAGCCGGACAACTACGGCACCCAGCTCACCTTCTTCCTCTACACGATCATGCTGCTGGGAGGCGCGACCACGGTCTTCGGCCCCGTCATCGGCTCGATGATCTTCTGGGTCGTGCTCTCGCTCTCGGACGGCCTGCTGAGCCTCGGGGTGAACTCGGGGGTCATCCCGATCACGGCGACCCAGCAGGGCCCGATCCGCTTCATCATCGTCGGTGTCGCCCTGGCTCTCCTGGTCATCTTCAGACCGCAGGGAATTCTCGGCAACAAGAAAGAGGTGTTCTTCAGTGCCTAAGATCCCGATCGCGGAGCTGGTCGACGGACCCGTCGGCCCCGGCGTCGCCAAGAAGAACCCCATCATCGTCGCCGACAACGTCAGCAGGCACTTCGGCGGGCTCACGGCGGTCGACATCGATCACGTGGAGATCCCCTCGAATGCGATCACCGCCCTCATCGGGCCGAACGGGGCGGGCAAGACGACCTTCTTCAACCTGTTGACCGGCTTCGACAAGCCGAACAGCGGTCGCTGGACCTTCAAGGGAGAGAACCTCGCCGGCGTCTCGGCGTTCAAGGTCGCCAGACGCGGAATGGTGCGCACCTTCCAGCTGACCAAGGCGCTCAGCCTCATGACGGTGATCGACAACATGCTGCTCGGCGCCACCAGGCAGTCGGGGGAGAACTTCTTCACGGCGCTGGTCAAACCCGCCTGGCGCAGCCGGGAGAAGGAGATCACCGATCAGGCCGACTTCCTGCTGGCGAAGTTCAAGCTGGACACGAAGCGGGAGGACTACGCCGCGAGCCTGTCCGGCGGCCAGCGCAAGCTGCTCGAAATGGCCAGGGCGCTCATGACCGATCCCGCGCTGGTCATGCTCGACGAGCCCATGGCCGGCGTGAACCCGGCCCTCACGCAGTCGCTGCTGCAGCACATCCTCGAGCTCAAGGACCAGGGGATGACGGTGCTCTTCGTTGAGCACGACATGCACGTGGTCCGCGAGATCGCCGACTGGGTGATCGTCATGGCGGAGGGCCGGATCGTCGCCGAGGGCTCGCCGGACACGGTCATGAGCGACCCGGCGGTCATCGACGCCTACCTCGGCGCCCACCACGACACCGACCTCGGCACGATGCGGGGCCAACTCGAGATTGCGCAGGACATGGATTCCGAACTGATTCGCCACGAGATCGAAGAGGAGGCCGCCGATGACCAGCGATGAGATCGTGCTCCAGACCACCGAGCTGGTCGCCGGATACATCCCCGGAGTCAACATCCTCAACGGCTGCAACGTCTACGTCGGCAAGGGCGAGCTGGTCGGGATCATCGGCCCGAACGGGGCGGGGAAGTCCACCCTGCTCAAGGCGGTGTTCGGCCAGGTGAGCATCCGCAGCGGCAGCGTCACCCTCCACGGGGAGGACATCACCGGGCTCAAGGCGGACAGGCTGGTCAGCAAGGGCGTCGGCATGGTGCCGCAGAACAACAACGTCTTCCCGAGCCTGACGATCGACGAGAACCTCCAGATGGGGCTGTACCAGAATCCCAAGGCGTACCCGGAGCGTCTCGAGTTCGTCACCTCGTTGTTCCCGGAGCTGTCGAAGCGGCTGAAGGTGCGGGCGGGATCGCTGTCCGGCGGCGAGCGGCAGATGGTGGCCATGTCGAGGGCGCTCATGATGGATCCGAGCGTCCTGCTCCTCGACGAGCCGAGCGCGGGCCTGTCGCCCGTGCGGCAGGACGAGACCTTCATCAACGTCTCCCAGATCAACCGGGCTGGGGTGTCCGTCCTCATCGTCGAGCAGAACGCCAGGCGTGCGTTGCAGATCTGCGACCGCGGCTACGTGCTCGACCAGGGGAAGGATGCCTACACCGGCGCCGGCCGAGAGCTCATGAACGACCCGAAGGTCATCGAGCTCTACCTCGGAACGCTCGCCGCCGACCAGGAGAAGAACAGGTAACAGCGGGAGGGAAACCCCCATGGGAGGACGCGCCGGCACGGCGATCGTGGCCGCGGCATCCGTCCTGATCGCGCTCACCGCCTGTTCCTCGCCGCCGGCGCGCCTGCCGTCAGGCGTCGAGGTCAACGTCAAGCAGTACCGGTCGGACTACGAGGTGCGGCGGCTGCAGCTCGAGGTGATCAACCGCGGGAAGGCACCGATCACGATCACGGCGGCGACCTTCCGGTCCGAGCGATTCACCGCGCCCATCGCCTGGCACGGGAGGCCGACGGAGGTGCCAGCGGGGATCACCCGCGATCTCCCGGTCGTCCTGCCCGCGGCCCGCTGCTCGGCCGCCGCCGACTCGCCGTCCCGCGTGTCGCTCTCCTTCACCCTGCCGGACGGCGGGCACGGCCGGCACACCGTCCGGGCGACGGACACCCTGGGCGATGTCGCGCGGGTGACCGGCCAGGGCTGCCTGGAGGAGGCCGTCGACCGCATCGCCAGGGTCGAGGCGACCGCCCTCGGCGTCACCGGGGACGGGCCCCACTCGGTGGCGCATCTGACCGTGAGCATCAGCCCGACCGGATCCGGCGGAGCGTTCACCCTCGAGCGGGTGGCGGGCACCGTCCTGCTCCAGCCGGTGAGCGGCCAGGACTGGCCGATCGGAGAGACGGTCAGCGGCACCTCCCCCGCGGGGACCGTGATCCTCGACATCGTGCCGAACCGCTGCGACGCCCACGCCATCGGCGAGGACAAGGTGGGCACGCTGCTGCCCGTCCACGTCAGCACGCCGACCGTCGCGGACGGACGGTTCACCCTTCCGCTGGACGGGACGATCAGGGACCGGCTCAAGGACTTCGTCGCCAGGCACTGCGGCTTCGGCTCCTAGGCACGGCCGGAACGAGTCCGGACGCGAAAGAGGGGGCCCGGCCTTGCGGCCGAGCCCCCTCGTTCGGTGTGACTGACTACTTACTTCTTGGTCAGGTCGCCGTAGACGGCATCCTCGTACTCGGTCTTGTTACCGGTCGTGTACTTGTAGATGCTGACGTAGGCCTGGCTCGGGTCGCCGTTCTTGTCGAACGTCACCGGGCCGGACAGACCGTCGTAGTTGATGTCCTTCTTGTCGTTGATCAACTTGGCGCAGGCGGAGAAGGTCTTGCACTTCGTGCCGCCCTCCGACACCGACTTGAGGTTGTCCTTGATGGTCGCGCCATCCGTCTTGCCGCCCTGGAGCGCGGCGAGCGCGAGCAGCACGGTCGCGTCGTAGGATTCCGGCGCGTAGCTGAACACCGTCAGCTTCTTACCGCCCTGCTTCTTGACCAGTGCCTGCAGATCGCTCTGGAAGGTCGAGGTCGCCTGCACACCCGGGTTGCTGAACTGGGCGCCCGCGATGTCGACGTTCGTGTCCGCATCCGTGATGACGCCGTAGTTTCCGTCGACCCCGTAGAGCTTCTTGAAGTCGAAGCCCTGACCCTTCAGCTGCTCGG
>NZ_DASWPB010000127.1:0-28442 GCF_036404185.1 Lacisediminihabitans sp. | reverse complement strand
TCGTCGAGGGAGGCATCGAGCACGAGCGACCCCTTGTCGAGGTAGAGACCGCGGGTGCAGAAACGTCTGAGGTCCTTCTCGCTGTGAGACACAAAAAACAATGTACGCCCCCCCGCCAAGAGCTCCTCGATGCGGCGATAGCACTTCTCCCGGAACGCCTTGTCACCGACCGCGAGCACCTCGTCGACCAGGATGATCGGCTCCTCGAGCCGGGAGATGACGGCGAAGGCGATACGCACCTTCATCCCGCTGGACAGGTGCTTGTACGGGGTGTCGAGGAAGTCGCCGATCTCGGAGAAGTCGATGATCTCGTCGAACCGGTCGTCGATCTCCGAACGATTCATCCCGTGCAGGCCGGCGGTCAGGTACACGTTGTCCCGCACGCTGAGGTCGTCGACGAAACCGCCGGTGATCTCGATCAACGGCGCGACGCCTGCGCCGACCTTGACGCTGCCCTCGTCGGGGAAGACCACCTCGGCGACGAGCTTGAGCAGGGTCGACTTGCCCTGGCCGTTGCGGCCGACGACGCCGATCGCCTCTCCGGGAGCGACGCTGAAGCTGACGTCCCTGAGCGCCCAGAACTCGTCAGGGCGGCTGCGGCGTTTGGACTCGGCAAAAAGGTCCTTGAAGCTGCGACGGGAACGGCGATTGCGCTTGAAGAGGATGCCGGCGTTCGAGACCTGGATGACGGGGGCGGGTTGTTCGGCCATCAGATCTCCTTCAGGACGGTCGGCACGGTACGACGGAACACGAGGATGCCCACGATCAGGATGACGGCCGTCACGATGCCGGAGGTGCCGACATCCGACCAGTTCAGCTCCTTGGGGAAGAAGGAGGCGCGATAGATCGAGAAGATCCCCGATATCGGGTTGACGGCGCTGAGCAGCCTCAGATGATTCGGGACCGCCTCGAGGCCGTAGACGATGGGGGAGGCGTAGAAGAGGAAGCGCAGGCCCAGCTTGATGGCGCGCTCGAGATCGTTGAAGAACACCACGAGCGGCGCGACGATGAGCGCCACTCCCAGCGCGAGCGCGGCCTCCATCACGACCGCCAGCGGCACGAGCACGACCTGCCAGTGCAGGTGGGCGGGGTCGGCGGTGACCTGGGAGATGAGGGCGAAGAAGATGATGACGGGAAGGCTGACCAGGAACTCGATGCCCTTCGAGAGCACGAGCCTGGCCACCCAGATGGTCCTGGGGATCTTGGTGGAACGGATGAGCTTCGCCTCCTTGCTGAAGGCGCGCGTCGCATCCGATACCACCCCGTTGAACCAGGTCCACGGCAGCAGGGCGGTCAGCAGGAAGACGATGTACGGCTGCTCGAACGGCTTTCCCCGATCGAAGATCTGGGTGAAGACAACCCAGTAGATGCCGGCCATCACCAGGGGATCCAGGATCGACCAGAAATAGCCGAGGAACGAGGTCGAGTACCTGACCTTGAGATCGCGGGTCGTCAGCAGCCACAGCGAATGCCGATAGCTGGAGAACGACGATCGGGTTTGGCGAGCATGAACAACTGCACTCACGCGTCAGGGTCCTTAGAACTCAAGCACCCCCGGGGTGCTTCGTCTCAGACGAAGAGGTTTGCCCGCTCCAGGTCTTCGGCGAAGTCGATCTCTACGGCGTAGAGGTCGGAGATGTCTACCGGCTCAAATCGTAGCCGGTCCTGCTCGATCGCCAGCTCAATCCCGCGCTCGAAGTAGTCCTGGTCGTCGACCCGACCGAGCTGGCGGACGAGGGCCGCCTTGTCGCCGCGCGACACGTAGTTGATGCCGATCGCCTCGCCCAGGCCGTTCTTGACCGTCTTGGAGAGCTTGTTGATGAACCCCTCGGCGTCCACCGTGTACTTGACCTCTTCATCAGAGACCTTCGCGGTGTTGACCTCGACGAACGACTGATCGCGGGCCACCATCGCCGCTGCGCGATCCAGCGCGGCGGGATCGAAGACGATGTCGCCGTTCATCCAGAGCACCCCGCCGGTGGAGGAGGCACGCAGCGCGCGCATGAGGCTCTTCGAGGTGTTGGTCTGGTCGTACTGCTCGTTGTAGACGAACTCGGCGCTGGGGAACGCCTCGATGATGTGCTCGAGCTTGTAGCCGACGACGATCGTGACCTTGGCATCCTTGCCGAAGGCGTGGTGGATGTTGTCGAACTGCTGCTGCATGATCGTGCGACCGTCGGCCAATTCGGTGAGCGGCTTGGGGAGGGAGCGCCCCAGACGGCTGCCCATGCCGGCGGCCAGAATAACGATCTGCGTGCTCACGATTTGTCTCCTCAATTGACTCTGGCTGGAGTGGGGTCTGGTGTCAACCAACGTCTTCGCTGGCCCCGGTCGATGTGACAACACCGGCAATTCACCATCTGTTAATCCCCGGACTCTTGGTCTGGACACGTCGTTGTGCTTCATCGAGTGTACCCGCGACGGCATTTCCGGCACAGGGGTAGGCAGGCGTCGTTTTCAATTCGTGACCGAATCCCCGGTGGACGTCCAGGCGTCCCAAGCGGCATTGGTACGGTTGTCGGATGGATGCAGAGTCCGAGGAAAAGCCGGTTCCGGCCCGAAAGACGCCCGCTCGCAGACCCTCGACGGGCGCCACGTCCGCCGCGAGCGAGGCATCCGCGTCGCGCCCGTCTACCCCACGTCGGAGGACGGCCCCGGCATCGGGCACCCCGGTCGCACCGGCCCAGGATGCTCCGACGGCGGCGGCGCCGAAGGCGACGGGACCCACCGGCGCGCAGAAGGATGCCTCGGAAACAACTTCCTCGGCCGCGCGAAGGACCCCGACGCCCCGTAAGCCTCGCACCCCGGCGGAGGGGACGGCGGCATCGGCTCCGCAAAAGCCTCCCGTGCGGAGACCAGCAGTGAAGGCCGCGCCGAGTTCCGCCTCGGCGGCCAGCACACCACGGGTCACCAAGGCTCAGGCCGGCAAGACGACGGCCGGCAAGACGACGGCCAGCAAGACGACGGCCAGCAAGACGACGGCCAGCAAGACCTCGGCGAGCAAGACGCCGGCCAGCAAGGCGCCGACGAAGAGGTCCGGATCGCGCCGTCCCTCGGCCAAGACGACAACCGTCGCACCTCGCGAGACCGTTCTCGTCGTGAACGACCTGGTCAAGCATTTCGGCTCGACCGTCGCCGTCGATCACATCAGTCTGTCCGTACCGGCCGGTTCGCTCTTCGGCATCGTCGGCCCGAACGGCGCGGGCAAAACGACGACCCTCTCGATGATCACCGGCCTGCTTCGACCGGACGGGGGCATCGTCACCGTGCACGGCGCCGACGTGTGGGCCGATCCCGGGCGCGCCAAACGGAACATGGGCATCCTGCCCGACCGGCTTCGCCTCTTTGACCGGCTGACCGGAAGCCAGTTGCTTTACTACGCGGGCATTCTGCGGGGTCTGGATGCCGAGACCGTCAAGCGGAGATCTGCGGACCTCGCCGTGGCCTTCGGCCTGGAGAACGCCCTCGACCGTCTTGTGACCGACTACTCCGCGGGCATGACAAAAAAGGTCGCGCTCGCCTGTGCCATGATCCATTCGCCCCGGCTGCTCGTCCTCGATGAGCCGTTCGAGTCGGTCGACCCGGTATCGGCGGCGAACGTCACCGAGATCCTGCAGCGGTATGTCGCGGCGGGGGGAACCGTCGTGCTCTCCAGCCACAGCATGGATCTCGTCCAGCGCATCTGCGATTCCGTGGCGATCATCGTCAGCGGCTCCGTACTCGCCTCCGGCACGGTCGACGATGTGCGCGGCAGGGGATCCCTCGAGCAACGATTCGTCGAGCTGGCCGGTGGCCGGAAGACCGCGGAGGGACTGGAGTGGTTGCACAGCTTCTCCGACTGAGGGTGCGGCTGCTGGCGAACATCCTTCGTCGCAGTCCCGTCCAGATCGTCGGCATGGTCATCGGGCTCCTCTATTGCATCGGGGCGACGGCGCTGGCCGTCGCCGCGCTGCTCTTCCTCCGGGCGGCGGAGACCCAGCTCGCGGCAGACATCGTGATCACCGGCGGCGCCCTCGTGGTGCTGGGATTCCTCCTCCTCCCACTCGCCTTCGGAGTCGACGACACCCTCGATCCCCGGGCCTTCTCGCTCTACGGGCTTTCCACGACCAGACTCGCCGGCGGATTGGCGCTCTCCGCGTTCGTCGGCATTCCCGCGATCGCGATCACGGTCGTCGCCGTCGCGCAGGTCGTGACCTGGGCCGGGAACCCGCTCGCCGTCGTGCTCGGTGTGCTCGGAGCGGTCGTCATCGTGGCCACCTGTGTGCTCGGCGCGAGAGTGAGCACCTCCGTTGCCGCATTCTGGCTCGCCACCCGTCGCGCCAGGGAGACCACGACGCTCATCACTCTCGTGCTGATCGTCGCGGCGTCCCCGCTCGTGCTTCTCCTCGGCACCACCGACTGGCCGTCCGACGGCTCGGGGATCCTGCGCTCGATCGCCGACGTCGTGCGCTGGACGCCGCTCGGTGCGGCCTGGGCGGCGCCGGCGGACGCCGCGCTCGGCGAGGTCGGACCGGCTCTGGCCGAGGCCGCGATCGGCGTCGCCTTCGTGGCACTGCTCTGGCTGGGCTGGCGGGCCCTGGTCGGGTGGATGCTCGTCGCCCCGCACCGCGAGGAGCGGCGCAGGAGGCATCCGGGGCTGGGATGGTTCGATCGGATGCCCAGGACCCAGGCCGGCGCGATCGCCGCCAGGAGCATCACCTACTGGATTCGCGACGCGCGGTATCACACGTCCCTCGTCGCGATCCCGTTCGCCCCCCTTATCTTCATCGTCGCACTCGCCGTCGGCGGGGTGGAGTGGAACATTCTGGCGCTCATTCCCGTCCCCGTCATCTGCCTGTTCCTGTCCTGGTCGGTGCACAACGACGTCGCGTACGACAATTCCGCCGTCTGGCTGCATGTCGCCTCCGGCGCGTCCGGTCGGGCGGATCGCCTTGGCAGGCTGGTTCCCGCGCTCGTTCTCGGCGTTCTCGTGGTGGCGATCGGCTCGCCGATCTGCGCATACCTCTACGGGGAGTGGGCGGTGCTGCCCCCGCTTCTCGGCGTCAGCTCCTGCCTCCTGTTCGCCGGCCTCGGGCTCTCGAGCCTGATCTCCGCCCGATTCCCGTACCCGGCGGTGCGCCCGGGGGACAACCCATTCGCCCAGCCGCAGGCGCCAGGCAGCTCGGCCGGGCTCATCCAGTCGCTGTCGTTCGTGGCCACCCTCCTCATCGCCGTTCCCCCCGCCGCCCTCGCGGCACTGTGGTTCCTCTTCGGCGGTGACTTCGCCGTCTGGTCGCTCGTCGTCGGTCTCGTCGTTGGCCTCGCCGTGCTGATCTTCGGCGTCCGGCGGGGAGGCACTCTCTTCACCAGGCGCGCCCCGGAGCTGCTGGCCTTCACGCTCAGGAACTGATCTCCGCGGGAGCGTAAAATCGTCGCCATGAGCGGTGACACACAGCAAGGCGGCGGGACGGACACGCTGGAGCGCGAGCTCGAGGAACTCCTCACTCGGGAACAGCTCGATGACGGAGACCACGACCGCTTCTCCCACTACGTGCAGAAGGAGAAGATCCTCGAGTCCGCTCTGAGCGGCAAACCGGTGATTGCCCTGTGCGGCAAGGTGTGGACGCCCGGTCGCGATCCGGAGAAGTTCCCCGTCTGCCCGACGTGCAAAGAGATCTACGAGGGCATGCAGGAGTAGCCCTCCGGGCCTCGGCTCAGGCGTAGCGCGTGGGGATGACCGGCTCGCCCCGGCTCAGGCGGAAGGCGTCCGCCGGCAGTTCCGCGATGGCCGCGGCCCTGTGCTCTCTCGCGAGCAGCGTGCCGTTCTCGCCGAGGAATCGTGCCTCCGGGACGCCGTCGACGACGAGGGGAACGAGCAGCGGTCTATGTCTGGCCGTCGTGGCCTCCGGTGCACCGACGTGGATGACCTCGGCGCTGGCGGTGCCCGCCCCGTTGAGCTCGCGCACCGGGTACTTGCGTCCGCCGACGGAGGCCTTCCTCGGCGACCTCTTGGCGACCGGGATCCAGGCCCCCGTCGCATCCGTCCTGGCGACCAGTTTGTAGACCATTCCCGCGGCGGGCGAGCCGGAGCCCGTGACGAGCGAGGTCCCGACCCCGTAGGAGTCGACGGGAGCGGCCCGAAGGGCGGCGATCGTGTACTCGTCCAGATCGTTGGTCACGGTGATCTTCGTGTTCGTGGCTCCGAGGCCGTCGAGCTGCCTTCGCACGGCGGCCACCTGCTCGGGAAGGTCGCCGCTGTCGATGCGTACGGCGCCGAGACCGGTGCCGGCCACCTCGATGGCGAGGTCAACGGCGACCGCGACATCGTAGGTGTCCACGAGCAGGGTCGTACCGGTGCCGAGAGCGGCCACCTGAGCGCGGAAGGCCTCCTCTTCGCTGTCGTGCAGCAGCGTGAAGGAATGCGCGGCGGTGCCCATGGTGGGGATGCCCCAGGTGCGGCCCGCCTCGAGATTGCTCGTGGCGCCGAAGCCCGAGATGAAGGCCGCCCGTGCGGCGGCGACCGCGCTGCGTTCGCCGACGCGACGAGAGCCCATCTCGGCCAGCGGCCGGCCGCTCGCCGCCGACACCATGCGTGCGGCGGCGCTCGCGACGGCGCTGTCATAGTTGAGCACGCTCAGCACCAGCGTCTCCAGCAGCACCGCCTCCGCGAAGGTGCCCTCGACGATGAGGACGGGGGAATCGGGGAAGTAGACCTCGCCCTCCTGGTATCCCCAGATGGTGCCGCCGAAGCGATAGTCGGCGAGCCAGGCGGCGGTGGGACCCGTGATGACACCGTTCTCCGTCAGCCAGCCGAGCTCCGCATCCGTGAACCGGAAGTCGCCGATGAGCTCGAGCAACCGACCCGTGCCGGCGACGATGCCATAACGACGGCCGCCGGGAAGGCTGCGCGCGTACACCTCGAAGACGCAGTTGCGATCGTGTGTCCCCGCCCTGATCGCGGCGTCGAGCATGGTCAGCTCATAACGGTCGGTGAGCAGCGACGACACACTGGGAACGCTTGTCATGCATCGAGCCTAACCAGGGCGGCGGGCATTGCGGGGGGACCCAGCGCACCGGACTAAACTCGACTCCCGTGCCCGATCCGTTGACCATCGCCGATGCGCCGATCGGCATCTTCGACTCCGGGGTCGGCGGTCTGACGGTCGCCAGGGCGGTCATCGACCAGCTGCCCAACGAGTCGATCCTCTACGTAGGCGACACCGCGCACTCGCCCTACGGGCCGAAGCCCATCGCCGACGTCCGCCGCTACACCCTCGCCGTGCTCGACGATCTCGTGGCGCAGGGGGTCAAGATGCTGGTCATCGCCTGCAATACCGCCTCCGCCGCGATGCTGAGGGATGCCCGCGAGCGATACACGCAGGCCCTCGGCATCCCCGTCGTCGAGGTCATCCAGCCCGCGGTCCGCGCGGCGGTGCGTCAGACCCGCAACCGCAGGGTGGGCGTCATCGGCACCATCGGCACGATCGCCTCCAACGCCTACGAGGACGCGTTCGCGGCCGCACCCCAGCTCTCGATCTTCACGCAGGCGTGCCCGCGGTTCGTCGAGTTCGTGGAGGCGGGCGTGACCAGCGGCGGCGAGCTGTTCGCCGTGGCAGAGGAGTACCTCGCGCCGCTGAAGGCGGTCGGTATCGATACCCTTGTGCTGGGGTGTACTCACTATCCGCTCATGTCCGCGGCCATCCACTACGTGATGGGCGAGGATGTGACCCTCGTCTCCAGCGCGGAGGAGACGGCTTTCGATGTCTACCGCACTCTCGTCAAACACGGCATCGAGCGGTCCGCGGCCCTTCGACCGACCTACGTCTATGAGGCGACCGGCGAGAGCCAGGCACAGTTCACCTCGCTCGTGAGACGCTTTCTCGGACCGGGGATCGCGACCGTCGAGCTGGTCGAGACGGGCACCATCCAGTTACCAGAAGGGCGATCATGACCGACATCACACGCAAGGACGGGCGAACCGTCGACGAATTGCGTCCCATCACGATCGAACGGGGATGGAGCGATCAGGCCGAGGGGTCGGCCCTCATCTCCTTCGGTCGCACCAGGGTGCTGTGCACGGCGTCCTTCACCAACGGCGTCCCCCGCTGGATGTCCGGCAAGGGCAAGGGCTGGGTCACGGCCGAGTACTCGATGCTGCCCCGCTCGACCAACGACCGCATGGACCGCGAGTCGGTCAAGGGCAAGATCGGCGGTCGCACTCACGAGATCTCCCGGCTGATCGGGCGCTCGCTTCGGGCGGTCGTCGACATGAAGTCGCTCGGCGAGAACACGATCGTCCTCGACTGCGACGTTCTGCAGGCCGACGGCGGCACCCGCACCGCGGCGATCACCGGCGCGTATGTCGCCCTCGCGGACGCCCTCGAGTGGGGGCGCGGCAAGAAGTTCATCGGCCAGAACGCCAAGCCGCTGATCGACAGCGTCTCCGCGGTCTCGGTCGGCATCATCGACGGCACCCCCATGCTCGACCTCGCCTACGTCGAGGACGTCCGTGCCGAGACCGACATGAACGTGGTCGTGACCGGTCGCGGTCTGTTCGTCGAGGTGCAGGGCACGGCCGAGGGCGCGCCGTTCGATCGGGCAGAGCTCGACTCGCTGCTCGACCTCGCCCTCGGCGGCGCCACCGATCTGGCCAGGTTCCAGGCGGAGGCTCTCGGCCGATGAAGCTGGTCCTCGCGACCCACAACGCCCACAAGGTTGAGGAGCTGCGCAGGATCCTCGCCTCCCGGTTGGATGGCATCGAGCTGGTCGGGTACGACGGGCCGGAGCCGGTGGAGGACGGGGACAGCTTCGAGGCGAACGCGCTCATCAAGGCGAGGGCGGCATCCGAGCACACCGGACTCCCCGCGATCGCCGACGATTCCGGGATCGCCGTCGACGCGCTGGACGGAGCTCCCGGCATCCATTCGGCGAGATATGCGGGAACGCGCAGCGACGAGGACAACCGGGCGCTGCTGCTGAGCAATCTCGAGGGGGTCGAGGAGCGGTCGGCTCGGTTCGTCTGCGCGGCCGCTCTCGTCGTTCCGCCTCCGGTCGGCGCGGTCGGCCCCGACGGTCCGCCGGAGGCGGCCGAGGGATTCGAACACGTCGAGACGGGTGTCTGGCCGGGAACGGTCCTGTTGTCGGCCGCGGGCGACGGGGGATTCGGGTACGACCCGATCTTCAGGCCAGCGGGCTCCGCGGTCTCCGCGGCTGAGCTGACGCCCGATCAGAAGAACGCCGTCAGCCATCGGGCGGTGGCCTTCGGCGCACTCATGCCCGTCGTGCGCGAGCGGCTGCTCGGAGAACAGGCGTCCTGATTCGACCGGTCTCGTCCGAGCCGGAAACAATCGCGGGATAAGGTTTCGCTGTGATCAGAGCCGAGGCCCCGCGCGCGGCGAACAGAGGGCTGATGCTGCTCGGGCCCGCCTTCGTCGCGGCGATCGCCTACGTCGACCCCGGCAACGTCGCCGCCAATCTGACGGGCGGTGCACGTTACGGCTACCTGCTGGTGTGGGTGCTCGTCGTCGCCAACCTCATCGCCGGGCTCGTCCAGTACCAGTCGGCCAAGCTCGGGATCGTCAGCGGACGGACCATGCCGGAGCTGCTCGGCGACCGGCTTCGGCCGACAGGGCGCCTGCTCTTCTGGGCGCAGGCCGAGCTCGTGGCCGCCGCGACCGACCTGGCCGAGGTCGTCGGGGGCGCGATCGCCCTCGGCCTGTTGTTCGGGCTCCCCCTGTTCCTCGGCGGTCTCATCGTCGGGGGAGTGTCGATGCTGCTGCTCGTCGTCCAGAGCCGGTACGGCCCGCGCCCGTTCGAGTCGGTGATCATCGGCATGCTCGCCGTGATCGCGATCGGCTTCCTCGCCGGTCTCTTCGTCACCCCGCCGGACGGTGCGGCCGTCCTCGCCGGTCTCGTCCCGAGGTTCACCGGTAGCGGTTCCGTCCTGCTCGCGGCCAGCATGCTGGGTGCCACGGTGATGCCGCACGCGATCTACGCGCACTCCGCGCTGGCGCGGGACCGACACGGGATGGCGGCGCCCGGCGACCGGCGACGGCTCCTGACCATCACCAAATGGGACGTCGTCGTCGCACTCGGCTTCGCCGGGATCGTCAACATCGGGATGCTCCTCCTCGCGGCCGTCAACCTCCGGGGCATCCCGGGTACGGACACCATCGTCGGAGCCCATGCGGCCATCGGGAGGACCCTCGGCCCGGACGTCGCCCTCGTCTTCGCCATCGGACTGCTGGTCTCCGGCCTCGCCTCCACCTCCGTGGGAAGCTACGCCGGCGCGACGATCATGGCCGGACTGCTGCGGCGACAGATCCCCGTGTTCCTTCGGCGCCTCGTCACGCTCGTGCCCGCTCTCGTCGTCCTCGCCGTAGGCATCGATCCGACGTGGGCCCTCGTGATCAGTCAGGTTTTCCTGAGCTTCGGCATCCCCTTCGCGCTCGTGCCGCTGATGCGCCTCACGAACGACAGGGCGGTGATGGGCGAGCGGGTGAACGGGCCGTTCGTCCGCTGGGCGCTGGCGGCGGCCGTGGTGGTCGTGGTCGTGCTCAACCTGGCGCTCATCGTGCTGACGATCGTCGACTGAGCCGGCACGGGGTACGGTTGAGCACGTCATGAACCGAGAACCCAGCTCCCCCGTCGAGATCGACGACTCCCCATCCGATCGGATCGCGGCGGCCGTCGCGCGGTTCGGCGAGGAGACCGTCGCGCGGCGCGCGGCGTCGCTTCTCCTCGGTGACAACGAGGGAGACGAATTCCTCCTCTACGTGGGCGGCAGGCACGCACAGGGTGTGCTCGACGGAGCGCCGCCGCTGTACTGGCCGGAGGTCTGGGGAGCGCGGGCGCTCACCTACGCCTGGGACCCGTCCGCCGCATCCGCGGTCCATCGTGGCCTCGGCGATCAGGCCTGGCGGGTGCGGGAGATGTGCGCCAGGGTCTGCTTCCTGCGAGCGCTTCCCGAGACCGAGGCCCTGGTGACCCTCCTCACCGACGAGGTCGCCCGGGTCCGCTCCGCCGCCGCTCGTGCGCTCGGTGAGGTGGGGAACCGCGACCAGCTCGCCGCCCTCGCCACGCTGCTGCAGGACCCCGAGAAGGAGGTCCGCCGCGCGGGCCACGATGCGATGGTCCGGCTGGAGAAGCGACCGGCCTAGCCGGCTCCCACGATCATTTCGGGTCGAGGGTGCCTTCTGCGGTGTCCTTGGCCGCCTTCATCCTGGTGCGCACGTAGTGGACCAGCACCGGCACCAGGGTGAGCAGCACGACGGCGACGAGGATGAGGTCGACGTATTCGACCACGAAGTCGGCCACCGGCCGGATGTTGCCGAGCACGAAGCCGATCAGGGTGACGCCGGCGCCCCAGAGGAACGCGCCGATGGCGTTGTACAGGGAATACTTCCGGTAGTTCATCTTGCCGACCCCCGCCGCGATGGGGGCGAAGGTGCGCACGACCGGCACGAACCGGGCGAGGATGACCGCGAAGCCGCCGTACTTCGCGAAGAAGGCATTGGTGCGCCGGACGCTGGCCATGCTGATGAGCCCGGTCTCGCGTCTCTCGAAGATCGCCGGGCCGCTCCTCTTGCCGATGTAGTAGCCGGCCTCTCCCCCGAGGAAGGCCGCGAGCCCGATCGCCAGGGCGACCCACCAGATGTTGATGTGCACGACATGCCGGAAGGTCAGCAGCCCGGTGATGAGCAGCAGGGTGTCGCCGGGGAAGACGAAGCCGATGAGCAGGCCGGTCTCCGCGAAGATCACGGCGCAGACCACGAGGACCGCCCACGGACCTGCGCCCTCGATGAGGAACTTGGGATCGAGCCAGGGGACGAGGCCGGAAGCTAACAAGGGTGGTCTCCAGTCATTGTTGTTCCACAGGTTACCCGACCGGTCCGAGGCCTGGCCGTTCCTGCGCGTGTGCGGAAGAAGGGACTCGAACCCTCACGCCTTGCGGCACAGGAACCTAAATCCTGCGTGTATACCAATTTCACCACTCCCGCGAGTGCGGGCTCAATTGTACGGGCAGCGCCGTCTACAGGCGGTCCTCTTCGGCGTGCCGGTGGGGGATCAGCGGCACCGACAGGGCGGGCAGGATCGCGACTCCGACGAAGGCGAGTGGATAGCCGACCAGACCGATGAGCGCACCGACGGCCGGCCCGACGGCTGCGGCGGCGAGGAACTGTCCGGTGTTCTGCACGCCGAGGGCGCGGCCGGCCCAGGCGGAGCCCGCCATCTCGGCCACCGAGGTGAACGCGAGCCCGTTGTCGGCCACCGTGACCGTCATCGCGATGAGCAGCACGACCGCCCCCGCCTGCCACCCGGCGGCGCCGGAGGCCGCCAACAGGAGCATCACGACGCAGGCGGATGTCGCGACCCAGCGCAGCGGGCGCACCCGGCTGCCGAGGCGGTCGCTGAGAATGCCGACGCCGATGCGCCCGATCGCCCCGACGAACTGGGCGAGCCCGACGAGCAGGCCGGCGGCGAGAGGTGCCCAGCGCAACTCGGTGACGAGCCAGATGAGGCCGAAGGTCGACAGGGTGAACTGGGGGACCACGAGCAGCACCGAGACCGCATGGATGCGCCACAGGAAGGCGCCCGATCGATAGGGGTTGGTCGTGCGCACCGTGGATGCCGGGGCGGCGCGTGGCGGGTTGACGATGCCGATCGCGCAGAGCGCGGCAAGCAGAGCCGTGAGGACGAGCGGGACCACCAGCGCGAGACCGACCCCTCCGGCGCTCGCGAGAGTCGGGATGGTGACGGCGGCGACGGTGACACCGAGCGGCTGGGCCATCTGGCGGATGCCCATCGCCAGACCCCTGCGTTCCCTGGGGAACCAGCCGACCACCACCCGTCCGCTGGCGGAGTTGGTGCTCGCCGAGGCCATGCCGCCGAGCAGGAAGAACAGCCCGAGGGCCACGTAGCCGCGCGCGGTCATCGCCCCGACGGTGGCGAGCGCCGTCAGCGCAAGGCCGCCGGAGATGACCCATTTCTCCCCGATGCGGTCGGCGAGGGCTCCCCAGGCGATGAGGGTGAGCACCATTCCGAGCGTCGGCGCGGACGCGAGCAGGCCGGCCTGCGCGAGGGTCATCCCGCGCTGGGTGTGCAGGAGGGGGATGAGGAACGCGGGGACGCTGACGAAGACGGTGCCGGAGGTCTGGGCGAGGACGCCGAGGACGAGCGCGGTCCAGGCGCGCCCGGCCTGGGGGAAGGTCGCGGGCATCCGGCTCTCCGATCCGTTACAGTGTGGTGTACCACGACGGTATACCAAATGGAGGGCGCCGCATGTCCCTGTCGCAGACGGAGCAGATCTATGCGCGACTGCGCCGGGCGGTGCTCGCTCTCGACCTCGCACCGGGGGAGCGGATGACCGAGCGGGGTCTCGAGGCCGACTTCCAGGCATCCAGGACCCCGGTCAGGGCCGCGCTGGTGCGCCTGGAATCGGAAGGGCTCGCGCGGCGCTCCGGGCGCGGCTGGATCGTCGCTCCCATCGACCTGACCGAGATCGCCGAACTCGCCGAGCTGCGGGAGGCCGTGGAGGCGGCGGCCGTCCGGCTCACGGTCGCCAGGGCGGCGGACGGCGACATCGCCGCCTTCGCCCGGTCTCATAGCCGGCCGCCCGCGACGGACGCCGAGGAAGGCGTGCAGGCGGGCGGCGACTTCCACGCGGAGCTCGCCCGCCTGTCCGGCAATCGGCTCATGGCGGACGCCGTCCGCGGCGCCATGACCAGGCTCGCCCGGACCCGCCTCCTCGACGTGAGGACGCCGGAGGCGCGGCACCAGGCCGCTCGCGAGCACCGGGAGATCGCCGAGGCGGTTCTCTCCCGGGACGCCGAGGGCGCCGCCTCGTTGATCGCCGACCACATTCGCCGGACCAACGAGCGGCTGCTCCTCCTCCTCGACGCCGATCGCGGCCGATTCAGGGGGCACGGTTACGCGGTCGACCGCCCCGGCGCCCGCGGTGCCGCCATTCCGTAACGGTTCCGACGCCCGGCGTTCACGTGCCGTCCAGTTGCCCGCCGTCCCGCCTTCCTAGTCTCACTAGATCGTGGATCGGGAAAGGGCGGGTGACGGATGAGCGTTGTGGCCATCATTCCTGCCAGAGGCGGTTCCAAGGGCGTCCCTGGCAAGAACCTGCGCAGGGTCGGCGGGGTTCCTCTCATCGTGCGGGCGGTGGGCTCCGCCCGTTCCAGCGCTCTCGTCGACCGGGTCATCGTCACGACGGACGACGCGGCGATCGCCGCCGCCGCCCATTCAGCCGGTGCCGAGGTCGTCGACCGCCCCGCCCAGCTGTCCGGTGACGAGGCGAGCTCGGAGTCGGCGCTGCTGCACGTGCTCGACGGCCTCGACGAGGAGCCGGACATCGTCGTGTTCCTGCAGGCGACCTCGCCGTTCATCGCCTCCGCCGAGATCGACGAGGCCATCGAACGCGTCCGGGGCGGCCGGGAGGACGTCGTCTTCTCCGCCGTGGAGACCTATGCCTTCCTGTGGCGCATCTCCGATGACGGTGCGGACGGCGTGGGCCATGACGCATCCGTCCGTCCGCGTCGGCAGGACAGGGAGCCCTACTACCGCGAGACCGGCGCCTTCTACGTGCTGCGCGGCTCGGGGTTCAGGAAGGCCGGTTTCCGCTTCTTCGGTCGCATCGGCGTGACGATCGTCGACGAGCGCGCGGCGATCGAGATCGACACGGTGGACGAGCTCGAGATCGCCAACGCCCTCGCCCCCATCGTCGATGCCGACCTGGCCGGCCAGTCGATCGAAGCGGACGCCGTCGTGACCGACTTCGACGGCGTGCACACCGACGATCGGGTGCTCGTCGGATCGGACGGCGCCGAATTCGTCACCGCCAACAGGTCGGACGGACTGGGTGTTCGTCTCCTGCGCGAGGCGGGCATCCCCGTGCTCATCCTGTCGACGGAGGCCAATCCGGTTGTCGCCTCCCGTGCAGCGAAGCTCAAGGTCGAGGTCATGCAGGGGATCGACGACAAGGCGGCGGCGCTGACGACCTGGGCCCTGGAACGCGGCCTGGCCCTCGACCGCATCGCCTATCTCGGCAACGACGTCAACGATCTCGGATGCCTGAGCATCGTCGGCTGGCCGATCGCCGTCCCCGGGGCGGTTCCGGAGGTCATCGCCGCCGCTCGCGTCGTGCTCGCCAGCCCAGGCGGATACGGCGCCGTCCGCGAGCTGGCGGAACGAGTTCTTCAATCACAACGATCGTCCGTTCAGGAAAAGTGGGAGGAACCATGGCTGTCTCAATCGGTCACAACCAGGTAGGTCAGTTCGAGCCGGTCTACGTCATCGGCGAGATCGGACTCAATCACAACGGTGACGTCGACCTCGCGATGCAGCTCATCGACGTCGCCGCGGAGGCCGGCGCCCAGGCCGTCAAGTTCCAGAAGCGCACGCCGGCGATCTCCACCCCCGAGCACATGAAGAACACGCCGAGGGACACGCCCTGGGGCCAGATGACCTACCTCGACTACCGCTACCGCGTCGAGTTCAGCCGCGAGCAGTACGTCGAGATCGGCGACTACGCGACCTTCCGCGGACTCGACTGGTTCGCCTCCCCGTGGGACATCCCCTCCGCCGAGTTCCTCGAGGACCTCAACGTCGTGGCGCACAAGGTCGCCTCGGCGTCGGTGACCGACCTGGCGATGCTCGAGGTGCTCGCCTCGACCGGCAAGCCGATCATCCTCTCGACCGGGATGTCCACGCTCGAGCAGATCGATCGGGCCGTCGAGGTGCTGGGCACCGACAACCTCGTGATGCTGCACGCCACGTCCACCTACCCGCTTCCCCCCGAGGAGGCGAACCTGCGTACCATCCTGACGCTTCAGGATCGCTACCCCGGCGTCCCCATCGGCTATTCCGGCCACGAGCGCGGCCTGCAGATCTCCATCGCGGCCGTCGCCCTCGGCGCCGTCGCCGTCGAGCGCCACATCACCCTCGACCGGGCGATGTGGGGATCCGACCACGCCGCGTCGCTGGAGCCGCAGGGATTCCAGCACCTCGTGCGGGACATCCGCATCGTGGAGGAGGCCATGGGCGACGGAGTGAAGCGCGTCTTCCCCGGAGAACTGGCGCCGCAGGCCAAACTGCGCCGCATTCCGGCTTGAGCGGCCCGACCAGGATTCTCGCGATCGCGGATTCCGACTCGTACGTCAAATGGGGCGCGGCCCTGCTCGCCCAGGCCCCAGAGGACTGGGAGCGGACGCTACTCGTCCTGGCCAGTCCCGTGCTCCCGAGCTCCGATCAACTGGATGCCGCGCTCAACGGCATGGATCACCTCGGCGCCCCGACCATCGTCGACCTGTCGGCACTGGCCGTGCGGATATCCAAGACGCAGCCGGACGTCGTGCTGCTGTCGGTGCGCGGCCCGCTCGTGAAGGTGGTCGTCCGGGCCGTCGTCGGTGCCGCACGGGTGCGTCCGGTGATCGTGAGCGGGCTGCCGGGGATCTCCATTCCCGCCACCCGCAAGGCCATCGCCCATCGCGCTCAGGTCGACCTGTTCGTGCTGCACAGCAGGCGAGAGACGCGCGAGTTCTCCGCGCTCGCGGAACGGATGGGCATCCGGCAGATCTTCGGCCTGGCGACGCTGCCGTTTTTGCCGCACAAGAGCCCGGGTCAGGGACAGGACGGCGACGTCATCTTCGCCGCCCAGGCCAAGGTCCCCTGGGAGAAGGACGACCGCCTCGCCCTGCTGAGCTGGCTCGCGGAGTCGGCACGCCGGCATCCGTATCGTCGGGTGGTGGTGAAGGTGCGCGCGACCAGGGGCGAGGCCCAGACCCACGCGGAGCGTCACGACTATGCCGATCTGATGACCGAGCTCGACCCGCCGGCCCCGCAGAACCTGGTGGTGGCGGGGGGCGCGATGTCCGAGCACCTCGCCGGTGCCGCCGCGCTCGTCACGATCAGCTCGACGGCCGCGATCGAGGCCATCGCCCTGGACATGCCCGTGGTGATCATCGACGACTTCGGGGTCAGCGCCGCGCTGATCAACACGGTGTTCGAGGGCAGCGGGCTCTTCGGCAACAGCGCAGACATCGTGGAGGGCCGGTTCAAACGCCCGAACCGCGGCTGGCTCGAGGACAACTACTTCCACGGTCCCGATCAGGATGACTGGGTGCACGGAATCGAGGATCTGCTGGTCCAGCGGGCCAGCGGCGACTTCGAGCTCAAACCGCTGAAGCACGGCGCCTTCGGCGGGGTGCTCAGGCGCGCCTGGGATCGCAAGCGGGCCCTCGGACGGTTCGACCGTTCCTGGAGCGGCTCCATCGCGCTGGTGATCGGAACGCCGGCGCGCTGGGCCCTCGCGGTGCTGCGCCGGCTCAAGCGGATGATGCGGAAGCCCGCGGCCGCCCGCCAGGACGACGAGGTGCTCACCACCGAGCAGGAGGACATCTCGGAGCTCGTCGAGCAGCCGCGCTGAGGCTCCCCCGGGTCACTCGGCCGCCAGCGCCCCGCCCGTGGTCTCGTTCCCCTGGCCGAAGTGCCTGGCCAGCACCAGGATGGGCACCAGCAGCACGGCGGGAATGAGGAAGGCCACTCCGAGCCCGGTGGACCCGGAGAGCAGGCCGGGAAGCACCGCCCCGAGGATCGCTCCCGCGTAGTTGAAGAGGTTGACGCGGGCGACGATCTCGTCGCTCCGGGCGGGATCGAGCTCACCGGCCGAGCTGAACGCGAGCGGGACGAGAGCTCCCACCCCGACGCCGGCGAGGGCGAACCCGAGGAGGCCGGCGATCGGGGAGGGAACGATCGCGACGAGACAGCACCCCACCACCGCGACGATCGTGGTGACGATCGCGAGCGGGATCCTCCCGGCGCGGCGTACCACGAGGTCGGCGAGCAGTCGGGTGATCAGAATCGCGACCTGGTACAGGCCGTATCCGAGCGGGGCGAGTACGACGGTGAGGCGCAGACCGTCCTGAAGATAGACCGTGCTCCAGGTGCTCACCGCGGAGTCGGCGACGAAGGCCGCCAGGATGACCATGCCGAAGATCGTTATGCCGGTGCGCGGCAGGGGGTCGCGTCGTTTCTGCTCCTTGGTGGTGGCCGTGGCCCGCTCCGGATCGAACCGTCGTGCGCCCACCAGTGCGACGACGGCTGCGACGGCGGTCGCGACCAGGAGGGCAAGGCTTGCTCCAGCCGGGGTCGTGGCGACTGCCGACATGAGCAGCGCCCCGACGATCGCGGCGCCGGTATAACAGGCGAAGAAACCACCCATCACCGATCTGCCCTCGCGCTTCTGCACGAGCACTCCCTGCATCCCTGCCGAGGCATCCACCGTCCCGAGGCCGAGGCCGTACACCGCGAACGCCAGCACGAACGGAACGATCGGGATGTGGCTCGCGATCGCGGGGAGGGCGACGGCCTCCAGCAGCAGACCGACGACGATGGCGGTGCGGCTGCCCCCGTGGACGGCGAGCCAGTCGGCGAGCAGCGACCCGCCTGCGGCGGCGAGGCAGACGAGCAGGATGATGAGCGAGACGCCCGTGTCGTCGAGATGCTGCCGCTGCTTGAGCACCGGCAGGGCGGTGACGACGACGGCGTAGCCCAGCCCTTGGGCCGCGTAGCCCGCGCTCACCGTGATCCTTGCGAGGGAGAGCCTCCTGCCGGAGACGGCCGTGGTGTCGTCCATCGTCAGCCCAGCTCGGGGTGGCGGGCACGCACGATGCCGAAGGCCTCGTCGGCGATCTCCAGGGTGCGGCCGATGTCGGCATCGGTCAGCGCGGCGTTGATGAAGTGGTTGTGGTGCGAGGTGATGAAGACGCCGCGTTGCACACATTCCGCGACCCACTCCTGATGGAGGAGCAACGAATCGTCGTCTGCGATCCTCAGATAGAACAGCGCCGGTGCACCGCTGACGTGGAGATCGAAGCCGTGTCCGGCCGCCGCGGCGGTGAGGCCCGTGGTCAGGTCCGTGCCGAGTCTGCGGAACAGCGCCGGGGCATCCAGCTCCTTCAGCTTGGTGATGGTCGCGATCCCGGCCGCGAACGGCACCGCGCTCATCCAGTAGCTTCCGGTGTAGCTGATGCTGCTCACCGTCTCCTTGAGCGACTCCCTGCCGCACAGGGCCGACACGTTGTAGCCGTTGGCGATGGCCTTGCAGAAGCAGATCAGGTCGGCCCGGAAGCCGAAGAAATGGTCGCTTCCGGCGAGGTCGAGCCGCCACCCGGCGCGCACGTCGTCCACGATGAGCACCACGCCGTGGTCGTCGCACAGCCGTCGCACCGCCTGCCAGTAACCGTCGGCGGGCAGGGCGTTGTCGATGAAATTGCCGTGCATGTACGGCTGGGCGATGAGGCCGGCGACCTGGCCGCGGTTGTCGCTCAGCAGCCTCTCGAGGGCGCCGATGTCGTTGAAGTCGACGTACAGGTTATTGGCGACGTCCTCCTCGAGGACACCGGGGTAGTCGAGCTTCTGCGACCACTGGTCGACGCCGTGATAAAACCCGTTCATGAACACGATCTTCTTGCGCATCGTGGCGGCGCGCGCGGTCATGATCGCCAGGGTCGTGGTGTCGCCGCCGTTCTTGGCGAAGAAGGCCCAATCGGCGCTCTCCACCGTCTCGACGAGAAGCTCCGCGAAGTCGATCATGATGCTCGAGGGGATCGTGACCACGTCCTCGAGCTTCGCCTGGGCTTCGGCCGCGGCGGCGATGTCCCGGTCGCCGTACCCGAGCACATTGGGTCCGTAGCCGCACATGTAGTCGATGTACTCGTTGCCGTCGAGGTCCCAGAAGCGGGTGCCCTCGGCACGCGAGGAGAACAGGGGGAACGAGGATTGGGGGATGTACAGACCCTCCGACGGGCCTTGGTGGCCGTAGATCCCGGAGGGGATGACTCGGGTCGCCCGCTCGAAGGCGGCCCGGCTTTTCGGGTAGGCGTATGGGGCGGTGGGGACGAGGGCGGTTGGCATGGACGAGCTCACTTTCCGAGGTAGTGACCGACGCGGTCGAGGATGCGGTTGACGTTGTCGACCATGGGGATGAAGCCGCGCATCGAGAGGCTGCCGTCGCAGATGCAGGCCATCGCGCTCAGCTCCCCCGAGAGGATGCCGCCGGCCACCGCGAGGCTCTGGAATCGGAGCGCGGCACGCGGCGGCTGTGTCGGCTGCGATTCGAAGGTCATCCGGTGTTCGCGCACCCGCAGCTGATAACGCAGGCTCTCGCCGACCTCGAGGTCGACGTTGCCGTCGGGGATGAGTCCGCTGCTGAACCGTCCGCTCCGGTCCTCGTTGGCGACGACGGCGATGGCGGCCGCGGCGACGTGGAGGCTCAGCATCGTGCTGTCCTCCCGGAAGACCGGGTCGGCGCGATCGTCGTCGCTCGGCTGCAGGTAGCGTCCGAGAATCGCGGAGATGGGTGCGAAGACGGAGGTGAGGAATCGGATGCCCCGGACGCCGGCGAGCGGGATCGGCTGGGCGGTGCCGTCGATCACCCGGTTGAAGTGCTCGGGCGAGGTGAAGGCGATCGTGACCCTCGCGGCACCGTCGGTCCTGCCGATGCGCACCCCCTCGGACGAGAAGGTGATGTCCCCGTGCGGTCCGCCGCGGACGGCGACGTGGAGGGCCGTCGGCGTCGAGAGGGGGTGCAGGAGCGCTCGCGCTTCGCCGACCCTCTCGGCGAGGAGCGGCAGGGAGCCGAGGACGGCGTAGAGGTTGATGGATGCGCGCACGCGCGGGTCGAGTTCAGTCAGCATGGGTTCCTTGGGAGGTGAGGTCGATCGACCGGGCGAGCCGGGCGACGGAGTCGGCGACGAAGAGCGCGGTATCGCGGGCCGCCGCGGTGTTGCGATCGGCCAGCCAGGTGGTGGTGACGCCGTCGAGGGCGACCACGAGATGGTGCGCGACACGATCCACCGGAGTGTCCCAGCGATGGCGGCACGCGGAGGCGGCGAGCTCGAGGCTCCGGCGCACCGAGCGGTAGTAGATCTCGTACTGGCGCGGCGCCATCCCCGCCAGCGCCTCGTTCCTGAGCGAGTAGAGGCTGAGCTCGAACAGGGCCTGCTCTCTCGTGGGATCGGCGACGAGCAGGTCGATGTACCGATCGAGTCCCGCGGACAGCACGTCGTTCAGCTGTGGAGGCCTCGTGGTGTCCCGGCCGAGCACGGCCTCGGCGGCGAGACGCTCTTCTTCGGTGACCGCGTCGATCACCGCCGCGAGCAGCTCGTCTCGCGAGTCGAAGACGTAGTGGAAGGCGCCGAGGGGCATGCCCGCCTCGAGGACGATGGCCCGGGTGGTCGCGGCGGCAACGCCCTCGCGGGAGACCACCCGCACCGCAGCGGAGATGAGGGCCCGCCGTCGTTCCTCGAGCGGGATCCTGGTCACCGCGGACCCCCCATCAGCCGGTCGCCGACGGCCAGGGTGAGTCGGCGGGGCACGAGGCGCGCCGCGAGGGCGGTGACCCGGTTGCGCCAGCCGGCGATCACGGTCGGTCCGGAGCCGCCGTGTCCGAGCGCCCGGAAGGCGATGTCGACCACACGCGCGACGGAGAGCATCTGCCCGACCTTGAACCGGTCGCTGCCGGCCACGGCGAAGAACTCTGTCTCCGTCGGGCCGGGGCACAGGCCGAGCACCCTGACTGCCGTCCCGCGGGTCTCCTGCCAGACGGCCTCGGTGAACGAGGTGACGTAGGCCTTGGTCGCCCCGTACACGGCCGCGTTCGGAAGTGGCTGGTGGGCGGCGGTGCTCGAGACGTTGACGAGGATTCCCGCGGGAGCATCGATCAGCCCGGGGAGCAGGAGGCGGGTCAGCAGCGTGAGGGCGGCGACGTTGACCTGGATCTCGTCGGCGATGCGAGTCGGGTCGTCGACCGCGAACGGACCGGCCGTGCCGAAGCCCGCGCTGTTGACGAGGGCGTCGACCAGGATGCCCCGGGCCTGGAGCTCCTCGGCGATGCTCGAGGGTGCGGTCGGATCGGTCAGATCCGCGGCGATGACGACGCTGGTCGTGCCGTGTCGTGCGCTCAGCTCGTCGGCGAGCGCCACCAGGCGGTCGTGCCGGCGGGCGATGAGGACAAGCGCGTACCCGTCGTCGGCGAAACGCCGGGCGAACTCGGCACCGAAACCCGAGCTCGCGCCCGTGATGACCGCCGTTCTGGTGGGGTTGTCCATGAGGCGAAATTCCTGGTCGTCCGACTTGGACGATTGTCCAATAAGGCGATTGTGCGGACCCGGATTCGCTTCTACAAGATGGAACGGGCGAGATTTACCCGCCGGAAACACGCTTGTTCGGCGGGGGAAACATGGGCCTGTGGAACGGTCACCCGCCGCGACCTTCGAGCATCTAGTGCTGCTGCCGGACTCTGCTCTGCCCGAGGGCGTAGTCGGACGTCCTCGGCAGCACCTGGCTCCGAAGATAGTCCTGGTTGAACGCGGCGACACTGAGGCCGTCGCCACCGTAGTGCTCGGTGCAGAGGATGCCCTGGAACCCGAACGAGATCGCGGTCTCCAGCGCCCAGCGATAGTCGATGATGCCGAATGGCATGGGAGACGGCGTCGCCGTGTACCAGTCGCGCGCGACATCCTCATCACGCTGGTAGTTCTTCACATGCCAGTAGTTGGCATAGGGGAGCACACGAAGTAGGGCGTCCCGCCACGATTCAATCGGCCGATGCAACCGGACGAGGTTGCCAAGGTCGGGATTGATCCCGACGTTGTCAAGGCCGATCTCCTCCACCAGTCTGACCGCGGATTCCGCCGTGCCGAGGTAGGTGTCCTCGTACATCTCGAGCGAAACGATCAGTCCGAGCTCGGCGGCATGGCGGCCGAGCTCGCGGATTCGCGACACCGCCAGCCCCCAGACATGAGCGTCTCCGACCGGATCGTGATGGCCCTCCACCGTCCAGAACCACAGCTGTTCCCGCTGTCTCGGGGTCAGCGTCTGGTGCAGGCCGAACGAGACGACTCGCATTCCGAGATGGGCGGCGGCCTCGAGCGTGCGATGGCTGTACGCCAGATTTGCCTCTCCGCTCTCGGCGTCGATGACGCTCCTGCGCACGGCACTGATCGAGGGTGAGGCGATGCCGACCTCACGAGTGAGGGCGAGGTAGTCGTCGAGGCGGGACGCGCTCAGGTCGCCGGGGCGGAGCCAACTGTCGAACACGTCGACGTGGGCGAAACCCGCGTCACGTACTTCCCGAAGCACGGTCGCCCACTCGTCGACGGCCGCATCCTGCATCGAGATACCGGCGGACGTGGTGTCGGAGAACTGCAGTGTGGCCGCGGTGATGGGCCACGATTCGGCGGTGAGCTTGTTCGCTGCAGAGTCGGTCATGTCAATCCCTCTCTCTCGGCGTCGTGTCCATGCGCCCAGACAGATGGCGGATCTCTGCCCGGGTTGCGATGAGATCCAGGGCCCCGAAGCCGTCGTCGACGAGGCGATCATAGAACTCGCGAAGGGCGGAGGTAACCGGCGTGGTGATGCCGACGGCGTGCGCACCCGCGGCCAGCGATGCAAGATCCTTGGACATATACCCCGCTGCGCCCGAGGGCGAATAATCGGCGTCCAGGATCTTCTGTCTTTTGTCGTGAAGCAGCCGCGAGTTCGCGAGTCCACCACCGAGCACGTCGAGCAGGGCCGGAACCTCCACGTTCGACTCTTCGGCGATGACCACAGCCTCGCCAAGGGCGGCGGCGGTCGCAGCGACGATCAGCTGGTTGCAGGCCTTCGTGAGCGACCCCGTACCGACTGGACCCATGCGTCGCACGGTCGATCCGAGCACCTCGAGCAGCGGTATGAGGCGTTCGAAGTCCCCGATGCTCGCTCCGACCATGATCGACAATCGGCCGCTTGTGGCGCCCCCGACGCCACCACTGACGGGGGCATCCACGAGGCGTACGCTGCCGTTCGTCGACATGCTCACCTCTCCTGCCGCCTCGGCCATCGCCACCGGGGAGACCGAGCTCATGACGACGATCAGGCGGTCCAATCCTCTGTCAGGAGGATCGAGCAGCCCGGATGAGTCAAGAAGCGCCATCGTCTCCGGGAGGTCGGGAAGCATGGTGAACAGGATCGGGCACTCGACCAACTCGTCGGCACGGTCGACGGCTTCCGCGCCGACCGCGGTCAGACGATCGCGCACGTCAGATCGCCTACTGACGACGGACAGATCGATGGCCGCGGAGGCCAGTCGGGTCGCCATGGGTTCCCCCATATTGCCGAGGCCGATGAAACCGACGCGCATGGCACCTCCACTATCTGCTTGACAGCCACCGGGTCAAGCAGTAATCCTATAGGAAATCAGATTCAAAGGAGATTCATGACTCGTTACAACGTCGCGCTACTGCCCGGAGACGGCGTCGGGCCCGAGGTGCTCGATCAGGGCATCCGTGTGCTTGATGCCGCCGGTGAGATCTTCGGTGTAGAGCTGGAATACGAGCGGCTGGAATCGGGAGCCACGCGTTGGCAGCGCACCGGAACGGCCATCAGCGATGGGGAGTTCGAGCTGGCACGAGCCTCCGACGCCATGTACATGGGCGCGATCGGGCTCCCAGAGGCGCGGCACCCGGACGGACGCGAGGTCTCGGGTGACGTGATGTTCGGCCTTCGGTTCGGACTGGATCTCTACGCCGGGGTCCGGCCGGTGCGCACCTATGCGGGAGTGTCCAGCCCGCTGGTGAATGGCGCGGGCATCGACTACCTCGTCGTCCGCGAGAACATCGAGGGGATCTTCGCCTCCCGGAACGCCGGCACCAACGTGCGGGATGAGGTCGTCACGGACACCATCGTGACCACTCGTACCGGTACCGAGAAGGTGATGCGCAAGGCGTTCGAACTCGCCGCCACGCGCAGCCGCGTCGATCCGACCCGTCACCCGAAGGTGACCTGTGTCGACAAGTCGAACGTCCTCGCGACCTATGCCTTCTTCCGCAAGATCTTCGGTGAGATCGCCGCCGAGCATCCGGACATCGACAGCGAGGGCGTCTACGTCGATGCGATGACCCTTTATCAGGTGCAGCGGCCGCAGTCGTTCGACGTGGTCGTGGCCGAGAACCTGGCCGGCGACATCATCTCCGATCTGTCCTCGGCGACGGTCGGAGGCCTCGGCATGGCTCCGACCGGAGACATCGGTGACGATCACGCGATGTTCCAGCCGGCACACGGAACCGCCCCCGACATCGCGGGCCAGGGTATCGCGAACCCCGCCGCGACGATCCTCTCCGGAGGGATGCTGCTGCACTGGCTTGGTCAGCAACGGTCGGACGATGCCCTTCTCCGAGCGGGTGACGCGGTCGACGCCGCTGTCGCGGAGACCCTCGCGAACGGCTCGGCCGCCACCAGAGATCTGGGTGGCACGGCGACAACCGAGACCGCGGGTCAGGCCGTGATCGCGGCTCTCCGCGCCGCAGCCGAGTAACCACCAACCCATCCGATAACCGCCATCGACAAAGGAGTCACCGCAATGTCAATCTCGATCCGCGCGCCGAGGCTGCCTCGGGCGCGCTTGTGGCACATCATCGCCATCGCCTTCTTCATGAACTTCCTCTCCCAACTCGATCGAGGGAACCTGGGATTCGCCTTCCCGTACATGCAGAAGGCGTTGAACATGGATGCGACGATCGCCGGCCTGGCAGGATCGATCTTCTTCATCGGCTACTTCCTGCTCCAGATCCCGAGCGGAAAGCTTGCAGAGAAGTGGAGCGCCAAGCGCATCGTGATCGTCGCAGCAATCCTGTGGGGCCTCATCGTGATGTGCACGGGGCTGGTGCAGAACGCCGGCCAACTGCTCACCCTGCGTTTTGTTCTCGGACTGGCCGAAAGTGCGCAGGTGCCGGCCCTGGTCATCCTGCTGGCGCGCTGGTTCTCCAGTCGGGAGCGCGGTCGGGCAATGGCACTGTTCGCCTTGAGCACTCCCGTGAGCTCGGCCGTCGCATCGATCCTGAGCGGCTGGATCATCGGTGCAACCGGGCACTGGCAGGCCATGTTCTACATCGAGGGTGCCCTTCCGTTCATCGGCGTGATCCTGGTGGGTGTCTTCATGAAGGATCGGCCAGCGGATGCCACGTGGCTGTCCACACAGGAACGCGAGTACCTCGAGGACGGCCTCGCGGCCGACCGCGCCGCCGCCATCCCGAAACCGGCAACGCTCCTCTCCGCTCTGAAGAGCCGTGTGATCATCCAACTCGTTGTGATCTACTTCCTGCTGCAGTTCGGCCAGTATGGATTCTCGCTCTGGCTGCCGACGATCGTGGGCGACCTGACCCACGGCAATGCCTACGAGGTAGGCGCGATCACGGCCCTGCCCTGGATCGCGGCGGCGATCGGTCTGATCGTCACGGGAAGTCACTCGGACCGCAACGGTGACCGCAAGTTCCACATCGGCATCACGGTCACCATCGGCGCCATCTTCCTGCTGATCTCCACCCTGATCGGTGCCTCGGCGGTCGTGCTCTCGATGATCGCGCTGATCATCGCCGTCGGCTTCTTCCAGGGGTACCTCGGAGTGTTCTATGCCCTCGTGCCACAGGCGGTGGCGCCGGCCGCCGTCGGTGTGGTGATGGGCCTCGTCAACAGCGTCGGCACACTCGGCGGGGGATTCGCCGGCCCGTTCGTGATCGGTGCGCTGAATGATGCGACCGGCAATACCACCGTCGGCGAGATGGTGCTTGTCGGTGTGCTCCTGGTGGGTGCGGTACTCACGATGTTCCTTCCCCGGGTTGCCGGGCGTGTGGAACAGGACCTGGCGCCACAAGCCGTACGGACCAAGGTCGGCGACGGTTCCTGAGGAACCGGTCGGCTGAGTGGACCCCGGCAGACGTCGGGCCTCGGCTCAGCCGACCGGTTTCTCGGCGAGCCGCGCGGCGTCGGCCTCGGCTCGCTCCCGCACGTTCGTCAGATGCATGACCATCGCCAGTCTGGCTTCCTCGGGTGTGCCGTTCACGATCGCGTCCAGGACGATCTCGTGCTCGGCAATTCCCTCGTGAGCATCGGACACCGCCGCGCCGCTATAGAGACGGAACCGTTGCACGTGAGAGCCGAGTCTCTCGACCGAGTCGCCGAGGAAGCGGTTGCCGCAGTTGCGGGAGATGATCGAGTGGAAGCGCGCATCCGCCTCGAGGTGCTGCCGGAACTCGCGATAGCCCGGGCCGGTGGGGGCGGCGCGCATGTCCTTCAACGACTCGGCAAGCTCTGCCGCCACCGCAGGATCCTTCGCCTCGCAGACCCGCGCGGTGTTGTGCGGCTCGATGAGCAAGCGGGCCTCGGTGAGCTTGTCGACCTCGTCCGGCGAGAGCGGGGGCGCCACGCGGTATCCGCGGAGGGGTTGGCGGATGATGAGCCCCGCGGCTTCGATCCGCGGGAGCGCCTCACGGATCGGCGTCTGCGACACCCCGAGTTCGCGGGCGAGCGTATCAACCCTGAGTGGCCCGCCGGGCGCGATGGAGCCGTTCATCAACAGCTCCATCAGGGTGTCGTAAACGCCCTGTGACAGCACCTGCCTGCCGGCGAAGCGCGTGAGTATGGCCTCCTCTTCGTGGCCCTCGATCCCCGGTAGTGGCATGGACATATCCTAAGGTCGCTCCAGATCAGTGCGGGTTATGCATTCACTCCACATGGACCGCAACGGCACCGAGCCCGTCGATCGATAGCTCCACCGCATCTCCGGCTTGTACGGGTACGGGGCCGACGACGGCGCCGGTGAGGATGACCGCTCCGGGAAAGAGCGGCGTGGACGTTGTTGCCAACTGTTTCGCGAGCCAGCCGAGGGTGTCATCCACTCGCACCGACTGGCCCTCATGCGCAGTTCCGTTGACCGTGATGGTCCCGGAGAAGATGCGTCCGAGGGGAACCCGCTGCTGGGGTGTCCCGAAGACGGCCTGGAACGAGCATCCGTTGTCCGCGGCCCAGGCCTCCCACGTGGACACGGCGCGGTCCCACCGGCCGGTGACCACTTCGGCGGCGACGTGAACCGAGGCCACCGCCAGATCGACGGAGGCACGATCGGCGAGTAACTCCTCCAATCGGTCGACCGTCAGATCGGCTCGCAGCGTGACGGCCACCTCGCACTCCAGCATCACCGGTTGCGGCGCGTTCGTCACTCGGATCACCGCAGGAGAGGAGAGCAGCATGGAGGTGTGCAGCCGGCCGTAGCCCGGATGGTCGACCCCCATCGATGCCTGTGCCGTGGGCACAGTCAGCCCCACCTTGAACCCTGCGAGGGCATCACCCGCCTCAATCCGGGTTGCGACCTCGATGTCTTGAGCCGCGTAGCCGACTCCAGGTGCGAGCGCTTGACCGATCTCTATGGGCAGAGTCCTCCCCGTGCGCTCGGCTTCGATCAGGGCCGCGGCGATCGACTCGGCGGTCAGCGATCCTGCGGGGATGCTCATGCTGCGAACTCCTTCGCTGCTCGTCCGTGGACGCCGGGCATGACCGCGAAGAGCGCGCCGGCGAGGGGTTCGGCTTGTGCGCCGAGCCCTTTGCGTGAGGTCGTGATGACCAGTTGATCCAGCGCCGGTCCG
>NZ_DASWPB010000126.1:0-2442 GCF_036404185.1 Lacisediminihabitans sp. | reverse complement strand
TGTCGCTGTCGATCTACACCGACGTCTCCTACGACAGCACCGCCTTCGCCCTGCACCTGCAGAAGGGGGTGCGTGGCCGGGCGGATCGCGCGGGCCGCGTCGTCGCCCTCGCCGTGTTCGCCGTGCCGATCACCGCCCTGTTCACCATCGGCTCGGTCTGGTACACGAACACCTGGGCCGCGCTTCCCGGCCTGCTTGGCATCTCCCTCGGCGCGCTGCTGTCCGGGTTCGCCCTCTCCTCGATCGCCTCCGGGCTCCTCGTCTTCCCCGTCCCGGCACCCGGCGAGAGTCCGTTCCGCGGTCGACCGGGAGGCGGTTTCACGCTCACCCTCACGACCTTCGCCACCTGGGGCATCCTCGCCGTGCTCATCGTCCCCGAGCTCGTCCTCGCGATCGTCGGCCTGGTGACGGGCGAGCCCGGCTTCGGCTGGTCCGCCCTGGCCGTCGGCCTGGTGCTCGGCGCGGCGCTGCTGACCATCGGTATCCGCTGGGGAGGGACGATCCTCGAGCGGCGCGGCCCGGAGCTGTTGACGCAGCTGCAGAACCAGAAGTAAGACGTCTATTCATCCGTCCACCGCCCGGCGTTCACCCGCGCGGGGGGCGCCGCTCACCTTCGTCGACGAGGGTGAACCCGCGGAGTGCACAGTCCGCGGTCGGGATGGGGAGACGTGGGCAACGACGGGAACCATCCGATCGCCTGGGTGGAGTCGCCGCTGCAGCTCGTCGCCGCCGCGGAATGGGCGGCGGCCAGGGATGAGCCCGTCGACGTCGTCATCCGGCTCACCGGGCCCCAGATGTCCCGCACCGCCGAGGAGCTGCTGACCAGGGGCGCACGATTCGCGACCTGCGCACCGTATTTCGGCATCCCCTGGCAGCTGCTGTCCCGGCACCGCGAGTGGGCGGTCGGCGACGGCTTCTCCGGGCAGTTCCGGCTGGCGGCAGCCGTGCTCTCACCGCGCCGGCTGGCCCTGCTCGAC
Source organism: Lacisediminihabitans sp. (assembly GCF_036404185.1). Lineage (GTDB taxonomy): Bacteria > Actinomycetota > Actinomycetes > Actinomycetales > Microbacteriaceae > Lacisediminihabitans. Next base: position 1,465 of record NZ_DASWPB010000126.1, on the reverse strand, counting down.
GACGGCGCCCAGACCGTGACGATCGCGGATGCGCTGCTCGGTCGTCGCGACTATGCGCGCCCGGGCGGCGGCGAGTCCGCGCTGCTCGGTGTGCTCGGCGGCCTGGTGCGGGACCGGATGCTCGGCATGGCCGCGCGCGAGCGGCTCGAGATCGCGACGACCTTCGCCCTCGGCGACGAGCGCCTCGGCCTCCTGGCCGATCGAGGCATCCGGGTGACCCGGCGACAGCTCGAGTGGGTGCACCGGACGGCCAGGCCCATCGCCGTGCCCGGTCGCAGGGTGCTGCTCGGGAGCGCCCTGACCACGGACGGCCGGATGTCGACCGAACGGTATCTGCGCTGGGTGGCGACCGAGGCGCTCGACGGCTCTCTGGTCTACCTGCCGCACCGCCGCGAGACGCCGGCCATGCTGCGGGCCGTCTCGGAGCTGCCGGGCGTGCGTGTCTACGAGACCGGCCTTCCCGTGGAGCTTGTGCTCGCCGGAACGCGCGAGGCCATCGAGGTGATCACCCTTCCCACGAGCGCCCGGACGACGCTGGAGTATCTGCTCGAGGGCACGGGCAGCACCATCCGCACGCAGGCGCTCGCGCACGAGGACAGCCGCTGAGCGCTCGGGGCCCGACGATGGCACGGACAGCAGATGACGGGTCGTAAGGAGGCGGTTGTGACGAGACCGCTGCACCCTCACCATGGTGTTGATGGGTGATCAACGTCCATGAGGAGGAGCCCATGGTCACGACCAGAAGCAAACGCCCGGTCACGATCGGCATCGCGATCGCCGCGGGGCCGGTGCTCTTCGCCGCAGGCCTCGCCGTCGGTGCGATCGCCCAGGCATCCCGGCCGATCCCGAGCCCCCGTTCCAGCCAGGGCGGGACGGAGCCCCCTGCCGTGTTCGTCCTCGACTGCTACGACTCGTCGACGCCCGCCCGAGCGATCGCCAGCCGTAGCTACCGGACGGCGGCCACGGCGGCCGGCGCCATGAAGGATCCGTCAGCAGTCTGCACCTCGATAGAGCAGGCGAGACTCACCCAGGACGCGATCCTGAGCCAGGCACAGATGCTGCAACGGCAGGGGCAGAGGTGCGGATACGTCGATGTCATCGGCGGTCCCAGCTGGCTGTGGCAGGCCGGCGCGGATCAGACGAGCACCCCGACCATCTCCCTCACCGACGGGACATCGATGACTGCTCCGACCGGGTGCAGTCCTCCGGTGACGATCATGGGACCGTCCCTCAAGATCGTCCCCCTTGCCGCGTGCATGCGGGCACCCGACCGGGCGGTGATGTACCCCCGCGGGACCGCTCCCGCCGCGGAGGTCTGCGCCGCGCACGGCGAGGAGGTCTGGGTCCGGTAGGAACCCAGCCTTGGAGTCGATTGCCAGGATTTCTATTACGGAGCAATAGTCACCCTGAGGCCTATCTACTTCGATGCTGGCCCTCTAGGGTAGACAGGGCGTTCCGATCCTGA
>NZ_DASWPB010000125.1:0-11017 GCF_036404185.1 Lacisediminihabitans sp. | reverse complement strand
AGGCGCGGTTCAGCCCGGCCTCGGCGGCGCCCGCGCGCAGCGAGTTGCCGTAGTCGAAGACCTCGGCCCCCTTGTCCATGAAGCCGACCATCGCCTCGACGTGGCGGGCCATCGACGCCCGCGCCCGGCCGGTGAACTCCTCGGGCTTGCGGGCGGCGTAGTCGTGCCACTCGTCGAACTCGACGCCGATCGGCAGGTAGCTCAGCGGGTCGTGCGCGGAGGTCTGGTCGGTGACGATGTCGATCGGGGCGTCGTTGGCCAGCAGCTGCGGGAGCATCGACCCCGCATTGCCCAGAACCCCGATGGACAAAGGCTTCCGGTCATCGCGGGCGTGGATGGCCTGGTGCAGCGCGTCGTCCAGCGACGGCGCCTGAACGTCGAGGTAGCCGTGCTCGATCCGCCGGCGGATGCGGGACTCGTCGACGTCGATGCAGATCACCACGCCGCCGTTCATGGTCACGGCCAGCGGCTGGGCGCCGCCCATCCCGCCGAGCCCGCCGCTCAGGGTGATCGTGCCGGCGAGGGTGCCGCCGAACCGCTTGGCCGCGACGGCGGCGAACGTCTCGTACGTTCCCTGGAGGATGCCCTGGGTGCCGATGTAGATCCAGGAGCCGGCGGTCATCTGGCCGTACATGGTGAGCCCGAGCTGCTCCAGCCGGCGGAACTCGTCCCAGTTGGCCCAGTCTCCGACCAGGTTGGAGTTGGCGAGCAGCACCCTGGGCGCCCACTCGTGAGTCTGCAGCACGCCGACCGGTTTACCGGACTGCACGAGCATGGTCTCGTCGTTCTTCAGTGTGGTCAGCGTGCGCACGAGCGCGTCGAAACTGTCCCAGTCGCGCGCCGCCTTGCCCGATCCGCCGTAGACCACGAGCCGGTCCGGATGTTCGGCGACCTCGGGATCGAGGTTGTTCTGCAGCATTCGCAGCGCGGCCTCCTGCGGCCAGCCGAGCGTGTTCAGCGTGCTGCCGCGAAAGGCCCTGACGGGGCGGGGTCCGCTCATAGAAGTTCTCCTCCAGCTTCGGAAACGACGGATGCAGCGGCCAGCAGCAGCGAGCCGTCGAGCACCATGGCATGGGCATTCGCGATGTCCGGGGCGAGGTAACGGTCGGTTCCCGGCCCGGGCACGAGGGTACGCAGCTGCGCCACGACCGCGGAGGACACCGCCGACGGCTCGACCGGCGCGCGCATGTCGATCGCCCGGGCCGCGGTCAGCAGTTCAATCGCGACCACCCTGCCGAGCCCGTCGATCGACCGTCGCAGCTTGCGGGCCGCGCTCCAGCCCATCGACACGTGGTCCTCCTGCATCGCGGAGGTCGGGATCGAGTCCACCGATGCCGGGACCGCCAGCCGTTTGAGCTCGCTGACGATCCCGGCCTGCGTGTACTGCGCGATCATGTGGCCGGAGTCGACGCCGGGATCGTCGGCCAAGAAGGCGTTCAGACCGTGGTTGCGCGAGGCGTCGAGGAACCGGTCGGTGCGGCGCTCGCTCATGCTCGCGAGGTCCGCCGTGACGATGGCGAGAAAATCCAGCACGTAGCCGATCGGCGCGCCGTGGAAGTTGCCGTTGGACTCCACCCGGCCATCGGGTGTGACGACGGGATTGTCGATGGCCGAGGCCAGCTCCCGCCCGGCGACCGTCGCGGCGTGCTCGATGGTGTCGCGCACCGCTCCGTGTACCTGCGGAGCACAGCGCAGGGAGTAGGCGTCCTGGACCCGGGTGAAACCGTGCGGCCTGGCGACCATGGGAGATCCGGCGAGCACCGCGCGGATGTTCGCCGCGGAGTCGCGCTGTCCCGGATGGGGTCGCAGCGCCTGCAGATCGGCGGCGAAGACGGCGTCGGTCCCGGTCAGCCCCTCGACGCTCATCGCCGCGGCGAGATCGGCGGTGGTCACCAGGGCGCGCAGGTCGGTGATGGCGAGCACGAGCATCCCGAGCATCCCGTCCGTGCCGTTGATGAGAGCCAGGCCCTCCTTCTCGTGCAGTTCCAGCGGTCGGATGCCCGCGGCGGCCAGCGCATCGGCCGCGGGCATGAGCGCGCCGTCGGCATCCCTCACCTGCCCCTCGCCGAGCAGAGCGAGAGCGCAGTGGGCCAGCGGCGCCAGATCCCCGGAGCAGCCAAGACTGCCGTATTCGCAGACGATGGGTGTGATGCCGGCGTTGAGCGCCGCCGCGTAGGTCTCGGCGACCACGGGACGCACCCCCGTGCGGCCCGTGGCCAGGGTCGAGAGCCGAAGCAGCATGAGAGCGCGGACAACCTCCCGCTCCACCTCGGGGCCGGAGCCGGCCGCATGGCTGCGGATCAGCGACCGCTGCAGCTGCGCCCGCTGCTCGAACGGGATCTGCTTGGCGGCGAGGGCGCCGAATCCCGTGGAGACCCCGTAATGCGGTCGGCTGTCCGAAGCAAGCGCCTCGATCACGGCCCGGCTCTCCGACATCGAGACCAGGGCATCCGCGCTCAGTCGCACGGGCGCACCGTACCTGGCGACGGCGACGACCTCGGCGAACGAGAGGGCTCCCGTGCCGATGTCGACCATCCGGACATCCGTTCCTGCGGCATCTGTATCGATCACGTCGTTGCTGCTCTCTCTCACGCCCGTTTCGGGGGACTGCCTGCCATTACAGCCGCAGGAGCTCGGCCGCGTCGAGGGTGCTGGCGATAAGGTGTGTGAGATATCAGACAGTTGCGAACTCTGTTTCGTCACCGTTACGAGGAGGATGGATGCCCGATATCCCGGCGGCCCGCAATGCCCTTCGGGTGCTCACCTACCTCGCCAAGCGCGGCGCACCGGTTCCGGCGTCCGCTCTCGCCCGCGACCTCGGCATGCCAAGGTCCTCGGCTTATCAGCTGATCCGCGTCATGATCGACGAGGGTTTTCTCGTGCGCTACCCGGAGGATCGCGCCTACGGCCTGAGCGGCCTCCTGTCCGAGATCGGCTCTTCGTCGCACTACGCCGCTCGGTTGGCCAGGCTCGCCCAGCCGCTGCTGGAACGACTCGTCGCCGAGACCCGACTGCCCGTGGTCGCCCATCTCGCCGTGCTGAGCGGCGCGGATGTGCTGTACCTCGCGAAGGCCCAGGCGTTTCGCGCCCCGACAACGGTCTCGAGCATCGGCGTGCGGTTGCCCGCGCACCTGACGGCGACCGGCCGGTCGATGCTCGCCCGCCTCCCCGCCGCGCAGGTGCGCGCCCTCTATCCCCACGGAGAGGACCTCATCCTGCGCCACGGCACGAGACCGGACTCGCTCGCCGACCTGACGCGACTCCTCGAGGAGACCCGCACGAGAGGATGGGCCAGGGAGGACGGCGACATCACCCTCGAATACTCCTCGGTTGCGGCGAGCGCGGTCGATCACAACGGCTACCCGGTGGCCGCCGTCGGTCTGACCTTTCGCACCATCTCGATCGACCGGACGTCCTGGCATCCGCTCGGGGAGGCAGCCGTGGCCACGGCGAAGGCGTTGACGGGCCGCCTAGTGGGCAGGAGCTGAGGTCGGAGCGCCCAGCGATCGCGACAACTCCCGACCGTGTCGCAGAAGGGCGAGGCCGAAACGAGCGATGTCGTCCTCCGTCGTCCGGTAGGCGGGAGCATTGATGCTGATGCCCCCGAGGATCGACCCGCCGCGACCGAGGATCGGCACGGCCACCGCGATCACGTCGCTGTCCGGGCGCTGCGACGCCGCATAACCGCGCTCGCCGACGGGGCCGGAAATGACGCTGCCGAGGGCCGTGCCCTCCCGAGGGATCGTGCGCCCGGTCCAGACGATGGTCTGCACCTGGTGGGTCGAGGCCACCTGACGCAGGTACAGGACCTCGTCGTCACCGACGGGGACCGCGAGGCTCGCCGTCTCCCCGGTCTCCTCCACCAGCTGGTCGAGATGATGACCGGACAGTTCGTAGAGCTGATCCTCGCGAAAGGCGGACGCGGCGAGCTGCTTCATCCGGACGCCCGCCTTGTAGCGGCCGTCGAGGTCGCGCTGGATGAGCTCGTGGTTGACCAGGGTGGCCAGCAGCCGCGACGCGGTGCTCGGCGACAGAGCAGCCGAACGAGCGAGCTCCGAGAGCGTGTTGCCCGAATCCCCCTCCAGCACACTCGTCAGCAGGTGCAACGCGCGGTCGACGGCCCGGGTCGATCCCGACTTGTCGTCGTCGATCGCAGTCATGGTCCTCCTGACCGCGCCACCGAAGTGAGGGCGCTCGATCACCCTATCGATCCGTCGCCGAAAATGCCACCTGGTGACAATGTGTTTCACGCTTGTAACCGTCTAGTGAAATCCAATTGCATGTGATGGTAGACAGGCCGGTCGCCGACCTATCGTCTCTCTACACACCCGAAATCCCTCGAGAAACCGGAGACCCACCGTGGTAGCACAAGCAGAAGTACGAACAGAAGTCGAGTCCGTCGAAGCGGTCATCGCCCATATCGATGCGGCGCGCGATGCCATCTGGGAGGTTCCCCCCGCAGAGGTGCTCGATCTCGGGATGGGCACGGTGCCGCGGGGAACGGGTGCCAAGAACAACTATCTGTCCACGCTCATCTTCGCCGAGAACGAACTGCGCACCCTCACCGACGAGATCCTCTGGTTCGCCTGGGCGACCGCCACCCGCAATCCGGATGCCGACCTTCGCACCCTCGTCCTGTACATGGACGAGATGGGCCAGTACAAGGCCAACATGAACGACTACGTCGGCCTGCCGGAGGGCGGCGACATCCTCAAGATGTACGTCGGGGCCATCCGCATCGCCACGACTCTCGACGAATTCGCCAGGGTGACCGAGTCGGCCATGACCTACTTCAACCGTCTGCACGGCTGGGTCGACATCGTCTTCCCCTGGGGCATCGTCGACGGCTTCCACCGGGTGAATCCGCTCCAGAAGATCATCGACGCCAACAACGCCTGAACCACGGCGCCCGAGTCAGAACAGTACAAAGTACAAGGAGTACCACCATGAAGATCCGCTTCAATCTCGCCGATGAGGACATCGCCGTCATCGAGATCTGGGAGGACAAGGTCCCGGAGATCGCCCAGAAGATCCGCGACAGCCTGCCGTTCGCCACCTATCTGCAGCACGGGAAGCTCACCGGCGATCTGCTGCTCATGCAGACCAAGATCCTCGCGGACTGGGAGAACATCTTCTACCCGGAGGACCTCGCCGCCGAGGTGGCGGAGAGAGGCACCGAGATCCGCGGTGCCGTGTCCTACTACGGACCCCGCCAGCAGCTCTCGATCATGTACGGCAACGACATCCCACCGGAGCCACTGCCCGTCTCGGCCATCGGCTGGGTGATCGAGGGGGCGGACAAGCTCGAACTCATCGGAATCAAGACCTGGCTGGAGCCGGGGGCCAGGGTCTGGCTGTCCTTGATCGACGAATAGAACCACGATGCCCGGCGCCGGGGCCTGTAGTGGATGCGCACAGGCCCCGGCAAAAATCCCGAAACACACTGCAGCTACCGTTCACATTGGAGGAAACATGCGCACCACAGAAATGGACGCGGGATCCGTCGCCGAGGCGACGGATCCCCACCCCTCACATCGACGACAGCGCTCCGCTCTCGCCCTGATCGCCACCCTGATGGCGACCCTGCTGGTCGTCGCGGGCTGTTCGAGCAGCACGGGTTCATCCAGCACGAAGACGCTCAAGGTCGGTATCGCCTCGCTCTCGACCTCCGATGCCCTGGATCCGGCGAAGGCATCGACAGCGGGCGGCTATGCGATCGCCCGTCAGGTTTTCGACACGCTCGTCGAATACGGCACGGACGGTAAGGTCACCGACCGCCTTGCCAAATCGTTGAAGGCAGGCAAGACGGCCGACACCTGGACCCTCGTCCTCAACGACGCGGAGTGGTCGAACGGCAAGCCCGTCACCGCGGACGACGTCATCTACAGTTTCACACGCATCTTCGACAAGAAGCTCCCACCGGCGAGTTCACTGCCCTATCTCAACGACAAGGGCCTCACGAAGATCAACGACAAGACCGTGGAATTCCATCTGGACTATCCGACGGTGGTCTTTCCCGATGCCCTGACCTCACCGACCATGGCAATCGTTCCCGTCGGATTCGATCCCAAGAAGCCGATCGGCTCCGGCCCGTTCATCCTGTCCAAGAACGATCCGGGCACCCGGATCAGCTTCACCGCGAACCCCAACTACTTCGCGAAGGGACAGCCGGGCGTCGACTCGCTTGAACTCGTCTCGTTCCCGGACAGCACGGCGATGACCAACGCCCTCGTCGGTGGCCAGATCGATGTCGCTTCCTCGATCGATCCCAGTCTCGTGCCGGTCGTCAAGGCAGCGGGAAGCGCGTACAAGGTCTACGACTACCCCACGACCGGGACTCTGACCTGGCAGATGAACGTCACGCAGAAGCCGTTCGACAATCCGCTCGTGCGGGAGGCGTTGCGGCTGGCCGTCGACCGTCCGCAGCTGATCAAACAGGTCTACTCCGGATACGCGAAGATCGGCAACGACATCTTCGAACCGACGGATCCTGGGTACAACAGCGATCTGCCGCAGCGCAAGCAGGACATCGCCACAGCGAAGGCGCTGCTCGCGCAGGCCGGCTATCCGAACGGGGTGGATGTCGACCTCACGGCGGCCCCCATCCAGTCCACGGCAGACCGACAGAATGAGGTCTTTGTGCAACAGGTCGCAGCGGCCGGGTTCCGAGTGACCTTCCACAAGGTCGACGAGGCGACGTACTACGGCGACGCCTACGGCACCTACCCGCTGTCGCTCTCCTTCTGGGGGCAGTTGAGCATCTTCGATCAGGCCGCGTTCACGATCGTCAACAACGCGCCGTACAACGCGACCAAATGGCAGGACGACGAGTACAACGCCCTGTATGAGAAGGCCGTCCGCACGGTGGACGACAGGACGCGCATCGACCTCGAGCACCAGATGCAGAAGATCGAATACGACCGAGGCTCCTACATCGTCGCGCTCTTCGTCGACAGTGTGAGCGCATATTCCGCCAAGGTCACCGGTTACAAGCCGTATCCGAACAGCGATGGACCGAGCGGATACAACTTCAAAGATCTGAGCTTCAGGTCCTGATGAGCACCGTGACGACACCGACGATCGCGACTCACGAGGTGACCGGTCCATCCGGTCATCCCATCGCCCGTTACCTGGCCAAAAGGCTGATCGTCGGTGTCGTCATGCTCGCGATCGTCTCCATCGCCGTGTTCTTCTTCACCCAGGCGCTTCCGGGAGACGTGGCGAGACAGATTCTCGGGCAGAACGCCACGCAGGCACAGCTCGAGGCTCTTCGCGACCAGCTGGGCCTGCATCGTCCCGTGATCGTGCAGTACCTCGACTGGGTGCGGGGCATGGTGAGCGGTCAGTTCGGCACCTCCCTCACCTCCGGCCTACCGGTCGCCAGGGAGATCGCGCCCCGGCTGGCCAACAGCACGATGCTCGTCGGAATCACCGTGATCATCCTGGTCCCTCTGGCGCTCCTGCTCGGAACGAGCGCGGCGCTCCGTCCGAGGGGCTTCACCGACGGATTCGTCAGCGCGGCCGTGCTCGTGATCATCGCGCTGCCGGAGTTCATCATCGCCATCCTGGTGATCGCCCTCCTCGCCACGAACGTGATCAAGGTCTTCCCGCCCACCTCGATTGTCGACGCCGGTCTGCCGATCTGGCAGCAGGGCAACCTGCTCGCCCTTCCCGTGCTGACCCTGGTCATCGGATCGATCCCCTACTTCACCGAGTCGGTGCGCACGACGGTCAGGGAGGAGCTCGGCAGCGAATACGTCGTCTGGGCGCGGCTCTCGGGCGTCGCCGAGCGACGGGTGCTCTGGCGATACGCCATGCCGAACGCGATCGGCCCCAGCCTGCAGGTGATCGGAACCACCCTGGTCTACCTGACGGGAGGGATCGTCGCCGTCGAGAACGTGTTCGCCTTCCCCGGAATCGGTGCGGCGCTCACCGCGGCCGTCGCCAACAGGGACATCCCGGTCGTGCAGACGATCGCGATGCTGCTGGCCACCGCCGCGCTCGTGATCTATCTGATCGCGGACGTCTGCGGAATCCTGCTCACTCCGAAACTGCGAACGGCCCTGACATCGTGAACTTCGCACGCAGACTCTTCACCGACCCGCGGGCCGTCATCGGCGCCGTTCTGGTGGGAGCCATCCTCCTGATCGCTCTGTTCGGACCGTTCTTCCTCCCCCATGACCCGAACAGCTTCGTGGGCGGCAGCTTCGCCGGTCCCAGCGGGGCCTTTCCCCTCGGGCTGGATGTGCTCGGACGAGACGTGCTGTCCGGGCTGCTGAACGGCGGCGGCATCTTTCTCACCGAGGCGATCGCGGCGACCGCCGTCGGGGTCGGCCTTGGCATCGTCGTCGGCATCGTGCTCGCCGTGCTCCCTCGCCGCCTCGCCGAACTGTTGCTGTCCCTGAACGACGCGATCATCGTTCTGCCGCAGATCGTGGTGGCGCTGCTTGTGCTGACCAGGCTCGGCGCCACCCCGGTGACGCTCGTCGCCGTGATCGCATTCGTGCACATCCCCCAGACCGCCCGTGTGGTCAGGGTCGCCGCTCAGAGGGTGGCGACCGAGAGCTACTTCGAGGCGGCCCGTGGCCTCGGAGCGCGATGGGGATGGCTGTTCTGGCGCGAGATCCTGCCGAACATCACGGGGGTGGTCGTGCTCGAGCTGAGCATCCGTCTCGCCATCTCCGCGGTGGTGCTCGCGTCGCTCTCCTACCTCGGCTTCGGCTCCTCCCACGACGACTGGGGCAGCATGATCCACCAGAATCAGGGCGGTCTGACCATTCAGCCATGGGCGGTCATGGCGCCGGTACTGGCCATCGGCGTCTTCCTGGTCGGCGCAAACCTCTTCCGCGACGGGTTGTCCCGCGCCCTGGCGAACGGACAGTGACCATGCCGGAACAGCAAGACCCCATCGCCGTGCGAGTCACGGCCCTGTCGATCACGACCACGGAAGGAGATCGCACCATCCTTCCCCCCATCGACCTCGCCGTCGCCCGGGGAGAGATCGTCGGTCTCGCCGGTGAGACCGGCTCGGGAAAGACCACACTCGGACTCTCCCTGCTCGGCTACCAGCGCCAAGGCCTCCGCCTTGCCGGCGGAAACATCATCGTGCACGACGAGGACCTCACCGGCGCGGGTGCGGCCGTCCTGCGGGGATTGCGCGGGGACAGGATCGCTTATGTGCCCCAGGACCCGGCGACCGCCCTGAACCCCGCACTTCGGATACGGGAATCGTTCGTCGAGGTGATGTCGGCCCACGGGCTGACCGACGGCACCGCTCAGCGGGAGCGGATGACCGAGCTTTTCGCCTCGGTCGGCCTGCCGAGCACGGATGCCTTCCTCGCCCGCTTCCCCCACCAGCTCTCCGGGGGGCAGCAGCAGCGCTTCGCCATCGCGATCGCCTTCGCGATGCATCCGGCCGTCGTGGTGATGGACGAACCGACGACGGGGCTCGACGCCTCGACGAAGCTCACCGTCATGGCCCTCATCAAACGGCTGAGCGCTGAGCATCACTCGAGCGTCGTACTCATCAGCCACGACCTCAGGATGCTGATCGCCTTCACCGATCGCATCGTCGTGATGCGGGAGGGCCGTATCGTCGACGACACGACCAGCGCGACGCTCGCGGAGAGCGCCACCGACCCGTACACCCATCGCCTGCTCGCCGCGCTTCCCGATCCCCTCGCGCATCGGACGATCGCGGCCGTGCCGACCGGCGAAAGGGCCCTCCTTCGTGTGGCACAACTCGTGGCGAGACACGGCGCCGCCGAGATCACCCACGGGGTCGGCCTGACCATCGATCGTGGGGAATGCCTCGCCGTCGTCGGCGAATCCGGCAGCGGCAAGACCACGCTCGCCAGGAGCATCGCCGGGCTGCACTCCGACTACAGCGGTCTGGTGCGCTGGGAGGGACGCCCCCTCGAACGCAGCCTCAGCAGGCGAAGCCGCGACGAGCTGGGAGCCATCCAGTACGTCTTCCAGAATCCCTACTCGTCGCTCAACCCCCGAAGGAACGTCGGAAATATCCTCGCCACCGCCGCCCGGGTCTCCCGTGGCAGGTCGGCGGCTGAATCCAGGGAGCTGGCCGCAGAGATGCTCGAGAGTGTCGGTCTCGAAACCCGCCACCTCCTGTCGATGCCCGGCTCGCTCTCCGGCGGCCAGCGTCAACGTGTCGCTCTGGCCAGAGCGCTCATGACGAGGCCGGACCTCCTGATCTGCGACGAGATCACCTCATCGCTGGATGTCTCGGTTCAGGCGGAGATCGTCGCCCTCCTCCAACGGCTTCAGCGCGACAGAGGGCTGTCGATGTTGTTCATCACCCACGATCTGGCGCTGGTCTCCTCGGTAGCCTCGCGAGTGCTCGTGCTGAGAGACGGCTCGGTCGTCGAGAACGGTCGGGTCGAACAGGTCCTCGAACGGCCAGCGGATCCCTATACGAAGCGGCTGCTCTCCGTCGCCGAGTGACTCAGGAGGGAACCGTCATCCGTGCCAGCACCGCGAGCACGGGCAGGCCGCCACCCTGCGCCGCGACTTCAAGGACAAAGGGCTCCCCCGCGACCAGCAGGAGCGCATCGAGCCGGCCGAGATCGTGGACGGATCCCTCGACACGCACGTGGAGATCTTCGACCGCAACAAGAACGGTCCAGCCGGGCTCCCCCCGCACCTCGCCTCCGCCCACCGGCGTCAGACTTCCCGTCGCGGCGCCCTCGCGGAGCATCAGGTTGAGATCCGTCACGACCTCGTCCACCGGTCTGGCCGTCACGACGGCCCCTCCGGAGAACACGACGGCATCGCTTCCGACGCCCATCGTCCGCCGCCGGCCATCGATGACCAGGCGCAGGCCACCGCCCGCGACGACGACCAGGTGCCTCTCGATGCCGGGAAACGGCGAGAACGGCGCGTCCGCCGTGACCTCCGCCATACTGAGACGCCAGTCGAAGGTCTCGCCCGTCGTCCCGACGGGGTGTCGAAGCACCTCGCGGGTGATGCCGAGACCGTTCTTCCACGGGGTCACCGGGTA
>NZ_DASWPB010000124.1:0-17239 GCF_036404185.1 Lacisediminihabitans sp. | reverse complement strand
GAGCTGTGGGTCAGCGACGAGACGGAAGAACCGGAAGCGGAGATCCCCGACGAGGGCTGAACTCAGAGTGGCGTTGCACCTGCGATGGGGTGCCCGGCGTGACGCCGGGCACCCCATCGGCGCTACTCGACGGTGACCTCGATCTCGGTGACGTGGTACGCGTTGCAGGGATTGTGCTCTTCCGGGCAGTTCGACAGGCCGATGTAGACGTCTTCGAGGGCCTCGAAGACGATCGAGTCACCCGGCTTCGTGGTCGGTTCCTGGATCTCCATGTGCCCGTCGGGGTGGTGCGCGATGTTCATGAAGAGGGAGATGCACATGTCGGGAGAGATCTTGGTCACGTCCAGCCCAAGCTCTTCCCAGTCCTCCACGAGATTGTCGTAGCAGGTGAAGGTCTTCTCCGTCCCGTAGCGGATCGCGTTCGACCACTGCGAACAGTACCCACCCGTCATGTTGTGGGTGCCGTTGTCGTCGTGGACCACCCTCAGCAGCGGGGTGCAGCGGGTGCTGAAGACGGAATAGCCTTCTTTGAGATCCCACATCCCCGAGCTGACGCGCGAGAACATGCACGACAGGCGCTCGTCGGGATCGTCGACCAGGGCGGCGATCATGTCCATCACCTGCTGACCCTTCACGTCGGTGATGGTGAGGCGCTGGCCCTTGTGGAGCTTGAGGGCGAGACGCCCCCTGGCCGGGACGAGGATGGTGCCGGCAGTCGCCCACTCGGTGGTGGTTGCGGTCGAGGTCATAATGGTGCGCTTTCTTTCGAGATTGGTCGGTGTTGTGCGGGTCTGTCAGACGATGCCGAAGCCACCCCCTCCCGGGGTGCGGAGCAGAATGCGGGATCCGGGCATCAGGCTCATCCGCCCCTTCGGCTCGGAGACATCGACCCCGTCGACGCGGAGCAACCCGGTGAGGCCGTCCCCTCCGCCGGCGAGCCCCGGGGCGGCGTGCTCGATGCGCTCCGTCAGGAAGATGATGTCGAGGGGATCGGGATGGATGCTCGTCATGACGATCTCCTGGCCCTCACCGCCGGTCCACTCCCCGCTCCCCCCTGACCCGCGCACGATGCGCTTGCTCTCGACGAGCATGGGCACCTGGTTCTCGACGACCTCGATGGGGGTGTTCGACACGTTGCTCGGCGTGCTGAGCGTTGCATAGCCGTCCTGGCCCTGAGAAGCACCCTGACCCCCGTTGAAGCACAGCAATGAGGCGAATGGCCCGCGATCGTCGTGGCCGCGAACGCCGACGACCCAGAACGGGGTCCCCGCAGCAGCGGCGACCCTCGTGGGAAGCGGACCGAGCAGCGCGCGGGACAGCACCGCGGGAATGGCATGAGCGGGGAAGTTGGCGCTCACCGCGGCCGTCTTGTCCGGATTCAGCAGGGACCCTCGCGGCACCCGGATCGTGATCGGGCGCAGGGCACCCTCGTTGTTCGGCACGTCGGGGGCGAGCAGGCAGGCCATCCCGTACCGCGTGTAGCCGAGCGTGGGCGAACCGGAGTTGATCCCGAACTTGCTCTGCGATGAGGTGCCCTCGTAGTCGACGACCATCTCGTCACCGGAGACCTCGATGGTCACCGTGATGTGCTTCGCCTCCTCGAAACCGTCCAGCTCGACCGTCGCCGTGTAGCTGCCGTCCGGGATGCCGGCGATGGAGGTGCGCACGGCCCGCTCCGTCACCCGGCAGATCTGCTCCGCCGCGTCGCTCAGATCGAGCGTCGGATCGTTGTCGAGCATGCCGGTGAGACGACGAGCACCGAGCGCATTCGCGGCGATGAGCGCGTCGACGTCGCCGAGCACCTGATCGGGGACCCGAACGTTGCGGGCAAGGATCCGGCGCACCAACTCGTTCGGAACGCCCTCCTCGATGAGTTTGACCGGGGGGAGGCAGAAGCCCTCCTCGAACACGTCCTGGGCGAACGCGCCCTCGGACGTGCCGCCGATGTCGGAGAGGTGGCAGATGCTGGCGACGAACGCGACGATCTCGCCGTTCCGGAAGACCGGGGTCGCCGCCGTCATGTCCGGCAGGTGCGTGTTACCGAACCAGGGGTCGTTGGTGGCGATGACATCGCCCGGCTTGAGGGTGTCGCGCCCGAGCCGTTCGACCATGGCACGGACGGTCCCGGCCACGGTCCCGGTGAAGACCGGCACGGATCGGCCGTACTCGACGAGCAGGTCGCCGTCCGCGGTGAGCACGGCGCACGCCAGGTCGTTCGACTCGCGGACGACGGAGCTGAAGGCCGTGCGCAGAAGGACGGCGGCCATCTCGTCTGCGACGGAGATAAGGCGCTGCCAGACGATCTGCAGGGTTGCTGCATCCCAGGTTGTCATGGGTCTCTCCTAGAACTCGGGGGTATCCGACGCCGTGGCGTCAGGCAGGAAACGACGAAGCAGTTGCTCGTCGAGGAACAGCTGTCGGGCGATGGCGTTCAGCTCTCGCTCACCGGGAGCGACGTCGGAGAAGTCCTGCGCCGCGTTGCCGGTCTTCAAATAGACGGGCGCCGCGACACGAACGATCTCCGGCACGTCGTATCCACGGACGAAGCCACCCGTCGATGCCGGGTTGTCGGTGTGGAGGTCGAGGGCGGCGTCGGTGCTGGCCCGGACGGCGGCGATCATCCGCACGTCCAGATCGCGCTGCAGGTTGACGGAATCCGCGCCGATCTGCGCGAGCACCCTGGCATGGGCCGGATTGGCCGCCCCCATATTGGATGACGCTTTGAGGCGGATCTCCGCCGGGAGATGGCCCGCCGCGCGCAGATCGCTCAGCACGCTGAGCAGTCCCTCGTCGAAGACCAGGAACCCGCGAACGCCGAGGTCCACGGCGTGCGCGACATCGTCGACGGCTGTGCGCAACGCATCCGAGCCGCGCAGCCGGTAGGCGCTCGCCGATGCGACGGAGCTCGATGCGAGACGTTGGCCGCCGATGTCGAACATCCCCCGCGGCCCGACCGCCATGCGCAGCTGGATCCCGGTGGCGTGGCAGGCCTCGACGAGCTCGACGATCTCCTCGTCGAGGTACCGCATCGTCCCGACGGTGTTCGTCACCTGATGGAGACGCAGGCCACGGTCGCCGAGCAGTTCCACGAGCCGGACGACGGATGGGCCGGTCAGCGCCCCCGCGACCTCCCACTTGTACCAGCCGCCGTCATCGAAGCGCAGTTCGCTCGTCGCCGCCGTCGCCGGATCTCCGGCGAGAAGGCCGAGTTCCTCCAGCCAGGCATCGATCCGTCCGAAGTTCATGCGCCCACCTCCGCGATTCCGATCGCCGCCGCCGTAGTGGACGACAGGTCGATGGTGATGTGAAGATTTCCGAAGTCGTCCAGCTCGGCGAGGTCACCCGGTCCGATCACGGCTGTGCTCTCCGGAAGCTGGAAGATCGCCGGTCCGACGATGCTGGTGCCCGGAGACTGCTCGAGCATGCGGAGGACCGGCGCGTCGACGAGTCCGGTCTCGGGGAACCAGATGGTTCGTGAACGCCGCGCCTCCGATGCCGTCCCCGCCGGTGAGACGGTACGCACCTCGCTCGGCTTGCTGAAGACACCGTAGGCCCGCACCCTCCAGGTGACGACCTCCGCCCGGTCGTAGTCGGGGCGCGTGCCATAGATGCGCTGGTAGTGCACACCGAACTTCTCGAGATAGGCCTCCGGTGTGTCGGTCCGGTCGACCGGGACCTCGATCTCGAAACCCTGGCCGAGATAGCGCATATCGAGGGCGTAATCGAAGTGGTCGACCGGCGTGCCCAATTCATCGGACGCCTGCTGCTCGAGCGGTTCGAAGACCGTCGAGGCGATCTCGGGGGTCCAGTCGGCGAGTTCGGTGAGACGGGTGCGCGAGACCTCGACGAGCGGCGGCGCAACGAGCAATCCGGTTGCGGAGAGCACGCCGGCGGCGCTCGGGATGACCACGTGGGACAGTCCGAGGGTACGGGCGACCCTCGCGGCGTGCAGCGGAGCGGCCCCGCCGAAGGCGATCATGGTGAAGGAGCGCGGATCGTGCCCGCGCTCCGTGGCGTGCACCTGCATGGCGAGGGCCATGTGCTCGTCGACGACGCGAACGACACCCGCCGCCGCCGCCAGAGGGTCGTCGCCGAAGGCGGACCCGAGGTGATCGACCATGGCGCGACGGGACGCATCCACGTCGAGGCTCATCCTGCCGCCGAGGAAATAGTCGGGATCGAGATAACCGAGGACGATGTCGGCATCGGTCACCGTCGGCCTGTCCCCGCCCCGTCCATACCCGGCCGGACCGGGACGCGAGCCCGCGCTGTGCGGACCGACCTTCAGCAGGCCGAGGGCGTCGAGCGCGGCGATCGATCCGCCACCCGCGCCGATCTCGAGCATGTCGACGACCGGCATCGTCACCGGCAGACCGCTGCCGGGCTTCAGACGGTGGACCCTGCCGACCTCGAAGTTCGAAGCCACGCTCGGCTCGCCGTTCTCGATGATGCAGACCTTGGCGGTGGTGCCACCCATGTCGAAGGCCATCAATCGAGTGAGGCCCAGTTGTGCACCGACGTATGCGGCACCGATGGCCCCGGCGGCCGGCCCGGATTCGAGCAGACGCAGCGGGTACTGACGAGCGGTCTCCGTGGTGATCACGCCGCCGTTCGATTGCATGAGCAGCAGGGGCTCGTCGAGGCCGAGCCGCTCCAGCGCCCGCTCGATGTCACGGAAGTGCTCGCCGGCGACGGGACGGACATAGGCGTTCGCGACGGTGGTGACCGTGCGCTCGTATTCGCGAATGACCGGGACGAGGTGACCGGAGAGCGTGATCGGGATCGAACCCAGCCGATCGGCGAGCACACGGGCGACCTCTTCCTCGTGGGCGGCGTTGGTGTACGAATGCAGGAGGCAGACGGCGACGGACTCGACGCCCAGGTCGGCGAGCTTGTCGGCGATGAGCGCGAGCTCGTCCAGATCGACGGGGGTGTGGGTGCTCCCGTCGGCGTACAGCCGTTCGGTCACCTCGAACCGCAGTTCCTTCTCCACCAGGGGATCCGGCAGCATCAGCTGCTGGTCGTACAGGTCGTAGCGCCACTCACGGCCGATCTCCAGGGTGTCGCCGAAGCCGCGGGTGGTCACGAGGGCGGTCTTCGCCCCGCGGCGCTCGATGAGCGCGTTGGTGACGAGGGTGGTCGCCCCGACGACGCCCCTATCGATAGCGGTACTCGGCTGACCGGCAGCCTCGAGCACCTCACGGATGCCCTGCTCGATCGCCTTGCTGAAGTCCTCATAGGTGGTGAGGCACTTTCCCAGCCAGGCGCGCCCGGTCTCCTCGTCGAGGAGCACCAGGTCGGTGAACGTCCCGCCGATGTCAAAGCTCACTCTCATGCCCGGTCTCCTTCGCGAACGGTGGTGGGTGGAAGGGTATTCATGGATTTCCTTCGGTGGTTGAGGCGATCAGTGCCGAATCGCGAGCGGATACAGCAAGACGGGAAGAACGAGGCCGAACTGGCCACTGCGTTGGACGATGGCGAGCGCACGGACGCGAGCACCGCCGGTCGCGTGAGACGAGACCAGGCCGATGGCGGTGTCGTAACCGATGCCGGCCGCAGCACCGAGGAGGAGACCGCCGAGGAGAGACAGCCAGACGGAGCCCACGGCGACACCCCACCAGAAGCACACGATCCCGAGGGCGAGCGAGACGACGGCCGGCACGCGGGTCGGCAGCGTCTCGCGTGCGAGGAGCAGCAGCCGCGCACCACCCGCGGAGAGCAGGACGATCCCGACGGTCGCCCCGGCGATGAAGGTGGCCGACCGACCGCTGTCCCGTGCCACGACGGACGGCAGGACAGAGGTGAACAACCCGAGAACTCCGTTCGCGGCGAAGGCCAGGGCCGAGGTTCCCAACGCGAGACCCAGTCCGGCACGCACGCCGTCCGCCGCGAGCGCCGACCCGGCGGACGCAGACCCCGACTCGGGGCGGCCGCGGGATCCGACGATGGCGACGGCCAGGAGCGCGGCGCATCCGACGGCGAAGACGAGCGGACGACCGAGCCCCGAGGCCGCGAGTCCTCCGGCGCACAGCGACCCCAGTCCGACACCGCCGAGGATGCCGGCCGTCGCGAGTGCCGACCCGTGTCGGCGGCCGGCCAACCCGGCGGTGATGAGGGGGGTGAGCGCTCCGAGCGCCGCGCCGGTGAGGATGCGGCCCGTCAGCAGAAGACCGAACTCGAGCGGTCCGGCCGCGAAGACGAGGAAGAGCCCTGCGACGGCATCCGCACAGAGCAGAATCGTGATGAGCGACCGGGGTTGGACCCGTGCGAGTCGGCGGGCGACGGGGTCGAGCGACAGGATCGACATCACCACGATGGCCGCGGCTCCATGGCTGGCGAACAGCACGGCGGTGATCCCGGACGCTCCACCGAGTCGTCCGGCGAGGGCGTGATAGAAGGGACTCGGAAAACTCGAGAAGGCGCTGGCGACGGCGAGGGTGACCGCGAGTTGCCGTGAGCTCATGAGCCGCTCCCGGCGATCAGCAGGGCGGCGAGCGCGACATCGGTGACGGCCGAGCCCGCGATGTCGAACAGCGAACGCTGGTCGGCTCGCCCGATCGGGTCCGGGGAGGACAGGGCGATCGCGACCTCGGGCGCCGTGCCGTTTTCTCCCGGACGATCGGTGAGCACTCGCGTCGAGCCGTCCGTCAGCCAGGTGCGACTCCCATCCAGGCTGATGACGGCTCCCCCGATGGCGAGGTCACCGACCCGACCGAGAGGCGCGGTCGAGCCGGTGGCCGATATGACGATGTCCGCGCCGGCTATGGCGGCGGCGACATCGGTGGCGATCGTCGCGCGACCCTCCGACAGCAGTCGGCCGAGGACGGCGTCCTCCGCGAGCCGCGCGGCCGACTCGGCCGAGCGGACCGCGACCACGAGGCGGCCGACGGGCCACCCCACGGCGATGAGCAGGTCGAACACCGCGCGATTCGTCGGCCCGAAGCCGACGAAGACGATCGACCGCGACGTGGAGGTCAGCAGTCGCCGAAGCAGGACCAGAGCGGTGGCCGCCGTACGACGATGGGTCGCGAGCATGCCGGTGACGATCCCCCGCGGGCTCCCCGTGCCCAGATCGCTCACGACGATGGTCGAGGTGGAGACCCCCGCTCTGCCGGGCTCGCCCGGCAGATACGATCCCCATTTCGCGGTGGCCAGCCCCAACCGCGGCACCATTCCGGCGACCGAGAGGAAGAAGGCACCGGAGCCGATCGGCATGACGGCCTTGGGGAGTTGGGAGGCCCTTCCGGTGCCGAGGTCGATCAGGCAGCGCTCGACCTCGTCGATGAGCTCCGTGGCGTTCAGCGAATCGGCGACGTCCGCATCCGAATACTCACGCATCGAGTTCCCCCGTCCTGCGGGCGTATTCGGCGAGGGGCGAGTCGACGGAGACGGGGTGGGCCTTCGCGGCCAGTGCGAGCGAGACCAGACCCGCAACGGAGCGCAGGTACGCGGTGCGCGCCGGGTTGAACGCACGGACAGCGCGACTGACGAAGGCGAGGTCGCCCCAGATCGCGCCATCCACGAAAAGGGGGAAGAGGAGACAGGCGTGCAGATCTTCTGCCGACGACATCCGTGCCGTCACCGGGAAACGTTTGGAGAGCTTGCTGACGTCGCTGAGCTGCACCACCTCGCCGCTCGAGTACGCGTGTGCCCCCATGAACCCGTCCTGCACCGGATGCCCCGTCGCCAGCGCCTGCCGCCAGCGCGACGACATGCCTGCGGATGCCACGAGGGAGGACACCCCGTTGCCGCCGCGGTCCGCGTCGAGGCGGAAGACGGTGGAGGCGTCACAGAAGTTGCGGTCGACGGCCCATTGCACAACGACGTCGGCGATCTCGGAGGGTGTGGAGGCGGTGAGCAGGCTGTCGACGATCGAGTACAGGGCATCGGACTGCGCGTTCAACGTTGCGACGTTCTTCCGCAGGCGATCCTCGCTGCGGTCCTCTCCCACCTCCGCGACGGGAGGCAGGAACTGGTATCCGACGCCGCGAACCGACCCGATCCAGGTGGGACCCGTGCTCGTGTCTCCGAGCTTCTTGCGGAGACGGCCGATGTGGATGCGCAGCGTGTTGACCCCGTCTGCGTGCCGCCAGTTCCAGACCTGCTGCACGATCTCCTGGGGGGAGAGCGTCTGCTGCGCGTTCGACATGAGGAAGGCGAGCAGATCGAACTCGTTCTGGCTGAGTGAGATCTTCTCGCCGCGCAGAAGGCACCGCCGGCTGCCGAGATCGAGACGCATCTCGCCCGACTGCAGCCAGCGCACCCGCGTCGCGTCTTCGCCCCGCGTGCCGCGGCACAGCGCGGTCAACCGCGCGACGATCTCACGAGGCGCTGCCGAGCCGTCGATCAGCAGGTTGGCGCCGGCATCGAGCAGCGTCAGCACCTGGTCAGGGGTGAGCGGATCCCCGAGCACGGCGATCGGGAAGGTCCCGGCGGCACGGAGCGCCCTGGCGGCCTTGGCCACCCAGCCGAAGGAACCGCCAAGGACGACGAGCCGGGTCTCGCGCACCGAGACGTGGTTCGCCGCACGCGCGACATCGGTGAAGGATGCCGCCGGCCACTCCTTGCGCCCGACCAGTCCCGGCAGCTGCGCGGCGGTCGAGTCCGGCTCCGCGCACAGCACCGTCGGAGCCAGGACGACCGCGTCGCGGACGCTCATCACCCGGCTCGTCGTCTGGCGCACACCCTGAGTGGACAGCGTCATTCCTAAAGCACCTTCGAGAGGAAGCTGCGGGTGCGTTCGTGCGCCGGATTGGCCAGCACCCGGCTGGGCGGGCCCTGCTCGACGATGACGCCGTTGTGCATGAACGCGACGTCGGAGGCCACCTCACGAGCGAAACCCATCTCGTGGGTGACCACGATCATGGTCATGCCGTCGGCGGCGAGCCCCCGCATCACGTCGAGCACCTCTCCGACCAGTTCGGGGTCGAGGGCGGAGGTCGGCTCGTCGAAGAGCATCAGGTTGGGGCGCATCGCGAGACCCCTGGCGATGGCGACCCGCTGCTGCTGGCCACCGGACAGGCTCCTCGGATAGGCGTCCGCCTTGTCGGCGAGGCCGACCCGGGAAAGCAGATCGCGAGCCGTGGACACGGCCGCATCCTTGGAATAGCCCCTCACCCGCATCGGCGCCTCCGTCACGTTCTCCAGCACCGTCATGTGCGGAAAGAGGTTGAAGTGCTGGAAGACCATTCCGATGCCGGCGCGCTGCGAATAGATCTTGCGTTCGGGCAACTCGTGAAGAACGCCGTTCCGCTCGGTGAATCCGATCAGCTCCCCGCCCACGTAGACGCGGCCGGCATCGGGCCGCTCGAGGTGGTTGATGCAGCGCAGCAGCGTGGATTTGCCGCTTCCCGACGCGCCGATCAGGCAGAGCACCTCGCCCCTGGCGACCTCGAGGTCGATCCCGTGAAGCACCTCGTTGTGACCGAAGCGCTTACGGATCCGGCTCAGTCTGACTAATGGTTCGGCGTCAGCCATCTGCGCCACCTCCCTGCCGTAGTGGATGTTGTCACTCCCTGAACAAAACCGGCCCCCAGCTTGCGTTCGACCCGGGACTCCAGCCAGGTCAGCAGACTCACGACGACGAGATACCAGATGCAGACCACGATCAGCACGGGAAGCGTCTGGTAGTTACGGGCGTAGATGAGCTGACCGGAGTAGAGCAGCTCCGGCAGCGCGATGACGCTCACCACGGACGAATACTTGAGCAGCCCGATGGCCTCGTTGAATGCCGGCGGCACAATGACCCGGAGCGCTTGCGGCAGCACGACCCGACGGAAGGCCAGTGCCCGGCTCATGCCGAGCGCATGGGCCGCCTCGCCCTGCCCCCTGTCGACCGAGAGGATGCCGGAGCGGATGATCTCGCACAGGTACGCCGCCTCGTTGAGGGACAGCCCCAGGATCGCCGCGCTCCATGGAGTGATGAAGGAGTTCGTGTCCACCGACCACAGGGTCGGGCCGAACGGTATCCCGATCCCGATGCGCGGCACCAGGATCGCGAGGTTGTACCAGAGAATCAGCTGCACGAGCACGGGAGTGCCGCGAAAGAACCAGACATAGCTGGCTGCGGTGGCCCGCAGCCCGGCGCTGGACGACTGGTGCATGACCGCGAGAAGGAGGCCTACCGCCGTGGCGAGCACCATTCCGATGAGGGTGAGAAGGAGAGTGGTGCCGAGGCCGCTGAGAATACGGTGATCGAACAGGTAGCGCCAGACGAGGTCCCAGCGGTAATTCTGATTGGTGATGAAGGAGACGACGATCGCCGCCACCACGATGGCCGCAACGACGAGTCCCACCCAGCGCCACGGCTTGCGACGGGGCACCACGATGTCATCGTCGTACCCTGCCACGGCCTGTGTCGAAGCGCTCATCTTAGAACGTCGCCCCGTTGCGAGTCGCCGTCTTCACTGCGCGATCCGCGATGCCCCACTTCGTGAGGATCTTCGTGTAGCTGCCGTCCGCGATGATTGCGTCGAAGGCCTTCGCGAATCGGGCTGTCAGCGTGCTGCCCTTGGGGAACGCGGCGGCGAAGAAGCCACCGTCCAGGTAGTCGCCGCTGACCTTGAAGCTGCTCTTGTTCGAGGCGAGCACGTAGGCGTTGGCCGCTGAGTCGTTCGGTGTGGTCTGGATGCGCCCGGACTTCAACGCGAGGATCGTCGCGTTGAGATCCTTGTACTGGTTGACGGTGATCTCCGGGGAGCCGGCGGCGACGCAGGCCTTCGAGGCGGTGGCGAGCAACGACACCTCCAGCGCCCCGGACGGCACCCCGACCGTGACGCCGCAGAGATCGTCCATGCCGGTCACCGACTTGAAGCTCTTGGCTTCGAGAAAATTGTTCTTCGCGGTCAGATAGTCGACGAAGTCGACCGTCTTCTCCCGCTCGAGGGTGTCGAACATTCCCGTCATCGCCGCGTCGTAGCGTCCAGAGGCGAGACCGGGGACGATGGTGTCGAAGCCGGCGCTCTTGAAGGTGATCGGGCGTTTGAGCTGCTTGGACAGGGCCGCGGCCAGATCGATGTCGATGCCCTTCCAGGTCGAGCCGTCGTCTCCGATGAAGTTGTAGGGAAGCAGCGACGAGTCGGCAGCGAGCACGATGGGCTTGCCTGTGGCTGTGCTCGTCGCTGCGGTCGACGTGCTCGAGCAGGCGGTGCTGATCATGGTGACGGCGACTGCTGCGGCTCCGACGGCGAGAACGCGCCGCATTCGAGATGAAGTGCTCATGGTGCAACTCCTTGTGGTACGTGTTCGACGAGAGAGTCGATCGACTCATTCGGGACGGTCGGTGGTGCTAGCAGTACAGGTGAGGCATGTTTCGTGGGTGTTTCGAAGTGGTACCTGCCGCGTTTCTTGCGGCGAAAACGACATCTTCGCGACATGTTCGGCTCCGTACGATGGGGAAATACCCAGAAGATCGAGGGCGCGTCGGCGTCGCGAAAGGTCCACCATGTCGTCCCTCCACCGTTCCGGTACCCCGACAGACAGCGCGGTCGCCCGCATGATGGCCGACGCCGTCGGAGAGAGCGAGCTCGACCTCAGTCTGGGCGAGCCCGACCAGCCGCTGCCGGACGAGCTGGTCCGTTCCGCGAAAGACAGTTTCGACAGGCAATTGACGGGATACACGCCCAAGCTGGGCCTGGCCGAACTGCGCGACCTCATCTCGAACGACGTTGCGGCATCCACCGGATACTCGCCCTCGCGGGACGACGTGGTCGTGACGGTGGGCGGCACCGAGGCGGTAGCGGTCGCCCTCGTCGCGAGCTGTCGGGCGGGCGACCTGGCCCTCATCCCCGACCCGGCCTGGCCGAATTACCGGGTGCTGTCCGAACAACTGGGAATCTCCTTGCAAACCTATGAGCAGGGACCGAGCGGCGATGGATTCCTCGACCTGCACAGCATCGAGCGGGGATTGGACGACGGCGCGCGCCTCGTGGTGGTGAATTCGCCCTCGAACCCGACCGGGGCCCTGGCGAGCGCGGGCGTGCTCCACCGGCTCGTCGAGCTCGTGCGCGCCCACGACGCGTACATTCTGTCCGACGAGGCCTACGAGGCGATCGTCTTCGCCGGCGGCCGAGCGCCCTCGCCCCTGGCCGACGGAGGCGAGGATGTGACGTTCTCGGCCAGGACCTTCTCGAAGACCTATTCCATGACCGGTCTTCGTGTGGGGTCCCTCGTCTCGCCGCCCTCGTTCCGCACGAGAGTGGCTGCGGTGCACGGCACGGTCGTCGGATGCGCTCCCATCACCGCCCAGCTCATGGCCATCGAGGCCCTGCGGAGCCTGCCGGGTCGCGGCGCGACGATGTCTGCGGCCTATCGCGCCCGGTTCGAGGCGGCCTCCGCCGTCCTCGGACCGTGGATGACGGAGACCGCGGCCGAAGACAACGGCGGCTTCTACCTGTGGCTGGACGCCGGCTCGACCGGACGATCGTCAGCCGAGCTGGTCGAGGACATCCGCTCGCGGGGTGTCGTCGTCTCCGCCGGCGAGGTCTACTCCCCGACGAGCACCGGCTTCCTTCGGGTCGCCCTGTCCGCCTCGGATGCCGACCTTGCCGCCGCCTTCGACGTCATCCGCGCGGTCCTGGAGCGGTAGCCTGCGGGGACCTACAGCCCGGCGTCGCTGATCGACAGTCCGAGCATCGACGACAGGAAAAGAAACGATGACGCCGCGATGCCGATGCTCATGGCGCTGAAGGGCGACCAGCCTGGAAAGGAGTCGCTCGCCCCACCCAGGAAAGCGACAGAGAACCGGGACGGGGCATCTTCCCGAAGAATTCCGGTCCCGGCCTATCCCAAAGACGTCTTCATGCGCGAGGGATCACCTCAGGCTTCACTGGTGGAGACGAGGGGAATCGAACCCCTAACCCCCGCCTTGCAAAGGCGGTGCTCTGCCAATTGAGCTACGTCCCCGGTGGTGCGCCGGACAGTGGTGGCCGCAGGGGCGACGGACCGAACCAACACAGTGGGGATACCAGGACTTGAACCTGGGACCTCTTCGTTATCAGCGAAGCGCTCTAACCGCCTGAGCTATATCCCCATGAGGCAGATACGAGAGTATCGCACCCGCGGCCTTTCACTAAATCGATCAGTTGTTGGTGAAGCCGACCAGCAGCCCCCCGGTGATCCGAACGCTGAAGTTGTAGAGCATGGCCGTGATCGCGCCGATCGCCGTGCCAACGATGGTATCGAGGACCGCGATGATCACCGAGAACAGGCCGACCTTGGCGAGAGAGAAGCTGCTGGTGATCTCGAAGTTCTTGTCACCGAGGATGTCCTGCAGAAGGGAGCTGAGGTTGCCGAAGACGCCGGTCGTGTTGAGCACCAGCCAGGCGAGCAGGCTCGCGACGATGAAGATGATTCCCAGCGAGATGGCGATGAGGAAGGAGAGCTTCACCGCCGACCAGAAGTCGACGTACACGAGCTTGAGGCGGACCTGCTTGGTCGAGGCCGCACGCTGCGATTTTCGTTGGAGCTTCTCGGCGACGCTACTCATCTGCTGTTTCGTCCTTCCCGGTCTGGTCGTCCGTGTCAGGCGACCCCTCGACGGGAGCCTCCTGGCCGTCAGCGTCCAGATTGCGTTCACTGTTCTTCGCGACTGCGATGATCTTGTCCTCGTCCGCGAATCGTGCGAACACAACACCCATGGTGTCACGACCCTTGGCCGGAACCTCGGCGACAGACGAGCGTACCACCTTGCCGCTGGCAAGAACCACAAGCACCTCGTCCTCGTCCTCGACGATCAGGGAGCCGGCGAGATCGCCGCGAGCCTCCGCCAACTTGGCCACCTTGATCCCCAGACCACCGCGATTCTGCACCCGGTACTGGTCGGCGGAGGTGCGCTTGGCGTATCCGCCCTCCGTCACCACGAAGACGTAGCCGGCGTCGCTCACGACGGAGGCGTCGAGGAGGGTGTCGTCGTCACGGAAGTGCATCCCGATGACACCAGAGGTCGCGCGTCCCATCGGGCGCAGCGCCTCGTCCGATGCGGTGAACCGGATCGACATGCCCTTGCGGGAGACCAGCAGCAGGTCGGAGTCCTCCTCGACGAGCATCGCCGAGACCAGCTCGTCGTCGTCGCGGAGGTTGATCGCGATGATGCCGCCCGAGCGGTTGGTGTCGTACTCGGAGAGTGCCGTCTTCTTCACCAGGCCGCCGCGGGTCGCCAGGGTGAGGTAGCGCGCCGCCTCGTAGTCCCGGATGTCCAGGATCTGGGCGATCTCCTCGTCCGGCTGCAGCGCGAGCAGGTTGGCGACGTGCTGCCCCTTGGCGTCCCTGCCGGCCTCCTGCACCTCGTAGGCCTTCGCG
Organism: Lacisediminihabitans sp.; assembly: GCF_036404185.1. Taxonomy (GTDB): domain Bacteria; phylum Actinomycetota; class Actinomycetes; order Actinomycetales; family Microbacteriaceae; genus Lacisediminihabitans. Next base: position 2,941 of record NZ_DASWPB010000124.1, on the reverse strand, counting down.
CGGTAGACCCTGCCCTTGTTCGTGAAGAAGAGCAGCCAGTGATGGGTGGTCGTCACGAAGAAGTGCTCGACGACGTCGTCCGCCCGCAGCTGGGCGCCCTTGACGCCCTTCCCGCCGCGGTGCTGACTGCGGTAGTTGTCGCTCCGGGTGCGCTTGATGTATCCGCCGCGGGTGACCGTGACGACCATCTCCTCCTCGGGGATCAGGTCCTCGACGTTCATGTCGCCGTCGAAGCCGAACATGATCTCGGTGCGCCGGTCGTCGCCGTACTTGGCGACGATGTCGCGGAGCTCCTCGCTCACGATGTCCCGCTGCCGCTGCGGCGAGGCGATGATCGCGTTGTACTCCGCGATGAGCCGTTCGAGTTCCGCCGCCTCGTCGATGATCTTCTGCCGCTCGAGGGCTGCCAGCTGCCGCAGCTGCATGTTGAGGATGGCACGGGCCTGGAGCTCGTCGATGCTGAGCAGCGTCATGAGTCCCTCGCGGGCATCCTCGACGGTCTGGGACCGGCGGATGAGCGCGATCACCTCGTCGAGGGCGTCAAGCGCCTTGAGGTAGCCGCGCAGGATGTGGTCGCGTTCCTCCGCCTTGCGCAGCCGGAAGCGGGTGCGGCGGACGATGACGTCGATCTGGTGATCGACCCAGGCGGTGACGAAGCCGTCCAGGGGGAGCGTGCGCGGGATGCCGTCGACGATCGCCAGCATGTTGGCGCCGAAGTTCTCCTGCAGCTGCGTGTGCTTGTAGAGGTTGTTGAGCACGACCTTCGGGACGGCATCGCGCTTGAGCACGATGACGAGCCGCTGGCCGGTACGACCGGAGGTCTCGTCGCGGATGTCGGCGATGCCGCCGATCTTCCCCTCCTTGACCAGCTCGGCGATCTTGAGCGCCAGGTTGTCCGGGTTGACCTGGTACGGCAGCTCGGTGACCACCAGGCAGGTGCGGCCCTGGAGCTCCTCGACGTTGACGACGGAGCGCATCGTGATCGATCCGCGACCGGTGCGATACGCATCCTGGATGCCCTTGAGGCCGAGGATCTGCGCGCCGGTGGGGAAGTCGGGGCCCTTGATCCGCTGGATGAGCGCCTCCAGCAGCTCCTCCCGGGTCGCCTCCGGGTTCGCCAGCGCCCACAGGGCGCCGTCCGCGACCTCACGGAGGTTGTGCGGCGGGATGTTGGTGGCCATGCCGACCGCGATGCCCACGGAGCCGTTGACGAGCAGGTTGGGGAAGCGGGCCGGCAGCACCGTCGGCTCCTGGGTCTCCCCGTCGTAGTTGGGCTGGAAGTCGACGGTCTCCTCGTCGATGTCCCGCACCAGCTCGAGGGCGAGCGGCGCCATCTTGGTCTCCGTGTACCGAGGGGCGGCCGCACCGTCGTTGCCAGGGGAGCCGAAGTTGCCCTGCCCGAGGGCGAGGGGATAGCGCAGGCTCCAGGGCTGCACCAGTCGCACGAGGGCGTCGTAGATGGCGCTGTCCCCGTGCGGGTGGAACTGCCCCATGACGTCGCCGACGACGCGTGCGCTCTTGGAGAACGACTTGTCCGGACGATAGCCGCCGTCGTACATCGCGTAGATGACCCGGCGGTGCACGGGCTTCAGCCCGTCGCGCACCTCGGGGAGCGCGCGCCCCACGATGACGCTCATGGCGTAGTCGAGGTAGGAGCGCTGCATCTCGAGCTGCAGGTCGACCTGGTTGATCTTGTCGTGGCTCACGTCGATCTCGCGTCCCGCGATCTGATCCTCCGCGGATTCGTCGGGGGTGGTGGTGTCAGCCATGCGGCTCCAGTCTTGTGGTTCGTCGGTGAGGGTCTGGGTGCGATCGGCCGCTGCGGCCGGTCAGGCGGTGTCCGCCGGGGGGCGAGGGACGCCTCCCGCGATCAGATGTCGAGGAAGCGGACATCCTTCGCGTTCTTCTGGATGAAGCTGCGGCGCGACTCGACGTCCTCGCCCATGAGGGTGGAGAAGATCTCGTCGGCGGCGAAGGCGTCGTCGAGGGTCACCTGCAGGAGCGTCCTGGTCGCGGGATCCATCGTGGTCTCCCACAGCTCCTTGTAGTCCATCTCGCCGAGACCCTTGTACCGCTGGATGCCGTTCTCCTTGGGGACGCGCTTGCCCGCGGCGATGCCGGACTCGAGCATGGCGTCCCGCTCCACGTCGCTGTACACGTACTCGTGCGGCGAATTGCTCCACTTGATCCGGTACAGCGGCGGCTGGGCCAGGTAGACGTACCCGAGGTCGATGAGCGGCCGCATGTAGCGGAAGAGCAGGGTGAGCAGGAGCGTCGTGATGTGCTGGCCGTCGACGTCGGCGTCGGCCATCAGCACGATCTTGTGGTACCTCGCCTTGCCGCCGTCGAAGTCCTCGCCGATGCCCGTCCCGAAGGCGGTGATCATCGCCTGGATCTCCGCGTTGCCGAGCGCGCGATCGAGGCGCGCCTTCTCGACGTTGAGGATCTTGCCGCGCAGCGGCAGGATCGCCTGGGTCTCCGGGTTGCGGCCGGTCTTCGCGCTGCCGCCGGCGGAGTCGCCCTCGACGAGGAAGATCTCGGAGACGACCGGGTCCTTGCTCGAGCAGTCGGAGAGCTTGCCCGGCATGCCGCCGCCCTCGAGGAGGCCCTTGCGGCGGGTCTGCTCCCGCGCCTTCCGCGCGGCGATCCGCGCCGTCGCCGCCTGGATCGCCTTCCGGATGATGTCGCGCGCCTGGTTCGGGTTCCGATCGAACCAGTCCGTGAGCTGGTCGCCCACGACGCGCTGCACGAAGGACTTCGCCTCGGTGTTGCCGAGCTTCGTCTTCGTCTGGCCCTCGAACTGCGGCTCGGAGAGCTTGACCGAGATGACCGCGGTGAGCCCCTCGCGGACGTCGTCGCCGGAGAGGTTCTCGTCCTTCTCCTTGAGCAGGCCCTTGTCCCGCGCGTACTTGTTCACGAGCGTCGTGAGCGCGGCTCGGAA
>NZ_DASWPB010000123.1:0-4400 GCF_036404185.1 Lacisediminihabitans sp. | reverse complement strand
GCCAGCACCGAGGGCCAGAAGATCGCCTCCGTCAACGCCGGCTCCGCCCCGATCCCGGACGCGATGCTCAAGAAGGTCCAGGCCAGCCTGGCGCTCGTCAAGTAACTAGTAATAGCCTTCCACCAGTGGCATCAGGGATGCCTCCCCTGCCACCCAGTCTGCGAGAAAGAATCCAGTGAGCGCTAACGGAATTGTTCGACCGCGTGCTGGTGTCGCAAACGGTGCCGATTCGGCTGGTGGCACGACGACAGGTCCCCGCTCCCCCAGAAGGGGAGCGGGGACTCCCCGCGTTAAGTCACGTCCCGCGGACCGGATCTTCTTCGGACTGAGCTTCGGCTCCGCGGCCTTCATCATGGTCATCCTCGCGGCCGTCGCGATCTTCCTCATCGTGCAGGCCGTCCCGGCCATCACGGCGGATTGGAAGAGCGACCCGAGCCTGTCCACCGGCCCCACCGGCGGCTACGCCAACTTCTGGACCTACGTCGGTCCTCTCATCTGGGGAACCATCTGGGTCTCGGCCATCGCCCTCGTGATCGGCGCACCGATCGCCATCGGGATCGCCCTCTTCATCTCGCACTACGCCCCCCGCCGTATCGCCGGGGTGCTCGGCTACCTCGTCGACCTGCTCGCCGCCGTGCCCTCCATCGTCTTCGGGCTCTGGGGCATCATCGTCATCCGGCCCCTCCTGCTCCCCCTGACCGGATGGCTGAACCACCACCTCGGCTGGATCCCGATCTTCGCCGGCGAGGCCTCCAGCACCGGGTCGACGATCCTCGCGGGAGCCGTTGTGCTCGCCGTCATGATCCTGCCGATCATCAGCTCCATCACCAGGGAGGTCTTCCTGCAGACCCCCCGGCTTCACGAGGAGGCCGCGCTGGCCCTCGGCGCCACGAAGTGGGAGATGATCCGGCTCGCCGTGTTCCCATACGCCCGTTCCGGCGTCGTGAGCGCCACCCTGCTCGGCCTCGGCCGCGCCCTCGGTGAGACCATGGCCATCGCGCTCATCATCTCGCCCTCGATCGGCTTCTCGATCAAGCTCCTCACCGAGGGGGCCAACTCGCAGACGATCGCCGCGAACATCGCCCTGAACTTCCCCATCGCCAACGCCCTGCAGCGTGAGGCGCTCATCGGCACCGGCCTCATGCTGTTCGTCATCTCGCTGGCCGTGAACATGGTCGCCAGGCTCATCGTCTCGCGGACAGGCAACGCCGGCACGAAGAAGAAGCGCAAACGGCCCGTGGAAGCGGCCACGGCGGTTCCGATGGCAGCGGCCACCGGCGTCGCGGGCGTCTCCGGCGTCTCCGGCGTCTCATCGATCGCCGACACCTCGGAAGGAGCATCCGCGTGACCGCGACCGTGCACTCGCAGGCCAGACGCCCCTCGAAGGGACCGATGGCCAACTCCCTGACCACTGGGCAGCTGCCGCGATTCGTCGAGTTCTATGTGCTCGCCGGCGCGCTCGTCGTCACCGGCGGCGCCATGATGCTCATGGGCTTCAACTGGGGCGGATGGATCTTCCTCTCCCTCGTGGTGTACCTGATCGTGCTGGCCGCGCTGTCCACGATCGCCGAGAACCGCCGCAAGGCGGTGGACCGCATCGTCAGGAGCCTTGTCAGCATCGCCTTCCTGCTCGCGATCGCACCGCTCATCTCCACGCTCGTCACCATCACCATGAAGGGCATCGGCGAGCTCAACTGGGGCTTCATCACCCAGACCGGTGGCGCGGTCTTCGACCCGACGACCCTCAAGGTCACGATCACGGCCGGAGCGCTGCAGGCGATCGTCGGGACGCTCGAGATCACCGGGATAGCGGCCCTGATGTCGATCCCCATCGGCATCCTCACCTCGATCTACCTGGTGGAGTACGCGCGTCCGAATCAGTGGATGGCCAAGGTCGTCACCTTCCTCGTCGACGTGATGACCGGCATCCCCTCGATCATCGCCGGCCTGTTCGCCTTCTCGTTGTTCACCCTGCTCGTCGGCCCGAAGGCGTTCAGCGGCTTCTCCGCCTCGGTCGCGCTCTCGGTGCTCATGATCCCGATCGTGGTGCGCTCCTGCGAGGAGATGCTGCGGCTCGTCCCGCACGACCTGCGCGAGGCATCTTTTGCGCTGGGCGTCTCCCGATACTCCACCATCACCAAGATCGTTCTGCCGACCGCCATCGCCGGGATCATCACCGGCGTGATGCTCGCCATCGCGCGCGTCATCGGCGAGACGGCGCCCATCTTCATCGCCGCCAGCTTCACCGACAACTTCAACTCCAATCCGTTCAGCGGCCCGATGCAGACGCTGCCGGTGCTCGCCTACACGGGGTACAAGTTCCCCGGTCAGGACATCGCCGCATCGAACGCCTCCGCCTGGGGAGCCGCGCTGCTGCTCGTGCTCATCGTCGTCATCCTCAACCTCATCGCCAGAATCGTGGCCAGAGCCTTCGCCCCCAAGGGTGCCAGGTAACCGACCGGAGAACGGACCAAAAAACACTGTGTCAAAGCGCATCGAAGTCAACGACCTCAACGTCTTCTACGGAGACTTTCTGGCCGTGGAGGATGTCTCGATCACCATCGAGCCCCGCACCGTCACCGCCCTCATCGGTCCCAGCGGCTGCGGCAAGTCGACGTTCCTCCGCACCCTGAACCGCATGCACGAGGTCATCCCCGGCGCCTACGTGGAGGGTGAGGTGCTGATCGACGGCAACAACCTCTACGGCCCCGGCGTCGACCCCGTGCTGGTGCGCCGCCAGGTGGGCATGGTGTTCCAGAGGGCCAACCCGTTCCCGACGATGTCCATCCGCGACAACGTTCTCGCCGGGGTGACGCTCAACAACCGCAAGCTGTCCAAGTCCGACGGCGACTCCCTCGTCGAGCAGTCCCTGCGGGGGGCGAACCTGTGGAACGAGGTCAAGGACCGCCTCGACAAGCCCGGCATGAGCCTCTCCGGCGGCCAGCAGCAGCGTCTCTGCATCGCGCGGGCCATCGCCGTCGCCCCCGACGTCGTCCTCATGGACGAGCCGTGCTCCGCGCTCGACCCGATCTCGACCCTCGCCATCGAGGACCTCATCGAGGAGCTCAAGCAGGACTACACGATCGTGATCGTGACCCACAACATGCAGCAGGCCAGCCGGGTCTCCGACCGCACGGCCTTCTTCAACATCGCCGGCACCGGCAAGCCCGGCAGGCTCATCGAGTACAACGACACGGCGACCATGTTCTCCAAGCCGAGCGTGCAGGCCACCGAGGACTACGTCTCCGGCAAGTTCGGATAACCGGCGCTCGGGCATCCCCACGCCGCCTTTTTCGCCCGCGGGCATCCGCACCCGCCGCCGTTTCTTGGACCGCGCGGTGTTTCGTCGACCACGCGCCCATACACATAGGCCGCGGCGACGACAAAACACCGCGACGTTGAGTGTGGCGGGCGGCGGCGGGCATGGAAAAGCCGAACCGCAGAACGCCTCTCGGCGCATGGCCGCTCGAAGCGGCTAATAGTGGAGCCCGGGGTTACTGCGGTCCGGCGGCGGCCCTTGCGAGCCGCCAACAATTGTACCCCGAGGCCGCCGGATTCAATCGAGAGCGCCCGATCGCCACAGCCGGGCACAGGAGCCGAACTCCGTTGCGGTCAGCGACAGGCGCAGCGCCCTGGTCGTCAGTTCGGATGCGCGATCCGGCGAGGTCAGCTCCACGTCGTCGGCGACGCTTGTGCATCCGATGCTCGTCACCCGGCAGAAGGCGGCCGCGCGGTCGAGGGCGATGGCGAAGTCGCCCTGGAACAGCCCGCGAAGGATCTGATCGGCGAGAATCATGATCTCCGCCGGCCCCGTGGGTGCCGTAGCACCGGCGACGACCGGATCGATGGTCGTCGCGACCTCGCTGCCGCGCTGATAGAGGAAGCTCGTGCCCTCGGCGTCCTGCCGGACGAATGCCCGCATGAGGTAGATGCGCCACAGCGCGCCCGGCAGGCTGCGCGGGCTCGACCGGGACCAGAGCTCGGCGACGGCATCGATGCCGTGCTCGTCGGTGAATGCCACCACGCGCTCGACCACCTCGGCGTCCTCGCTCTCGCGCACCCTGCTGACGAGGGCGTGGGCGGTCTCGTGGGCGACGCGGCTGATCTGGGCCGGGTCTTCCCCGCCCTGGAGGCTCTCGAATTTCGCTCCGGAGAACTTGGTGGGTTTGTGGAACTCGTCAGTCATCCGGTCAAGCCTAAGCCAGGGGCCACGCGCACTCGCGGCATCCCCAATCCACGCTACATTTAAGACGCGGGCCTCTAGCTCAGTTGGTAGAGCATCGGACTTTTAATCCGCGGGTCGCGGGTTCGAGCCCCGCGGGGCCCACCCGATAGTGGATGTTCGGACCGGCGAGCTACACGTCGCGCCGGTGGAACGCGGTGAGCGCGGTCCCGAGCAG
>NZ_DASWPB010000122.1:0-10524 GCF_036404185.1 Lacisediminihabitans sp. | reverse complement strand
CGAGCCCGCCCGCTCGCGGAAGGCGATCATGTTCATGCGGTTGCCGCAGCGGATGCTGCAGAACCGCTTGGAGCCGTTGCGCGACAGGTCGACGAGCAGTCCGGTGCAGTCGTCGGCCGCGCAGCTCCGCAGACGGGCGGTCTCGCCGGAGCGGATGACGTCGACGAGGGCAAGCGCGATCTCCACGCGGATGCGCTCGGCGAGCGGCGCATCCGGCTCGGTCGCGTGCAGGTGCCAGGGGGAGCCGTCGTGGCGCGCGAGGTGGGGCAGCGCTCGTGCCGCGCGGAGCATCCGATTGACGGCCTCGGCCATGTCGTCGGTGTCGAGGCTCCAGAGCCGCCTCGCCTGATCGCGCGTGCGCAGGACGTCGCGCAGCTCCGCCTCGTCGTGGTCGATGCGGCCGGAGTAGTTCCACGAGGCGAGGAACGACCCCAGTTCCTCGACGGTGGCGAGCTCGTCCGAGCCGCTGCGCGAGGCGCCGGGGGCGGTGCCCGCGAGGGCGACGGTGAACTCCAGCGTCTCTTCGGTGTCAGGGGCAAAATGCAATTTGACTCCTTACTTTCCCCAAGACTAGCGTCAGGAGTGTAAGACATCTAGCCCCTTCGAATCGGTGACACCAGTGAAACGCCCCTCCACCTCCCTCGGCCTCATCATCGCCGTCATCGCCTCGATCAGCTTCGGAATGTCCGGCGCCCTGATCAAGCCGCTGCTCGAGGCGGGCTGGAGCCCGGCGGCGGCGGTGACGGTGCGGGCGCTCATCGGCGGTCTCGCCTTGACGCCGGTCGCGGTGCTATCGCTGCGCGGTCGCTGGGTCGTGCTCTGGCGGGCGCGCTGGCGGGTGCTCGCGATGGGCCTCATCGGCGTCGCCGGCACGCAGCTGGTCTACTTCGCCGCCCTGGAACGCATCCCCGTCGGCACGGCCATCCTCATCGAGTACATGGCTCCGCTGCTGCTCGTGCTGTGGGTCTGGGCGGTCGGCAGGCGGATGCCCAAGGCCGTGGTCATGGTCGGCTCCGTCCTAGCCGTTGTCGGCCTGGTGCTCGTCGTCTCTCCCGGCGGTGGACACATCGATCCGCTCGGCATCGTCCTCGCCGTGTTCGCCGCGATCGGGTGCGCGGTCTACTACGTCGTCGCGGCCCGGCCGAGCGACGGGCTGCCTCCCGTCGTCTTCGCGGCGTTCGGCCTGCTCATCGGCGGGGTCGCGCTCGGCCTGGTCGGCCTGACCGGCGCCGTCCCCCTCGCGGCGACCTTCGGCGAGACGCACCTGCTCGGCGCGGCCGTGCCCTGGTTCGTCCCCCTGCTCATCGTGGGCGTCATCGCGACCGCGCTCGCCTATGCGACGAGCATCGCGGCCAGCGAGATGCTCGGCTCCCGGCTGGCCTCGTTCGCGGGCCTGCTCGAGGTGGTGGCCGCCGCCTTCTACGCCTGGATCCTCCTCGGCGAGCGGCTCTCCCTCCCGCAGCTGCTCGGGGGAGCGCTCATCCTGGTGGGCATCGGCTTCGTGCGCTCCGAAAAGACGGACGCGGAGGTGGAGCCGGATGCTCTCGAGGCAGACGCTCTTGAACCGGAGGTGCTCGAGCCGGGTGCGCTTCTCTCCGACGCTCCGCCCGCCGGGCCCGCGCAGTACGAGCTCACCATGACCTCGCCGACGAGGCTGCCGGACATCGGTCCGGACATCCGTCCGGACATCCGTCCGTAGATTCGCGGCCCGATGCGCGCCCGTAGAATTGCGGTATGGCGCAACCAGCAGAACTCATGGATTTCGACAGGGCGATCGAGTTGTTCGAGCCGGTGCTCGGCTTCGAGGTGCACGTCGAGCTCAACACCAGGACGAAGATGTTCTCCGACGCCCCCAACTTCTTCGGCGGCGAGCCGAACACCAACGTGACCCCGGTCGACCTCGGGCTGCCCGGCAGCCTGCCGGTGGTGAACGAGCAGGCGGTCAAGTACTCGATCAGCCTGGGGCTCGCGCTCGGCTGCAGCATCCGGCCGTCCAGCCGCTTCGCCCGCAAGAACTACTTCTATCCGGACCTCGCGAAGAACTACCAGATCAGTCAGTACGAGGACCCGATCGCCTATGAGGGCCTCGTCCAGGTAGAGCTCGAGGACGGCCGCCTGTTCGACGTGGAGATCGAGCGCGCGCACATGGAGGAGGACGCGGGCAAGCTCACCCACATCGGCGGCGCGACCGGGCGCATCCAGGGTGCGGAGTATTCGCTCGTGGACTACAACCGGGCGGGTGTCCCGCTGGTCGAGATCGTCACCAAGATGATCACCGGCGCGGACGCGGATGCGCCGGCCCTGGCCAAGGCCTATGTCTCGACGGTGCGCGACATCGTCCGCTCGCTCGGCATCAGCGACGCGAGGATGGAGCGCGGAAACATCCGCTGCGACGCCAACATCTCGCTCTCCCCGCGGGGCAGCGGAAAGCTCGGCACCCGCACCGAGACGAAGAACGTCAACAGCCTGCGCTCGGTGGAGCGGGCCATCCGCTATGAGATCCGGCGTCAGGCCGCCATCCTCGCCGCGGGCGGCACGATCACGCAGGAGACCCGCCACTGGCACGAGGACACCGGCGTCACCTCCGCCGGGCGTCCCAAGAGCGACGCGGACGACTACCGGTACTTCCCCGAGCCGGACCTGGTGCCGGTGGAGCCGTCGCTCGAGCTCATCGAGGAGCTGCGGGCGGCCCTGCCGGAGCCGCCGGCGATCCGTCGCCGCCGCCTCAAGGAGGCGTGGGGCTTCACCGACCTGGAGTTCCAGGACGTCTACAACTCCGGCCTGCTCGTCGAGATCGAGGAGACCACCGCTGCCGGGGCGTCCGCCGCCCAGGCCCGCAAGTGGTGGACGGGGGAGATCGCCCGCCTCGCGAACGTCGCCGGGGTGGATGCGTCCACCCTCGTCTCGCCGCTGCACGTCAGCGAGCTCATCGCGATGATCGAGGACGGCGAGCTGACCGACCGTCTCGCCCGCCAGGTTCTCGAGGGGGTCATCGCGGGGGAAGGGACTCCCGCCGAGGTGACCCGGGCCCGCGGACTGGTCGTCGTCTCGGACGACGGGCCGCTCATCGCCGCCATCGACGAGGCCCTCGCGGCCCAGCCCGACGTGCTGGCGAAGATCCGCGACGGCAAGGTGCAGGCCGCCGGTGCGGTGATCGGCGCCGTGATGAAGGCGATGCGGGGAACCGCGGATGCCGCACGCGTGCGCGAGCTGGTGCTGGAGCGGGCGCAGAACGACTGACGGACGGCCGCGGCCTAGGGCGTGTCTCCTAATTCGTCTCGCTGTCCGCGGGATGATTTTTGAGTGAGTCGTGATGCGGTCCTATCGGATGCCCAATGGGAACGGGTCAGGTCGTTGTCGCCGTCGTCGGCGGGTCGGCGAGGACGTCCGTTCCGAGATGATCGCCGGGTGATCGAGGGCATCATCTGGCGCTATCGGGTAGGAACACCTTGGCGTGACGTGCCGCGTACTTTCGGCCCGTGGCAGACGCTTTGGAAGCGGCATCGCCGGTACTCTGGCGACGGGACGTGGGATCGGATCCACGCCGACTTGCTGGCCGGTGCCGATGCGGCCGGCGAGGTGGACTGGGCTGTGAGCGTCGACTCCACGATCAACCGAGCGCACCAGCACGCGACGAACCTTCCGCGGGACACAGGGGGCTCCGTCGAACTACACGAATCTGCGCGAGGAGCCGACTGATCACGCGATTGGGCGGTCGCGTGGCGGGTTGAGCACGAAAATCCATCAGCTCGTCGATGGGCGTGGGCTGCCGCTGGTGATGTTGATCGGTCCAGGTCAAGCCGGCGACTCTCCGATGTTTCCTGTCCTGATGGATCATCTGCGGGTCGAGCGCCGTGGCCCCGGCCGTCCGCGTTCACGTCCGGACCGGTTGCGCGGCGACAAGGCCTACTCGTCCCGCGCGATCCGCCATCATCTGCGCTCCCGCGGAATCGTCGCGGTGATCCCTGAGCCCACCGATCAACAGGGGCATCGCAAGCGCCGCGGTGCCCGTGGCGGTCGCCCCGTCGGTTACGACCACGAAGACTACAAGGGACGCAACGTCGTTGAGCGAGGATTCAACGAGATGAAGCAGTGGCGCGGACTCGCCACCCGATACAACAAACTTGCCCTGACCTATCGAGGCGGTGTCGTCCTCCGCGCAATCACACTCTGCCTGCGCTACTCCGATGGTCTGCGACGATGAACAAGTGAGTAACGCGACGCTTGACCCCGCCCTGGTGCCTGAGCTGCTGGTCAGCAACGTCACGAAAAGCATCGAGTTCTGGTGCGGGCTCTGCGGGTTCCAGATCAACTACCAGCGCCCCGAGGAGGGCTTCGCCTACATCTCGCTGGGCTCTGCTCACATCATGCTTGAGCAGCATGGCATCGGCCGAAACTGGATCACTGCACCCCTGGAACCACCCCTCGGTCGAGGAATCAACTTCCAGATCAGCGTCCGGGACCTTGACCCGATCCTCACCGCCCTGCGAGACGCCGATCACGCGATCTTCATGGAACCTGAGACGAAGTGGTACCCCATCGACGAACGCACCGCAGCCGGCGTTCAACAGTTCCTCGTCACCGATCCTGACGGCTATCTCATCCGATTCCAAGCGTCGATCGGCCACCGACCGATCGCTCATTAGGAGACACACCCTACGGCGCTTGGCCGTGCGTGACCTCGGCCTCCGGATCGTCCCCGTCCAGGAACGCCCGTGCGCTCTCTCGCAGATAGCGGGGACTCACGGCGTCGCGCCACACCCAGCCCCATAGGCCGATGGCCGGGTCGAGACCCATGCGCTTCCACAGCAGGCCCGCATACAGCGTCGAGGCGACCGCGACGCTCACGCAGAAGAGGAAGCCGTCGAGAAGCGGCGCCGGTGTGGGCCGAGAGACCACCAGCACGAGGACGGCGGCGATCTCCAGGAGGACGGAGCAGGTCATCGGCGCCCACCGGATCCGGGGGACACGGGAGTTCGCCGTCAGCACGCCGAGGGCCGCGCCGACGATGGCGATCGCAACGTGGTCCATCGTGCTCTGCCCTCTTTTCACCGGGGCTCGATATCGGGACGAGCCGCCGTATCGTGTCCCGGGGCCCATCGGTCCATCGGCCACTCGAACCCGAAGAATGATTAGATAATAGCCTCATCGGGCACCCTCCTCGGGCGCTTTCGGACGGAGATCGGGTGACACGGTGGGAGAACCGCGAGGGGGAACGATGGATTCCGACGACGACGACCCGCCGAGGGGGAGGATCGCCCGCGACGACCGGCCGGCGCCCGGATCCGATGCTCGCGAGATCGACCGCGGCCTATTTGTGATGCTGTTCGTCCTCCAGCTCTTCGGTTCCGGCTTCGCCATCGTCGCTAACGCGTTAGGGAGCATGGACACCGGCACCTGCAGCAGCGACGCCGAACCGGGATGCGTCGGCGACCCCTGGCTGACCCTCATCGCGGTGTTCACGCCGGGAGTGGCGCTGCTGCTGGTGATCCTGACGCTCGTCGTCGGCGTCGCCCTCCGGCGGCGGTCCCGGCCGAGCTGGTGGGTCCCTCTTGCGGCGCTGGTCCTCATGACGGCCGCCTTTTTCGCCGGGGCGGCCATGCACACCGCCGCTGTGCATGGAAGCGCGTTCGCCGGCCCGCCGGATCCGCCGTCGGTCGCCACCTGACGGCGTTTGCCCGCTGCCCCGCCCCGTGCGAGGATGGGGGACCGCATCCGTTCGAAGGACAGACCGTTGAAGACAGCTCCCGCGTCCGCGCACTGACTCGCCGTCATCCCGCCGCGTTCGCGGCCCCGGCGTCAGTGCATCACTGACCACCCGGGAGCAGCATGTCCTCATCATCCATCGTCCTCACCGACCTCGGCCTGACCTGGCCGGACGGGTCGGTCGCCCTGAGCGGTATCACGGCCGCCTTCACGAGCGGCCGCACCGGTCTGGTCGGGCTCAACGGCGCGGGCAAGTCGACCCTGCTCACGCTCATCGCGGGGATCATCGAGCCGACCACCGGGGGTGTGCAGACGAGCGGTGAGGTGGGCTATCTGCCGCAGGCCGTCGTGCTCGAAACGGGGGCGACGGTGGCACAGCTGCTGGGCATCCGCGAGGCGGTGGATGCCCTCCGCGCCATCGAGGGCGGCGATGCCTCGGAGATCAACTTCGAACGGCTGGCCGATCGCTGGGACATCGAGCAGGCCGCCGCTGAGGCTCTGCGCGACGCCGGTCTCGACGGCCTCGACCTCGATCGCACCGTCGGCACCCTGAGCGGCGGCGAGACGATGCTCGCGGCGATCGCCGGTCTGCGCCTCGGCCGCGCCCCGATCGTGCTGCTCGACGAGCCCACCAACAACCTCGACCCGGATGCCAGGGAGCGCCTGGCCGAGCTGGTGCGCGGCTGGCGGGGAACGCTCGTGGTGGTGAGCCACGACGTCCGGCTGCTCGAGCTCATGGACGATACCGCCGAGCTCTACGACGGACGCCTGCGGATGTTCGGCGGCCCGTACAGCGCCTATCTCGAGCGGCTCGAGCAGGAACAGGCGGCCGCGCGACAGGGGGAGCGGACCGCGGAGCAGGCCGTGCGCGTGGAGCGCAGGCAGCGCGCCGAGGCGGAGACGAGGCTCGCGCGCAGCAGCCGCTCCGGCCAGAAGGACAGGGGAAGCATGCCGAAGATCCTGCTCAACCAGCGCAAGTCGAACGCGCAGGTGTCGGCGGGCAGGCTGCGCGGCGAGCTCGATGACCGGCTGGGGGAGGCACGCGCCGCGGTGGACGCCGCGCAGAGCCGGCTGCGGGACGACGCATCCATCCACGTCGACCTGCCCGACCCGGCCGTCCCCTCCTCCCGCCGGCTGGCGGAGTTCCGCGGGGTGGTCATCCGGGGGCCGGAACGGGTGGCGCTCATCGGGCCGAACGGGGTCGGCAAGACGACCATGCTCGAGTCGGTGGTGCGGGAGGGGCGGGATCACATCGGGTACCTGCCGCAGCGGCTGGACGGACTCGATGAGACGGCCACCGTGCTCGAGAACGTGAGCCGCGGCGGCACCACGGACGGCGAGCTGCGCAATCGGCTCGCGCGCTTCCTGTTCCGGGGCGATTCGGTGGACCGTCCCGTCGGCACGCTCTCGGGCGGGGAGAGGTTCCGGGTCGTGCTGGCGCGGCTGCTGCTCGCGGATCCACCACCGCAGCTGCTGGTGCTCGACGAGCCGACCAACAATCTCGACCCGCAGAGCGTCGGACAGCTGGTGGACGCGCTTCGCGGCTATCGAGGGGCGATCCTCGTCGTCAGCCACGACCTGCCCTTCCTCGGCAGGCTGGGCATCGACACCTGGCTCGCGATGCGGCGGGGCGGCGCGATCGAGCGTGTGGATGCGCCGCCGGGGGCCGTCACGGCCGGTCGGTCGTCGCCCTCCGCGCCAGCAGGCCGTCCATGAGCAGATCGATCAGCCGATCGGTCTGACCCGGCTCGACCGCGGCGAGGGAGAAGCCGTTGAGCGTGGTGAGGACGTCGAGGGGGTCGACATCGGCGCGGATGGTCCCCGCCGCGGCGCCGGCGTCGAGCAGCATGGCGACGGCCTCGAGCGCCCGCTCTCGGCTCTGCTCGTAGGGGTTGCCACCGGAGTTGATGACCGCGCGGAGCACGTCGGCCATTCCGCGCTTCGTCGTCATGAAGTCGACGAACCGCCCCATCCATTCGCGCAGCCCGGTCTCCGGCCCCGAGGCGGCCAGCAGCTGCTCCGCCGAGGCGCTGAGCCCGGCGAGCTCGCCGCGATAGACGGCCTCGACGAGCGCCTCCCTGGTGGGAAAGTGCCGGTACAGGGTGCCGATGCCGAGCCCGGCCTCCTTCGCGATGGCCTCGAATGTGGCATCCTCGCCGTCGCGGGTGAAAGCACGAGTCGCCACCTCGATCAGCAGGTCACGGTTGCGCAGGGCATCGGCGCGAAGAGGGCGAGCGGGCACAAGATCTCCTGGATTGATAATCGGAGGTGCCTCCGGTTATAGTGGAGGAGGTTAACGGAGGATCCTCCGTTTCATTGTATCCGAGGAGACACGAATGCCAGGAGAACTGATGACAGAAACACTGATGACAGAAACACTGATGACAGAAACACTGGACGGCACCGTCGCGCTGGTGACCGGCGCATCGAGCGGGATCGGTGCCGCCACGGCATCCGCGCTGGCTGCCCGGGGCGCGACGGTCGCCCTCGTGGCCAGGCGCAGGGACCGGCTGGATGCCCTCGCGGCGAGCATCCGGGAACGGGGTGGCGAGGCGCTGGTGATCGAGGCGGATGTCGCCGAGCAGCGGCAGGCGGTGGATGCCGTCGAGCGGACGGTCGCCGAGCTCGGTCGTCTCGACACCCTGATCAACAACGCGGGCGCGATGCTCATCGGGCCGGTCGAGGGCGCCCCGCTGGAGGAGTGGCGGCGGATGGTCGACATCAACCTGCTCGGCCTGCTCTCCGTTTCCCACGCCGCGCTGCCGCACCTGCTGCACGCCGCGGAGGGGGGCTCGCGTCGGGTCGCCGACCTCGTCAACGTCAGCTCCACCGCGGGCCGCTTCGCCAGGGGCGGGACGGCCGTGTACAACGCGACGAAGCACGCGGTCAACGGCTTCAGCGAGGCGCTGCGCCAGGAGGTGACCGGCCGCCACGTCCGGGTCTCCCTCGTCGAGCCCGGCATCACCGTCACGGAGCTGACCTCGCACAACCGGGAGGAGATCCAGTCGTCCATCCAGGGTCAGCTGGCCTCCATCGAGGGGCTCCACGCCGAGGACATCGCCGAGGCGATCGGCTACATCGTGACCCGTCCTCGCCGGGTGGCGATCAACGAGATCCTGGTGCGGCCGACCGAACAGGAGCGGTAGCGCGGAACGGCGCGAACGACGCTCCCAGGGCGGCCCCGAGCAGGATGGCGACACCGTGCGCATCGTTCAGCGCCACCAGGACGAGACCGATCGCCATCGCGGCGATCGCGCATACCCTGACCACGGCGCGACCGGAGACCACGAGACCGAGGCCGCAGACGCTCATGAGGAGGCCATCGCTCGCGAAGGAGCTGCCGCCGCCCGGTTGGTTCCAGGCGATGGCGAGCAGATTGAGCACGATCGACGGCAGCAGGAAGAGCACCGCCGTGCGCCAGCGCCCCCAGATCCACTCCGCGAGCACGGTCACCCCGGCGACGACCACCAGGTTGAACACCGCCCCGGCGATCCCACCGTCCTGCGCCATGACCGAGGTGAGCACGCGCCACCACTGCCCGTGCTGCAGGGTCAGCCCCGGGTCGCGACGCAGCGCCTCGGAGACGACGGGGACGGCGAACTGGAGAAGGGACGGGACGCCGATGGCGATCGTGAGCACCGTCGCGACGAGGGGAAACGGTCGCCGCGGGGGAGACGGCCGCCGCGGGGGCAGCAGTCGGACGGCGACCTGGCCGAACAGCGCCAGCACGACGAGGTAGAGGATGACGTTGAGGAAACCGTCCCCCGAGGTGTCCATGGTCTCTCCCGGCGCTCTGCCGGCATCCGAGCGGAGCCGGGCCGACCCCCATCCTGCCAGTGTCGCTCCTCCCGCGGAGCGGGGAACAATCCGCCGCGCGGAGCGTTGTCCCCAGCATGAAAGCAATCGTCTACACCCAGACCGGTGACCCCTCCGTCCTTCGCCTCGTCGACCGCGAGCTGCCGGCGCCGGGGCCCGGCGAGGTACGGGTGCGGATCGTGGTCTCGGGGGTGAACCCCACCGACTGGAAGTCGCGGAGGGGCGCCGTGGCCGGCGAGCGGCTGCCGTTCCCGGAGGTCGTGCCGAACCAGGACGGTGCCGGTATCGTCGACGCCGTCGGGCCGGACGTGACCGCCCACAAGCCGGGGGATCGCGTCTGGACGGCGCTCGCCGCCCACCAGCTCTCCCACGGCGGCACCGCGCAGGAGTACGCGGTGCTTCCTGCCGAGCGGGTGCATCCGCTGCCGGACGGTGCCGACTTCGAGCTGGGCGCGAGCCTGGGCGTCCCGGCCATCACCGCGCATCGTGCGCTCACCGTCGCCGACGGCGGACCCGCCCGCCTGGCGCCCGGTGCCCTCGACGGGCGGGTTGTGCTCGTCGCCGGTGGCGCGGGGGCCGTCGGCAATGCGGCGATCCAGCTCGCCCGGTGGGCGGGCGCGACGGTCATCAGCACCGTGAGCGGTCCGGAGAAGGCCGCCCTCGCGACCGCAGCGGGGGCGACGCACATCGTCAATTACCGCGAACAGGATGCGGCGGCGGAGATCCGGCGGGTCGCGCCGGACGGCGTCGATCTGGTGGTCGAGGTCGCCCCCGCGCAGAACGCCGAGCTGAACGCGGCGGTCATCCGCAACCACGGGACCATCTCCGTCTATGCCAACAACGGCGGCGACCGGCTGGCCCTGGACGTGCGCAAGCATTTTGCGGTCAACGTTCGCTATCAGTTCCTGCTGCTGTACACGGTCGGCCAGGAGGCGATCGATGCCGCCGCGGAGGACATCGTCGCCGCGATCCGCGACGGGGCCTTCCGCGTCGGTGAGGATG
>NZ_DASWPB010000121.1:0-2973 GCF_036404185.1 Lacisediminihabitans sp. | reverse complement strand
GGCGATCCAGAACACGAGGTGGTAGCTGGCGATCGTCGCATCGGCCGTACGTGTGGTGCCGTGGGTGGCGAGGTACCTGCTGGTGGCGAGGGCGGCGAGTGAGCTGAACACGGCGGTGCCGATGGAGCCGCCGATCTGCTGGGACGTGTTGACCATCGCGGAGGCGACGCCGGCGTCAGAGACGGTGACTCCGCTGGTTGCGGCGTTCTGCACGGGGCCGAAGATCAGGCCGAAGCCGAGGCCCATGATCAGTAGTGACGGGAGGACGGTGGCCGCGTAGCCGGTGTCGGTTCCGATCCGGGTCAGGAGCGCGAGCCCGATCGCTGCGAGGAGTGCGCCGGCGGGGACGAGGGGCCGTGGTCCGACGCGGGGCATCAGGACCGTGCCGGAGACGACGGCGCCGATCATGACGCATCCGATCATGGGAAGGAATGCGACTCCGGTGAGGATCGGACTGATCCCGAGGGTCTGCTGGAGGTAGTAGGTCAGGAACAGGAAGATGACGAAGGTGCCGGCTCCCGCGATGCCCAGGGTGAGGTACGAGGCTCCGCGGACACGGTCCAGGACCACCTTGATCGGCAGCAGCGGGTGATCCACCCGTCGTTCGATGACCACGAACGCGATGAGGGCGGCGACCCCGATGATGGTGGGGATGAAGGTTACGGGGTCGGTCCAGCCGTGATCGGCGGCGTTCCCGAGCCCGTAGACGATGCCAGCGAGACCGAGTACCGCCGTGACCGCGCCGGCAGCGTCGAACCTGACCCGGGCGGGTCGGGTGCCGTCGCGCAGGAACACGATCGCGCCGAGGAACGCGAGGACGGCGAAGATCAGGTTCACGTACAGGCACCACCGCCACGACAGGGTTTCGGTGAGGAATCCGCCGAGAAGCAGCCCGATCGCGCCGCCGGCACCGGAGATCGCGCCGAATACCCCGAACGCCTTGCCGCGATCGGTTGGGTTGTCGGAGAACGTCACGGAGAGCAGGGAGAGTGCTGCGGGGGCGAGTGCGGCCGCGAATGCACCCTGCGCGACACGAGCGACCAGCAGCACCTCGAATCCGGTCGCGGCGCCTCCGACCGCGGACGCGATGGCGAACCCACAGAGCCCGATTATGAACATGCGCTTCCGGCCGAACAGGTCCGACAGGCGTCCGCCGATCAGCAGCAGGCTGCCGAACGCGAGCGCGTATCCGGTAATCACCCACTGCCGGTCCACGATGGAGAATCCGAGATCGCGTTGCGCGCTCGGCAGCGCGATGTTCACGATGGTGTTATCGACGATGTCCATCAGCTGCGCCAGACTCAGTACTGCCAGCGCCAGCCACCGGTTGGGCACCGGCACACTCGTGGTCATCTATCCGACCGTGAGAACGAGCTTGCCACGGACTGTGCCGGACTCGCCGACCCGGTGGGCCTCCGCGACGTCCGCCAGTGGGAACGTCCGGCCCACCGGGATACGGAACGTGCCTTCGTCGGTGAGTTGCATCGCCAAGCCGATCGCGTACTCGGCGCGGCCCTCGTCGCCTCGGCTGAACCGGACGCCGTACTGCTTCGCACCCGGGACGTCGGCGATCGTGATCACGTTCTCCGCGCCGTCGGCGAGGTCGATCAGTTCCGGCAGCACACCGCTGCCGGCGACATCGAGGGCGAGGTCGACCCCGTTAGGAGTGATGGCTCGCACCTGGTCGGTCAGCCCATCGCCGTAGGCGACGGGCTCCGCGCCAAGGCTCCGCAGGTAGTCGTGTGTCGCGGGGCTGCCCGTGCCGATCACGCGGGCACCGCGGTGGACAGCGAACTGCACCGCTGCGCTGCCGATGCTCCCGGATGCCCCATTGATCAAGACCGTGCTTCCCTCGGTGACGCTCAGCTGATCCAAGGCCCGGGCGGCTGTCTCCACCGTCGACGGCAGCGCGGCCGCACCGACGAAGTCCAGTGACGCGGGGATCGGCGCCCACGTCGACAGGACCGCAAACTCGGCCTGAGCGGCACCCCCACCACCGATACCAACGACCTTGTCGCCGAGCTGCACCCCGCTGACACGCTCACCGATCTCATCGACCACGCCAGCTGCTTCGTAGCCCATCGTCTGCGGCAGCTCCTGGTCCATCTGCCCCGACCGCTTCTTCCAATCGCTCGCGTTCATCCCCGCTGCCCGTACCCGGATGCGCACTTCACCGACGCCGGCGTGCGGTTCGGGGAGGTCGACGATCTCGAGAACCTCCGGACCGCCGAACCTGCTGAACTGTGCTGCCTTCATGGTGATGCTCCCTCTCATTCGCGTCGCCCGGTGTGGACGAGCCGGGCAGCTACCGACTGGCTTTGGGGCAGGTCGGGATGCTGTCATTCCAAAGATTATGCCACTAAGCTAAGTCACACAACCCGTGGAGGAGGCGCTCATGGCACGAACGGATCGCCGAGGTGGACCGGAGACGAAGGATCGCATCGCGCAGACCGCGTCACGACTCTTCGTCGAGCGCGGGTTCGAGGAGGTCACGGTGGCGGAGATCGGGCGGGCTGCGGGAGTGTCCAGTGTCACGGTGTTCAAGTACTTCCCGAAGAAGGAGGACCTGTTCTTCGACCGGGCCGACGAGATCCACGACCTCTTCCTCGCGGCCGTTCGCAGCCACAGAACGCGCGCCGAAGTGCTTGACGCAGTCCGCGCGCTCCTGCTCGACCTGCTCGACCAGCAGCATCCACTCTCCGGCCTCGACGAACGCTCCGTTGTCTTCTTCCGCACAGTGGCGCAATCGCCGACCCTGATCGCCCGGGCCCGTCAGCTTGCCGCTGATCTTCAGTACGGCCTGACCCGGGAACTTGACGAGGCCGGCTTCGACGACGATTTCGCTCTCGTCGCCGCGTTCCTTGTCGCTGGATACACCCGCATCCTCATCGAGACCGCGACCGAGCTGCTTGCCGGGGCCTCGGGTAAGGGCCTTGCCGAGCGGCACCGGGCCCGTATCGAACGCCTCCTCTA
>NZ_DASWPB010000120.1:0-4035 GCF_036404185.1 Lacisediminihabitans sp. | reverse complement strand
ACGAGGAGCTCGGCCGGCTGCGGGCCGAAGTCGACGACCTTGACGACGGGGCGGAGCGGATCCGAACCGGTGAGCCTGACGGTGGCCGGCCCGAGGTTGCCGTGGACGGTTCCGGTGGCATGGGTGTACTGCATCGTCGCGGCGAGCTGGTCCGCGATGCTCAGCACAATGCCCGCCCACTGATCGTCTGAAAGACCGCCGGGACGCTCGTACTGGTCGATGCTCGGGCCGGTCACTGCCTCGCCGACCGCCCACGGGAGGCGATGGCCGTCTCGCTCGACGACGCCGGCGTCGTAGACGCGGGCGATGCCCGGATGGTCGAGGTCGGCGGCGGTCGCGATGCTGAGTTCGAGCAGCCGGATCGCTGCCGGGTCGTCGACCAGCTCGTCGCGCAGCAGCGTGAACGTGACGTCCCGGTCGAGCTGGCTGTCGTGCGCCGCCCAGACGTGGGCGAAGGGGGTGCTCCGCAGCTTCGAGCCGTAGCTGTAGCGGCGATCGAGGCCGGGATCGGAGAGGGCGTCTGGGGTGGTCGCGGTGCTCATGAGCGCATCAGGTGTCGAGCTGGGCGTAGACGACGAAGTTCTGCTGGGAGCTCGTGCCCCCGTTGTATTGGAAGCAGGTGACGAGCACGAGGCGTCCGGGGACGATCTTCCACAGCTCGCTCTGCTGCTGCACGGTCACCTTCTCGTAGAGCTCGGTGTCGGTGATCGTGTAGGTGTAGTCGCCCTCCGGCGTGCCGACGATGATCTGCTCACCAGGGTGCACGGTGGTGGTGCTCTGCGGGATGTCGAGCAGAGGGCTGAAGACGGCCGAGCATCGGCCCCGGCAGGTGTGACCGGCGATGTAGACGGTGTTGGTCGCTGCTGGGCCGGCGACCCCGTAGTTGCTGAGCCAGTATGCGGAGGCCGGGGTCGGCGGGTCCACCGTGGAACCGGGCCTGGCCGACATCCGTCCCACCACGGCGTCCAGGCCGACGGCGGGGATGCGCAGGTGGAGCGGCTGCCCGGCGATCGGCGGTGTCACGGCCTTCTGCGAGACGGGCTGACCGGGCGCCGGCTCGGGCGGGACGGTGGCGGGGATGCCCGCCGCCGGCGGTGGCCCCGGCAGCTGAACGATCGCGTGACCGCCGGTGATCAGGGGGATGCCGAAGACGGCGAGCGCCGCCGCCGCGGCGAGCGCCAGAACCGTGTAGATCCAGATGCCCACCGACGATCTCCGGCGAGACGCCGCATGACGAGGCGCGGTGCCCGAGACCTGGCTCGGTACATAGCTGCTCCGTCTGCCCGTGAAGAGGGTCATCCGGCCTCCCGCGCATAGTCGTTGGCCTGCGTGCGCACCCGGTCCACGTAGTCGTCGTCGTGGTTGTAGGCCAGGACGGCCAAAGTCCATCCGTCCGGCGTCGTGAGCTGACCGCCGGCCGCGCACAGGTACTGCGCGGCGGTGAGCGCGGCATCGTCGATCTGGTTGGGATCGGCCTTGCCGTCGCCGTTGCCGTCGACACCGCTCGTCGCCCAGGACGAGGGAAGGAACTGCAGCGGTCCGACCGCCCGATCCCATTTCTTGTCTCCGTCCCAGGCTCCGTCATCCGTGTCGGGGGCGGCGGCGTAGGCGGTGCCGTCGAGGGCAGGGCCGATGATGCTGCCGACGAGCTGTCCGGAGGGACCGATGTGGGCGCCGTCGTGGGTTCCGTTGCCGGACTCGATCATTCCGATGGCGGCGATCGTGTTCCAGGAGACCCCGCAGGACGGATTCGCCGTCGCGGTCACCACCGCCGCCGCGGCATAGGCCTGCAGCACCCGCGGCGGGATCCCGGTCGCCGTCGCCGTCGCGACGAGCCAGGTCCCCGAGACCACACCATCCGTCTTCGAGGCGAGGGACGAGGCCGAAGAAGCGGACGCGGCCTCCGCGCCGTCCCCGGTTGCGTCCGCCTCGGGGTCACCGGGCAGGGCGACGACGCCGGCGGACTGCGCCGCGGTGAGGGTCGCCACGTCCGCCGGAGCGGGCTTCGGCATGTTGCCCAGCCAGCCGACCGCCCCGACGATGACGAAGGCGGCGACGGCGATCCCGAAAACGTTGCGGAACCCCATCGGCTACCCGAACCGTCCGTTGACATAATCGCTCGTGCGCTCGTCCTGGGGGTTGCCGAACATCGCGTCGGTGTCCCCGTATTCGACGATCACCCCTGGCGTGTTCTGGGCGGCGAGGAAGAAAGCACACTGACTGGAGACCCGGGCCGCCTGCTGCATGTTGTGGGTCACGATCACGACGGTGACCTGTCCACGAAGATCGGCGATGGTCTCCTCGACGCGGCGGGTGGAGGTGGGGTCGAGCGCGGAGCACGGCTCGTCCATGAGGAGCACCCGGGGTGAGACCGCGAGCGACCTGGCGATGCAGAGCCGCTGCTGCTGGCCGCCGGACAGGCCGCCGCCCGGTTGGTCGAGACGATCCTTGACCTCCTCCCAGAGCGAGGCCTTGCGCAGGGAGTCCTCCACGAGGAGGTCCTTCTGCTGTCGGGTGGCTCGCACTCCGGCCAGCTTGAGCCCGGAGATGACGTTGTCATAGATGCTCATCGCGGGGAACGGGTTGGGCTTCTGGAACACCATGCCGATCTGTCGGCGTGCCTTGGTGACCCGCTCGTTCGCGTCGTAGATGTCCCGGCCGTCGAGCCGCACCTCTCCGAACAGCGAGGCCGTGGGGATCATCTCGTGCATCCGGTTGAGGATGCGCAGGAAGGTCGACTTGCCACACCCGGATGGCCCGATGAGCGAGGTCACCTCCCCCGCCGCCATCGTCAGCGACACCCGGTCGAGGACCTTGTGATCGCCGAACCAGGCGGAGATGTTGTCGGCGACGAGCTCGGCCGCGCTCGTGTCGCCGAACAGCTCGAATCGGGTCGTATCGCGATCGAGCTGCAGGGTGGGCGCGAGGGTGGCCGGCTGCTCCGCGACGACGATGGGCGCGATCCTGGTCGGTGCCGTATCGTCCTCGCTGTCGCCCGGCTCGGCGTCGGGCTCGACCAGCCCGATCGATTCGAGAACGTCCTCGGGTTCCTCCTGGCCGTCTGGCGCATCCGTCTCGGACGCACCGCTCCTCAGGCGGTCGGTGAGCGACCGCGAGGCCTTGGAGAGCAGGGAGGGAAGCTTCATACGTGATACTTTCTTTCGTTCGGGTCAGAGCAGGTTGGGGAGCACGATCTGGTTGACGCAGGTCGCGCACAGCAGGAACACCACGCCGATGACCGGGGCGGAGACGATCCAGGTCTGCCATCTCCCCCAGCGTCGCCAGAGCCAGGTCGCGGCCAGCACGGCGGCGACCAGCAGCTCGAGCAGCAGCACGAGGGCGAAGGCGTTGGTCGGGTCGGTACCCATCGCCGCCTCGGACGGGGGAATGGCCGCGGTGAGCTGGGCCGGGCGATCGAAGGCGTCGGTGACGAGCTTGGCGTCGACCCGCAACACCTCGGTGGGCATGTACGGGAGGCCGGCGGCGGTCGTCAGGATGAGCCGCCCCTCACGACCGGTCGGCGGAGGGGGCGAGATCTGCCCGGGATGCCGCTGGTCGAGCACCTGATAGGTGCACGAGCCCTCCCCCATCTGCATGGTGAACTCCTGGCCGGTACGGAGTGCCGCCCAGGCCGCGCCGACCGCACCGTAGGAGCCGGAACGGGCCATCAGCACGCTGGTGCCCACCTGGCAGGGAAGCGAGGTGTTGCGCTGGTGGCCGATGCCCTGCATGGTCTGGCTGCCGGCACTTCCCTCCACCACGACCTCGCGACCGATGCCGATGACGGGAGCCGTCATGACCGCCACGGGGGTGCCGAGGACAACGGGATTGCCCTTCACATCCAGAGGGCCCACCGGAGTCGACCCCTCCGCGAGGGAAAGCCTCAGCTGGTTGTAGAGGTTCTTCTGGCCCGCGTAGTGCTGTATCGGCGAGACCACGACGAGTGCGACGATCAGCGCGATGATCGTCGCCGAGACGATCCCGAGGGTCATCGAGAGCGCCCGCTGGAAGGGGGGAGCATCCACCTTCGCCTGC
>NZ_DASWPB010000119.1:0-7771 GCF_036404185.1 Lacisediminihabitans sp. | reverse complement strand
GCCTCCCCCGTCGCCTTCGCGCGCATCCCGACGAGGCTGTTGAGCAGGCTGCGCTGCTCCTTGAGGTTGCGATACAGCGGCACGGGCTCCGCCTGCTTCTGTCCGGACTCCTCCGCCCGTCGCTCCCGATCCCCGATGCGCCTGGCCTGTCTCGCCTGCCGAGTGCGCAGCAGCTCCCTGACCTGGTCCGGTTCGAGCAGTCCGGGGATCCCGATGAAGTCGAGCTCCTCGAGGCTGCCGACATCCGCCCCGACGCCGAACTCCCCGCCGTCGAACAGCACACGGTCGAAGTTCGCCTCCGACTCGAGCGGCTTGAAGTCGAACAGCAGGGCGTCTCCCGAGGCGGATTCGACGCGGTTGGCGTCCTCCGCGGCATCGTCGTCGAGCAGGATCTCCTCGAGGCCCTCGCCGGGGTCCCTGTCGAGGGCATGGTCGCGCTCCAGCTCGAGCTGCCCGGCGAGAGCGAGGAGGGACGGCACGCTCGGCAGGAAGATCGACGCCGTCTCGCCGCGGCGCCTGGTGCGGACGAACCGCCCGATCGCCTGCGCGAAGAACAGCGGGGTCGACGCGGAGGTCGCATACACCCCGACGCCGAGGCGCGGGATGTCGACCCCCTCTGACACCATCCGCACCGCGACCAGCCAGCGGCTCTCGGATGCGGCGAACTCGGCGATCCTGTCGCTCGCCGACTTCTCGTCCGAGAGGACGAGGGTCGGCGCCTGCCCGGTGATGCTCTCGAGGATGGTCGCGTAGGAGCGGGCGGCGTAGTGGTCGGTCGCGATGACCAGCCCGCCGGCGTCGGGGACGGAGTGGCGCACCTCGGTGAGCCGTCGGTTCGCGGCCCTGAGCACGGCGGGGATCCACTCGCCCTCCGGATCGAGGGCGGTGCGCCAGGCCTGGGCGGTGACATCCTTGGTGTCCCCCTCGCCGAGCCTCGCCTCCATCTCGTCGCCCGTTCTGGTGCGCCAGCGCATCTTGCCCGCGTAGGCCATGAAGATCACCGGCCGGACGACGCCGTCGGCCAGCGCACGGCCGTAGCCGTAGGCGTAGTCCGCGTGGGAGATGCGGATGCCGTGCTCGTCGGGATAATAGGTCACGAACGGGATCGGCGAGGTGTCGGAGCGGAACGGCGTGCCGGTGAGATTGAGTCGCCTGGTCGCCGGCGCGAAGGCCTCCCGGATCGCGTCCCCCCAGCTGAGCGCGTCTCCGCCGTGGTGGACCTCGTCGAGGATGACCAGGGTGCGGCCGCCCTCCGTCATGTCCCTGTGCAGGGCTGGCCGCATGGCCACCTGCGCGTAGGTGACGGCGATGCCGTGGAAGTGCTTTCCGTGCCAGCCGTGGCTGTTCTTGAAGGTCGGGTCGAGCCGCACCCCGACCCGGTGCGCCGCATCCGCCCACTGGCGTTTGAGGTGCTCGGTGGGCGCGACGACGGTGACCCGGTCGATCTTCTTCTGGGCGAGCAGCTCGGTGACCAGTCGCAGCGCGAAGGTGGTCTTGCCCGCCCCCGGGGTGGCGGCGACGAGGAAGTCCCGCGGCTCGGTCGCGAAATAGGCGTCGAGCGCCTCCGCCTGCCAGGCGCGCAGCTTCTCCGCCGTGCCCCTCGCCGCCCGTTCCGGAAACGCCGGCGAGAGGTGTTCCGCTGCGAACGTGCCCACGGTTGGGCCGAACGACAGGGGATCACTCACTCAACAAAACTACCCGCAGCCGCCGACCTCCGTTGGCGTGCCGGGTCGAGTTGATGCAGGCTTAAGCCATGACTCAGCACCATCCGTGGTCCCGTTATGTCGCCCTGGGGGATTCCTTCACCGAGGGCATCGGCGATCCGGAGCCGAGGAGTCCTGGGGGCTATCGCGGCTGGGCCGACCGGGTCGCTGAGGTGCTCAGCGAGCAGACCGACGACCTGGCCTACGCGAATCTGGCCATCCGGGGGCGGCTGCTGCAGCAGATCCTCACCGAGCAGGTCGAGCCGGCCCTCGAGCTTCGGCCCGACCTCATCACGATCTCGGCGGGCGGCAACGACATCATCCGTCCGAACACCGACCCGGACGACATCGCCACTCGCCTGGAGGCCGGCCTCGAGCGCCTGCGCTCCGACGGGGCCACGGTTGTGCTGTTCACCGGGCCGGACATCGGGATGACTCCCGTCCTCGGACGGATGCGCGGCAAGGTCGCCATCTACAACGAGAACCTCCACGCGATCGCGCTGCGCCACGACCTGGTCGTCGCCGACATGTGGGCGCTCCGGGAGCTCAAGGACCCGAGGATGTGGGCGCCGGACCGACTGCACTTCTCCCCCATCGGCCACAACACGGTGGCCAGGATGGTGCTGGAGGCGCTGGGTGTGGAGAACCGGCTCGAGCCGTACCATCCCGATCCGCTGCCGCCGCGCCCCTGGCGTCAGGCGAGGGTGGAGGACATCGGCTGGGCGCGGGAGTATCTCGTGCCGTGGGTGCTCAGGCGCATCCGTCATCAGTCCTCCGGTGACGGCATCAGCGCCAAGCGACCGGTGGCGGAGCCGTATCACCACGGTTCGGTCGAGGGTTAACGGCCGAACTGCGTCGCGGCCGGGCAGTCGAAGGGATCGCCGCCCGCGGAGAGGCCGACCCGGTTGAGATAGGCGATGACGATCCCGTAGGACTGGGTGAGGGTCGTCTCGGTGTAGAGGATGCCGTGGCTGGCGCAGTATTCCTTGGCCATCTCCCTGGCCTTGGCCAGGTGCGGGCGCGGCATGTTCGGGAAGAGGTGGTGCTCGACCTGGTAGTTGAGGCCGCCCATGAGGGTCGTCGTGCCGCGGCCGGTGACGTTGCGTGAGGTGAGCACCTGCCTGCGGAGGAAGTCGACCTTGCTGTCGTGCGGCAGGATCGGCATGCCCTTGTGGTTGGGGGCGAAGGAGGAGCCCATGTACAGGCCGAACACGGCCAGCTGCACGCCGAGGAAGGCGAAGGCCATGCCGAGCGGCAGGAACAGGAAGACGACGGCGAGGTAGGCGGCGATGCGTGTGACGAGCATGGTGATCTCGAGCCAGCGCTTGTCGACGGCACCCCTGCCGAAGACGGTCCGGAAGCCGAGCAGGTGCAGGTTGATGCCCTCGAAGGCGAGCATCGGGAAGAACAGATAACCCTGCCTGCGGGTCGCCCAGGCGTAGAGCCCGGTGGTCTTCGCGGCGTCCGCCTCCTGGAAGGAGACGAAGTCCTGCTCGATGTCGGGATCCTTGCCGACGACGTTGGGATTGGCGTGGTGCCGCGAGTGCTTGGTCATCCACCAGGAGTAGCTGATGCCGACGAAGAGGTTGGCGATGGCCCGGCCGGCGACGTCGTTCGCCCTGCCGGAGACGAACACCTGTCGATGCGCCGCCTCGTGGGCGAGGAAGGCGTACTGCGTGAGGATGATGCCGAGCGCGCCGGCGATGAGCAGCTGGTACCAGGTGTCCCCGAGGAGCACAAAGCCGACGACGGCGCCGCCGAGGGCGAGGGTGATGAGGGAGAAGAGCAGGAAGTAGAAGCCGCGGGTCCTGCGCAGCAGGCCCGCGTCGCGGACCGTGCGCAGCAGCGCGGAGTACTCCGTCGTCGGGTTCGCCCTGGCGCCGCCTGGGCGGGTCTTGGTGAACGTCACTACCGGGCTGCTCGAAACGGCGTCGGACACGGTCCCTCGATTCGCAGGTGGCTTCCCAGCCGGTGAGCGAGCGGGGTGCCCGATGGATGGCCTCACTCTAAGGGCGAAGCCTGGGAGAGGCATGCATTTATACGCATGCCGGAATACACGGAGGGCTATCGCAGCAGAGCGGGGTGGGCCAGCCGCCACCACGGGCCGGGATCGGCCACCGCGCGGTTCAGCGTGAGTGGCACCACGATCGTCTCCGTGTCGGTGGTGAAGGTGACGGAGCCCGCCTTCGCGCCGGTGCCGGCCAGTCCGGTCCTCGGCGCGGCGACGGTCGCCGTCACCGGGCTGTCGCTCCACACGACGGCGCTCGCGCTCCTCGTCGCGATGGCCTCGACCCGATGCTGCCACGGCGGCGAATAGGCGGCGAAGCTCTCGCCGGCGGTCGCCAGACGGACCACGTGGAAGCCCTTCTTCACGCTGCTCAGCATGGCCCTCACCGCGGCGTACAGGGTGCTGTGATCGCTGGCGCCGAGCACGGCCCCGATCACCCGGACGGTGGTGCCGCCGATCCGGTAGTTCGCGGCGAAGAGGAGGTCGGTGCCGTGGTCGTCCAGCGTCCCCGACTTGATCCCGTCCACGCCGTCGTGGCCGAGCAGGCCGTTGGTGTTGTCGAAGGTCCCGATGCCAGGGAGGGACACCGACGGGGTGGAGACGATCTGGGCGAGGACGGGGTTCGCGAGCACGAGACCTCCCAGCGTGATGAGGTCCCCCGGGGTGCTCGTGTTCTTCGGGTTGATGCCCGTCGGCTCGACGATCGTCGTGTGGGTTAGCCGGTGTGCCGCGAGCCAGGCCGTGGTGGCATCGAGGAACCGCGCCTCGCTGCCGTACGACCAGGTCGCCAGGGCGTCGGCGTAGTTGTTCGCGGAGACCACGAGGACGACCCGCAGGAGGTCCAGCTCGCTGAGGCTCGAGCCGACGGCCATGGGCTCCGCCTTGCCGTCCATGGCGGTGTACTTGGCGAAGAGGGCGGCATCGGGCGCGCCGAAGGTGATCGTCGGGCCGGGCTGTCCCGGCTGGAGGGGCTTGGCATCGAGGGCGACCAGCGCCGTCACCAGCTTGCTGATGCTCGCGATCGGGAGGGGATCGGCCGTTCCGCCGCTGGCGGAGGCGTTCGGATAGCCGGTGGCCGCTATCGCGCTCGATCCGGTGGCGGGCAGCTCCGGTGCGGCGGCGGCGCGCGCGGGAATCGGATGCGCGATGGGGCTCGCGGCGGTCGTGGGCACCGGGGCGAGCAGCGTGAGGGGCAGGTAGAGGCCCGCGCCGGCGACGACGACCGCCGTGACGACGATGGCCGCGATCCGGCCCGTCCTGCGCCTGGACCGGATCCCCTCTCGACCAGGCCGTTCCCCGGGAGGTGCCGTCGGCATCCTGCGGCTCATCGTGGCCGGACGGCCCAGAGTGCGACGGCGCTGGCCGCCGCGACGTTGAGCGAGTCGACGTCGTTGAACATCGGGATGGTGACGACGGAGTCGGCGTTACGGAGCGCTGCCCGGCTGAGCCCGTCCCCCTCTGCGCCGAGGAGGAGGGCGATGCGTTCCGGCGGGTCCGCGGCCAGCTCGTCGAGCGTGATGGCGTCGTCGGAGAGGGCGAGGGCGATGATGCTGAACCCGGCCGATCG
The DNA here is from genome assembly GCF_036404185.1 of Lacisediminihabitans sp. Lineage (GTDB taxonomy): Bacteria > Actinomycetota > Actinomycetes > Actinomycetales > Microbacteriaceae > Lacisediminihabitans. The sequence goes on along the minus strand of NZ_DASWPB010000119.1, from coordinate 2,493 downwards.
AATGAGGTCGGCGCCCTCCGGCCATTCCGGCAGGCGGGTCCAGGGAACCTGCAGCACGGTGCCCATGCTGACCCGCACGCTGCGGCGGTAGAGCGGGTCGGCGCAACGGGGCGTCACCAGCACCGCATCGGCCCCGATTCCCGCGACGGAGCGGAAGATCGCGCCGACGTTGGTGTGGTCGACGACGTCCTCGATCACGACGATGCGCCGCGCCCCGGCGATGACGCTCTCGACGGATGCGAGCGGGGGCCGGTGCATGGCCGCAAGCGCCCCCCGATGCAGGTTGTAGCCGGTCAGCCGTTCGAGGAGGGCGGGCGATCCGACGTACACCGGGATGTCGAATCCCTCCAGGATGGCCTCGACATCGGGAAGCCACTGCTCCTGGATGAGGACCGAGCGCGGCCGGTGCCCCGCGGCCACGGCCCGCGTGATGACCTTGGTGGACTCGGCGATGTAGAGGCCACCGGCTGGCTCGCTGAGCCGGCGGAGGGCGACGTCGGTGAGGCGGGAGTAGTCGGCGAGGCCCTCGTGATCGAGGTCCTCGATGTGCACGATGTGAATGGTGATCTCCCGCCGCCGTCTGTCAAGGTGCCAGACACTGCCAGCAACAGACACTGCCAGCAATCGGAAACATATCCGAAAACTCGGGTGTTTACTCTGGGAGAGCACCATCACGAGGTAAGGAAGTGCGGATATGTCCCCCCAGGCGGTTCTGCACGACTGGCCGCTCGCGACCTCGGATGAGCTCGACATCGCCGCGGACGCCCTCCGCGGCCGTACCGTCGCGGTGCTCACGGGAGCCGGTGTGAGCACCGATTCGGGGATCCCCGACTATCGCGGGGACGGCGCGCCGCCGCGCAACCCGATGACGTTCCAGCAGTTCCTGGCGGACGCGGAGTACCGCAAGCGCTACTGGGCCGGCAGCCATCTCGGGTGGCGCCGGTTCGACGGCGCCCGGCCCAATCAGGGTCATCGCGCCCTGGCCGGGCTCGAGGCCTCCGGCATCGTCAACGGCATCATCACCCAGAACGTGGACGGCCTGCACCTGCGGGCCGGATCCCAGCGGGTCGTCGACCTGCACGGCACGATGGACAGGGTCCGCTGCCTGACCTGCGGCCAGACCTTCGCCCGCGCGGACATCGCCGCGCGGATGGCGGAGGCCAATCCCTGGCTGGACGAGCCGGAGTCGATCGAGCTGAGGCCGGACGGCGACGTCGAGGTCACCCAGCTGGCCGACTTCGTGGTCCCGACCTGCACGGTGTGCGGCGGCATCCTCAAGCCGGAGGTCGTCTTCTTCGGGGAGTTCGTGCCCACGGAGAAGTTCGCCGAGGCCAGGGCGCTCGTGCAGGGCGCCGGCGCCCTCCTGATCGCCGGTTCCTCTCTCGTCGTCAACTCCGGCATCCGTCTGCTCGACCAGGCCAGCAAGAAGCGGCTGCCGATCGTGATCATCAACCGGGGCATGACCAAGGGCGACCCGAGGGCAACCGTTAAGATTGACGCTGGTGCTTCGGAGACGCTGACCGAACTGGCGGCACGCCTGGACGGATGATCCGCGCTGGCTCTCGAGGCACACCCCGTACGCGTGTCGGCCGACGCGGGCGGCGGCCCCCAGAGCGCCGTGAGGATGCCCGTCGATGACCCTGCTCTATCTGGTCCGCCACGGTGAGACCGACTGGAATCTGGAGCGACGCATCCAGGGCTCGACGGACATCCCGCTCAACGACACCGGGAGGGCGCAGGCGGCGCGAACCGGGAGGCTGCTCGCCAGGCGCGAGTGGGACGGCATCGTGTCCAGCCCGCTGTCACGGGCGCTGGAGACCGGCCGCATCATCGCCCGCGAGGTCGGGATCGACGGGATCGAGACCCTGGATGCGATCGTGGAACGGCGTTACGGGGAGGCGGAGGGCCTCGAGGACCGGGAGCTCGCCAGGCTCTTCCCCGGCAACAGCATCGTTCCCGGCCGAGAGACCCGTCAGGAGGTCGAGGGACGGGTGATCCCCGCGCTCGTCTCCCTCGCTGAGCGGTACGAGGGGGCGAACCTCATCGTCACGACGCACGGCGGGGTCATCCGCACCGTCCTCAACGCGGTCGCGCCCGGCGAGAGCCGCCATCGTGGTGTGCCGATCACCAACGGCTCCGTGCACAGCTTCCGACACGTGGACGGCGGCCTGGAGCTGGTGCGGTTCGACGACCCGATCGACGAGGAGTCCGTGGACCTCGGGCACGGCGACCTGCTCGACCAGAACCCGATCGAGCGGCGCGAGAGCGCGCTCTAGCCGCACCGTCCCTATAGGCGGTCGCGGCTCCCGCCGCCAACCCGGGTCGGGAGCCCGCCGCGGGGCGGGAAGCGCCGTCAGCTCGCCGTCATCCGGGTGAGGAGGTCGTAGAGCCGCCTGGCCGACTCCTCCCAGCTGAACTGGCCGGCCTGAACACGGGACAGCCTGCTGAGCCTCGTCCAGTCGTCCGGGTTGTCCATGCCGAGGATCGCCGCAG
>NZ_DASWPB010000118.1:0-13796 GCF_036404185.1 Lacisediminihabitans sp. | reverse complement strand
GCCCGCGCCCTGCGCAGCCGCACCGATATGACCGTGCGGCTCACCGCGGTGAGACCCTCCCTGACCTCCGTTCGATGGTCGGACCACCGCCTGCCGGGCACCCGTTCCGCGGTCACCCCGCTCGCCTGCGTGATCGAGGTCACTCGAACGCACGACCCTCTGATTGCGTTCGCGGTCGCGGAATCCGCCATCCACCTGGGTCTCGTGTCGCGAGCCGAACTCCTTCGAGGCGTCGCACGGTTGCCACGCGGCCGACGAGGACGGCTGGATGCCGCGGGTCGACTCAGCGAGAGCGGCGGCGAATCGCTGCTCAAGTTCGGCCTGCTGGAGGCCGAGGTCGGCTTCAGGCAGCAGGTGACGATCGCCGGCGCCGGGCGCGTGGACTTCCTGATCGGGCGCCGGCTCGTCGTCGAGGCCGATGGCGCGGCTTTCCACACCTCGAGGGAGGCGTTCGAGGAGGACCGCCGTCGTGATGCCGCACTCTCGTCCGCCGGTTACCACGTCCTGCGGTTCAGTTACACCCAGATCGAGGCGCGCTGGCCAGAGGTGTGGGCGAGCATCCGCGCCGCCCTCGACCGCGGCGACCACCTGTAGCAGCCCGCATCCGTGCATCCACCCCTGCCCGTCCCCGCTTCCGTTCCGAAATGACGGAGTTTTGGCTTGCAGGCAGCCGGTTTTCCCGCCGGCGGGGTGGATGCGCGGGAAAACTCCGTCATTTCGGAACGGGCTGGAACGCGCTGGAACGTGCCGGAACAGGCTGCAACGGGCAGGAACGGGCAGAGCGCGGGGCGGGAAGGCGGCGGTCAGACGAGGGACTCGCGCCAGGCCGCGTGCAGCTTCGAGAAGCGGCCGGTGCCGGAGATGAGGTCCCGCGGCGTTCCATCCTCCACGATGCGCCCGTGCTCCATGACGAGCACCCGGTCGGCGATCGCGACCGTCGAGAGGCGGTGCGCGATGATGATCGCGGTGCGGTCGGCGAGCAGGGTGAGCAGCCCCTCCTGAACGAGCCGTTCGCTCGGGATGTCCAGCGACGCGGTGGCCTCGTCCAGGATGAGCACAACCGGGTTCGCGAGGAACGCCCTCGCGAACGAGATGAGCTGGCGCTGACCGGCGGACACCCGGCCGCCGCGCTTGTTCACATCGGTGTTGTACCCGTCGGGCAGCCCCTGGATGAACTCATGCGCACCGACCGCCTTCGCCGCCGCCACGATCTCCTCCATGGTCGCCTCCGGCTTGCCGAGCGCGATGTTGTCGCCCACCGATCCGGAGAACAGGTATGCCTCCTGGGTGACCATGACGATCGCCCGCCGCAGGTCCTTCGGATGCAGCCTGCGCAGGTCGATGCCGTCCAGCGAGACCACCCCGGCGCTCGGATCGTAGAACCGCGAGATGAGCTTGGCGAGCGTCGACTTGCCCGCGCCGGTCGATCCGACCAGCGCGATCGTCTGACCGGCCGGGATCTGCAGATCGAACGTCGGCAGGATGACTCGATCCTGCGTGTAGGCGAACTCGACACCGTCGAAGCCGAGCGCCCCCTTCGCCTGCCAGAGGTCGATCGGCCTGGTCGGGTCCGGCACGCTCGGCTGCTCCTCGAGCACCCCGGAGATCTTCTCGAGCGCGGCCGCGGCGGACTGGTAGGAGTTGTAGAACATCGCCATGTCCTGGGCCGGCGCGAAGAACGACCGTGTGTACAGCAGCGCCGCGAGCAGCACGCCGATCGCGAGACCCCCGTTGGCGACCCGCAGACCGCCGACCAGCAGCACGACCCCGAGGGCGACGTTGCCGATGAGCACCAGCCCCGGGTCGAGAACGCCGAAGAGCCTGATGGTCTTCATGTTCGCCTCGCGGTAGTCCTCGGTGAGGGCGGCGAACTCCACCTCGTTGCGCTTCTCCTTGCGGAAGGCCTTGACCGCCCGGATGCCCGTCATCGTCTCCACGAACTGCACGATCAGGCGCGCGGAGGCGGTCCTCGTCGAACGGAACGCCTTCTGCGAGCGCACCTGGAACCAGCGCAGCAGGAAGCCGAGCGGGATCAGCGCACCGAACAGCACAACACCGCTCCAGAGGTCGATCGAGAACAGGGCCGCCGCGATGAACAGCATGTAGAGGCCGCCCTGGACGAGCTGGTTGATGCCGGAGTCCAGGAGCTCGCGGATGGAGTCGAGATCGCTCGTCTGCCGCGCGATGATCCGACCGGAGGTGTAGCTCTCGTGGAACTCGAGGCTCAGCCGCTGCGTGTGCAGGAACACCCGCTTGCGCAGATCGATCAGGATCGCCTGGCTGATCCGCGCGGTGAGCACGGTGTACCAGGCGATGAGCACGGCGCCGATGATGCCGGTGAACAGGTAGGCGGCGACCGCGAAACCGAGCGGCATCCACTCGTGTTTGACGAGCGCGGGCAGCCCGTTGTCGATGCCGTAGGCGATCAGGGCGGGACCGGCCACCTGCGCGCCGGTGCTCACCACGACGACGGCGATGGTGAGGCCGACCCTCACCCACAGCGGTCGCAGCAGCGAGTTCAGCAGCCGGAGCGACCGCTCGCGGATCTGTTTGCTCTCCTGCCGGGTGAAGTCCTCTCGTTCCTCACCCTCGACTCCCAGGACGCTCATGCGTTCACCTCCCGTGCTTCGCGCTTCTCTTCGTCCTCCAGGCTGGAGATGACGAACCGGTAATGCTCGTTGCCGACCAGCAGTTCGCTGTGCCTGCCCACCGCCGTGATCCGGCCGCCCTCGAGCAGCGCCACCCGGTCGGCGAGCATGACCGTGGACGGGCGGTGCGCGACGATGAGCGCCGTCGTCGAGGCGAGCACCCGGCGCAGTGCCGCCTCCACCAACGCCTCGGTGTCCACGTCCAGGGCAGAGAGCGGGTCGTCGAGCACCAGCACCTCCGGCTTGGCCGCGACGGCCCTGGCCAGTGCGAGGCGCTGACGCTGGCCGCCGGACAGGCTCATGCCCTCCTCGCCCACCTTGGTGTTGATGCCGTCCGGAAGGGCGTGCACGAAGTCCGCCTGGGCGATCTCGAGCGCCTCGAGCAGCTCGGCGTCCGTCGACTCCGGGCGGCCGAGCAGCACGTTGTCCCGAACGGACGCGGAGAACAGCGTCGCATCCTCGAAGGCCATCGCGATGTGCCTGCGCAGTTCGAACCGGGACAGGTCGCGGATGTCCACCCCGTCGAGGGTGACCGAGCCGCCGGTCACGTCGTAGAGCCGGGTGGTGAGCGCGGTGAGCGTCGACTTGCCGGAGCCGGTGAGGCCGACGAGGGCCATCGTCTCCCCGGGTTCGAGGGCGAGGTCGATCCCGTCGAGCAGGTCGGCGTATTGCGCCGGCGAATCCTGGTAGCGGAAATGCACGTCGGTGAAGACGAGACGTCCCTGCGGATCGGCGATGGTCTTCGGATGCTCCGGATCGACGATCGTGTTCGGCTCGTCCATGACCTCGAAGAACCGGTCAGCCGCCGTCCTGGTGTCGAAGGTCATCGACAGCAGGAAGCCGATCGACTCGACGGGGAAGCGCAGCACCGTCGCCGTGGCGAAGAACGCCACGAGCTGGCCGACCGTCAGCTGGCCGCCCGCGGCGAGCCAGACGCCGGCGAGCAGGCAGAGCCCGAAGGTGACGTCGGGGACGAGCAGCAGCCACAGCCAGATGCCGGCGATCGCCTTGGCCTTCTCGATCTCCGTTCCGCGCAGCTCCTCCGCCTGGAAGGCGAAATTCTTGAGCGCGTGCCTGCCGCGACCGAAGGCCTTCAGGACGCGGATGCCGTGTACCGACTCCTCGACGGCGGTCGCGAGGTCGCCAGCCTGATCCTGGCTGCGGCGCGCGACGACGGAATACTTGTGCTCGAAGACGTACCCGTAAATCCACAGGGGGATCGAGCAGACGACGAAGACGACGCCGAGCACCCAGCTGATCGAGATCAGGAAGCCGAACCCGACCAGGATGGTGATGACGTTGACGACGAGCAGCACGATGCCGAAGGAGATCCACCGGCGGATGAGGTTGAGATCGCTCATGGCGCGGGAGAGCAGCTGCCCGCTCGGCCAGCGATCGTGGAAGCCCACCGGCAGATCCTGCAGCTGCCGGTAGAGCGAGTTGCGCATGTCCGCCTCGACACCGGTGCCCGGCTGGAGCACGAACCACCGCCGGAACCAGATCATGACGGCCTCGAGCACTCCGAGGCCGAGCACGGCGGAGACCGGCCACCAGATCTGGCTGGCGTCGCCGGAGCTGAGCGGGCCGTCGATGAGCGCCCTGAGCACCTGCGGGATCAGCAGCGAGACGATGGCCGCGATGAGCGCGGACACCATCCCGAGGTAGATGCGCGGCATGGCCGGCCTGGCCCAGGGATAGATGCGGACGATGGAGGCAAAGGTGCCTTGGCGTTTTTGGTCTGCAGACACGTGTGTAGTCCTTGAACGGGGGTCGGCGGATGCCGGAAACGAGAACGGAAGGGGGCTGGTGACAGCGGAGGGGCGGGAGAACTGCGCGAGGGGCCTGCGGCCCCGCGAGCTACCGGATCCCGAGGAAGGACGTCATCGGGAGGACGGCAACACGCTTCGCGCCTGCAGTTGCGAGAAATGTGTATGTCATGGCGTCCTCCTGAACACGGATGAAATGCAGCCGGTGTCTGCACTCTAGGGGTGGCCTCGGACAACGACTCGTCGCCGACCGGACAGCCTTACAGGTTAGACCCTAATGTTCGCCGAGCGCAAGGGTGCGCCGTGTTCCCTCCGAGCGGATGCCTCAGCGCAGGCGGATCGACAGGCAGGTGACGCAGCCCTCGAGCTTCTCGAACTCGCCGATGTCCACGGTGATCACCCGATAGCCGAGGTCGGCGACCAGGGCGGCGGACGCCGGGGCGGAGCTCGACATCAGCACGGTGTCGTCGGCCAGCACGACGACGTGGGCGCCTGCCTCCTCCGGCACCGGCAGGAATCGCTCGAACAGGCTCGGCGTCGAGGCGAGCGCGGGGAACCCGATGACCGTCCCGTCCGGTAGTGCGGTCACGACGCTCTTGAGGTGCAGCGCGGTCGAGACCGGAACCGCCACGACGCGGTGGCCGAGAGGGGCGACGAGCGCCCTGAGCTGGCGGATGCCCTCGGCATTCGTGCGCCCGCCGCGACCGACATAGACGGTCGAGCCGACCTTGAGCACGTCGCCGCCGTCCAGGGTCCCCGGCAGGGTGATCCGCTCGATCCTCAGGCCGAGTCCGCGAAGGGTCGTCTCGACCTCGGCGGTCTCGCCCCTGCGGGACTCCGAGCCGGGGCTGGCGATCACGGCGGTGTCGCCGAAGAGCACCGCCGCGTCCTCGACGAAGACGGAGTCGGCCTGTCCCGCGGCGATCGGAACCTCGACCACGTCCCAGCCGGCACCGGCCAGCGCGGCGACGTAGCCATCCCACTGCCGGTTGGCGAGCTCCGTGTCGACCGGGACCCGGTCGAGATGGGTCACCTGGCCGTCCGCGAGGTTGCCCGCCGGCGCCCGGACGATCGCGATGTGCCGATCCGTCACGACCGGTGACGCCGAGCCGTTCAGCATGCGCCGCCAGATCCAGCCACCGGTCGTCACGGTGGCCAGGACCACGAGGATGACGAAGGTCAGGTTGATGCCGAGGAGGGTGCCGATGAGCTGCCTGAAGATCGTGCCGGTGACGGCGGTGCCGCTCATGGCGACACGCAGCAGCGTGCCGACGATCGCGCCGACGATCGCCGCGACCAGTCCGGCCACCAGTGCGAAGTACCAGCGCCTGTAGACGCCGAGGAGGGCGAACACGAGCATCAGCACGAAGACGATCAGGCTCGCCCCGAGGAACACGTCGCCGATCTGGACGAGGGTCGCCCCGTCGGCTCCCGAGCTGCCGACGACGAGAGCCGTGAAGAACAGCAGGATCGTCGCCGCGAAACCGATCGCCGCAACGACGAGGGCGGAGAGGGTCGCTGCGGCGACTCGGCGGAGGAGCGGGACGGGTCGGGCGGTGACGGTCATGGTTCATGAGCCTAGGGGCCGAAGGCTATGAAGCCGCTGTACCGGCCGCGCCCGGCCTCAGTGGTAGAAGTGCCGCTCGCCCGTGAAGTACATCGTCACCCCGGCCTCGGCCGCCGCGTCGATGACCTCCTGGTCGCGGATCGAGCCCCCGGGCTGCGCGATCGCCCTCACCCCGGCATCCAGCAGGATCTGTGCCCCGTCTGCGAACGGGAAGAAGGCGTCGGATGCCGCGACCGAACCGGCGGCCCGGTCCCCGGCACGGCTGACCGCCAGCCGGCAGGAGTCGACCCGGTTCACCTGTCCCATGCCGACGCCGACGGATGCGCCGTCGTGCGCGAGCAGGATCGCGTTCGATTTGACCGCCCGCACGGCGCGCCAGGCGAACTCGAGGTCGGCGCGGGTGGCGACATCCGCCTCGTCCCCGGCCACGAGCCTCCAGCCCGCCGAGCTGAACCCGTCGAAGACGTCGGGCTGCTGGACGAGCAGTCCCCCGCTGATCTGCTTGAACTCGACCGGATCGCGGTGGTAGCCCTCCGGCAGCTTGAGCAGGCGCAGGTTCTTCTTCGCCCGCAGGATCTCGAGCGCCTCCGGCTCGAAGTCCGGCGCGATGACGACCTCGGTGAAGATGTCCTTCACGGTCTGTGCCATCTCCGCCGTGACGGTGCGGTTCGCGGCGATGACGCCGCCGAAGGCCGAGACGGGGTCGCACTCGTGGGCACGCAGGTGGGCGGAGGCGATCGGGTCGCCCGTCCCGCGCGCGACCGCGATGCCGCAGGGCTGGGCGTGCTTGATGATGGCGACGGCCGGCTCGGCGAAGTCATAGGCGGTGCGCAGCGCGGCATCCGCGTCCACGTAGTTGTTGTAGGACATCTCCTTGCCGTGCAGCTGGGTCGCCTGGGCGATGCCCGCGCCGTCCGCCGTGACGTACAGCGACGCATCCTGATGGGCGTTCTCGCCGTAGCGGAGCGCCTCCTTGAGGGTGGCGCGCACCTCGAACCCGGGAGATGCGGCCAGGGGATGCTCCGCGCGGATGCCGACCGACGCGGCCAGGTAGTCCGCCACCGCGGTGTCGTAGGCGGCGGTGTGGGCGAAGGCCTCGCCGGCCAGCCGCTGTCGCTGGGCGAGGTTCGTCCCGCCGAGCCGGAGCGCCTTGATCACCTGGTCGTATCCGGAGGGCGAGACCACCACCGCGACGTTCGGATGGTTCTTCGCCGCCGCACGCACCATGGCCGGGCCGCCGATGTCGATCTGCTCGATCGCCGCGTCACCGGTCACGCCGGAGGCGATCGTCTCGACGAAGGGATAGAGGTTCACCACGACGAGCTCGAACGGACGGATGCCGAGCTCGGCGAGCTGCGCCTCGTGGCCGGCCAGGCGCAAGTCGGCGAGGATGCCGGCATGGATGGCGGGATGCAGGGTCTTGACCCGGCCGTCGAGCGACTCGGGAAAGCCGGTGACCTCGGCGACCTCGGTGACAGGGAACCCAGCGCCGGCGATCGTGGCCGCCGTGGAACCGGTGGAGACGATCTCCACCCCGGCTGCGGCGAGCGCCTCGGCCAGCTCCAGCAGGCCGGTCTTGTCGCTCACCGAGACGAGTGCCCTGGTAATGGGGATGACGTCCCTCTGGCGGTACTCCTGCGAGGCGGGGGTTGCGGACATTGGCTGCTCCTTAGACGGTACCGGACACGTGCTTATCCGGTTCGGCCCAGGCGAACGGCCGAAACGTGGAGTCAGTCGCTCCCCGATGGTTCCCCATCTCAACGCCAGTCGCGACAGTACAGTTTACCGCCCCTCGCGCCTCTCGCCAGCGGCCTCCCCGCCCGGGCCGCCCGCCGCCGAGTGGGCAGTTGTGGTCGCCTGGGAATGCCCGCAGGCGACCACAACTGCCCACTCGGCGGGCTGCAGGGCACGGGATGCGCGCAGGGGCGGAGAGGACTAGTCCCTGGCGAGGGCGGCGAGGTCGATGGCGCCGTTCGCGACGTCGAGCACCGTCCGGACCAGCAGTTCGCGCTCCACCGGCTTGATGCGCTCGTGCAGGCTCGCCTCCGTGTCCCCCGGCAGCACGGGAACCCGGCGCTGGGCGACGATGGGACCGGCATCGACGCCGTTGTCCACGACGATGATGCTCGCGCCGGTCTGCGCGACACCGGCGGCGAGCGCATCCCGTACGCCGTGCGCCCCGGGGAACTCGGGGAGGTACGCCGGATGCGTGTTGATGAGGGTGGGGCTGAGGGCCGCGATCACCCGAGGGGGCAGCAGCTTCATGAACCCGCTGAGGACGACCAGGTCGGGATGCCACTGCTCGATCTGGCGGAGGAGCTCGTCCCCCCAGGTCTCACGGTCGGGGTAGCTCGAGAGGGCGACCGAGAAGGTCGGGATGCCGTACCGCTCGGCGTGCTCGAACCCCTCGGCGTCGCGGTCCGCCCCGACGGCGACGACCCTGGCCGGGTACTCCGCGTCGTCACAGGCCTCGAGCAGCGCTCGAAGGTTCGAGCCGCCGCCGGAGATCAGGACGACCAAGGAGAGCATCACCAGATCCTACCGTGACGGATGCGCCTCGCCGCCGGAGCGCGGAGGCCGGCCGACGAGCATCCCAATCGCGGCCGCGACCCCGATCTCCAGCGCACCGTAGGCGGCGACGAGCCAGGGGGAGGGACCGACGTCGACGAGGCGCCCCGGGCCGGCCGAGCCCGCGGACGCCCAGGCCAGCAGGCCGAGCGCGATGCCGCCGACCACGCCGATCGCGACGCCCGCGACGACGAGCCAGACCGTCTTCCCCGGCCCGAGCGCCCGCACCAGCCGTGGCCTGAGGACGATCGCGACGGCGAAGCCCGCGAGCACCGGGACCAGCAGGCCGAGGTATCCCCAGGACAGGCCGCCGCTCGGGAGCGCGCCGAGCACGGGGATGGCCGGAATCGGACCGAGGCTGGTGGCGATGGGGCTCACCGAGGAGCCGGTGCCGATCGCGAAGCCTGGACCGACGAGCCAGGAGGCCGTCCAGATCACCAGGTTGGGCAGGAAGGCGAGCTGGCCCACCGTGACCGCGACGCCGCCGAGCGCGCCGGCGTGCAGTCCCTCATAGAGGGCGATGATCTTCCCGTAGCCGAAGAGCAGCCGCAGGGCGAGCAGGATGCCCGCGGCCGCGACGACGATCGCCGCGGCACCGCTGCCGCCCCGCAGGACCGTGGCGCCGACCGACCGGTAAGGGATCCCGCGGTCCGCGGGCACGGCGGCCGGGGCATCCACCGGCCGGGACCTGGCGAGGGCCGTCCCGAGCGCCATCCCGATGGTGAAGACCAGCGTCGGGAGCAGGATCCCCTGCCAGAGGGACGGCCGAGCGGAGGCGAAGACGGTGCTGAGGGTGATGACGAGGGACACGACGGCGAAGGTGACGATGCCCGTCAGCGCACCGAGGCGCCAGTGCGGGGTCTGACCGATGCGTCGGCCTGCGCGGGCCCCGAGCAAGGCGGTCAGCAGCGCGAAGCCGAGCAGGGCGATCGTCAGGACGAAGGGCTTTCCCGCGCCGGCGAAGCCGAGGCTCGTGGCGATCGCCGGGTCGAGGGTCATGGTGACGTCGACGCCGGAGCCGAGCAGCCAGATGTCGGCCGCCGCCCGCCAGAACACGAGCCAGTCGATCTGCAGCCCGTACTGCACGGCCCAGAGCAGCGTGAGCGGCACGAGGGGGATGCCGACGCCGATCGCGGCGACGAGCAACGCCTCGAGCGCGGCGAAGAGGGCGGTGAGCGGACGGTTCATACCCGTCGGAGCCTACCGGCTGGGTGCCGCCCATCCCGGGAGCGAACGGCGGTGCCGGTCACTTTGCCGGTGCGACCTCCTCGCCGAAGGCGGAGGTGACGAGCTCCTTGACCTTCGCCAGCACGTCCGCCGCCTGAGGACCGGATGCCGAGACGGTCAACACGTCCCCCGGCTTCGCCCCGAGCGACAACAGCCCGATCAGGCTGTTGCCCGCGACGGGTGCGGTGGTCAGCCGGCGATTGGCGATGGTGACCTTCGCATCGAAGCCGGAGATGGTGGAGACGAGCGTCGAGGCGGGTCGGGCGTGCAGGCCGTCGGCGTTGATGATGGTGAGGTCCTCGCTGAGCTCGGAGCCCGCGGCTGCGGCAAGCGGCGCCGACTCCCCGTGATCCGGCTCCGACGCGGGTTGCTCCGTCCCCAGGGATGCCCGTTTCGGGGCGAGGGCCGCGACCGCCTCACGATCCACCTCGGCGAGGCTCGCCCCACCCGCGGCGGTCACGATCGCCGCGAGCAGCCCCTCGACGAAGGGCGCGGCGGAGAGTCGAACCTCGACCTCAGACTCCCGGAAGTCCAGTGCCATCTCCGCGCTCATGACCGCGGAGCCGAGATCCATCACGACGAGCACGCCGTCCGGGGAGGCGACCTCGTCGATGGCCGCCGCCACCCTGACGGCGTCCGTTCCGATGAGGCCGTCGCCGGAACCCGCGGCGACCGCGATCGCCGGACGGGTGCCGGGGACCATCTCCAGGGAGAGGTCGACCGCGGCCTGCGCCAGTGCGGGGCTGTGCGAGACCACGACGATGCCGATCACCGCTATGCCTCCGCGAGGGCGCCGGCGAGCGCCTGGAAGAGGAACGCCGTCGAGGTGGCCCCTGGGTCGAGGTGACCGGCGCTGCGGTCGCCGAGGTAACTGGCCCTGCCCTTGCGTGCGACGAGGGGTCCCGTCGCATCGCGGCCCAGCTCCGCGGCCTCGAAGGCCGCCGTCGCCGCCGCAGAGACATCCGCTCCGGTCGCCAGCTCCGCGTCGAAGGCGTCGATGGCCGGGGACATCGCGTCGAACATCGTTTTGTCCCCCGCCTCCGCCTTGCCCCTGGCGACCACGCCGCCGAGGCCCGCACGCAGAGAGGCGGCGAGGGTCGGGGCATCCAGCTCGGTCACCGCGCCCGCCGTCGTGCCGAAGCGCAGGAAGAAGGTCCCGTAGAGCGGCCCGCTCGCGCCGCCGACAGAGCTGACCAGCGTCATGCCGACCGTCTTGAACAGGTCGGCGACGGTGGTCTCCTGCGCGGTGCCGATCTTCTCGGTCACGGCCACCATGCCGCGGGCCATGTTCGCCCCGTGGTCGGCGTCGCCGATGGCGGAGTCCAGCTCGGTCAGATAGGCGCGATTCTCGGTGACCAGGTCCCGGAAATGGGACAGCCAGTCGACGAGTTGCGCGAGGGAAACGGTGCCATCGGTCATGTGTTCAGACTCCCCAACGAAGGCCGGGCGTGTTGACCGGCGCGTCCCACAGTCGCAGGAGCTCGTCGTCCGCCTTGAGCAGCGTGAGCGAGCATCCCGCCATGTCCAGCGAGGTGATGTAGTTGCCGACGAGGGTGCGTGCCACGTCCACCCCCGCCGCGTCGAGGATCTTCTTGACCTCGCCGTACATGAGGTAGAGCTCGATCAGCGGAGAACCGCCCATGCCGTTGAGCATCACGATGGTCGGTCCGCCCGTGAAGTCGAGGTCGGCGAGGATCGGTTCCGCCAGCTGCTGGGCGATCTCCGACGCCGGCGCGAGCGGCAGCCGATGCCTGCCGGGCTCGCCGTGGATGCCGACACCCATCTCCATCATGTCGTCGGGAAGGTCGAAGGTCGGCTGGCCCGCCGCCGGCACGGTGCAGCTGGTCAGCGCCATGCCCATCGAGCGGCCGGATGCGTTCACCCGCCTGGCCAGATCGGCCACGCCGGCCAGGTCCCTGCCCTCTTCGGCCGCGGCGCCAGCGATCTTCTCGACGAACACCGTGATACCCACCCCACGGCGTCCCGCCGTGTAGGTCGAGTCCTCGACGGCGACGTCGTCGTTGGTCACGACGGTCTCCACCGTGACACCCGCCTCGGCATCGGCGAGCTCGGCCGCCATGTCGAAGTTCATGACGTCGCCCGTGTAGTTCTTGACGATGTGCAGCACACCGGCGCCGCTGTCGGCGACCTTGGTCGCCTCCTGGATCTGGTCGGGTGTCGGCGAGGTGAACACCTCTCCGGCGATAGCCGCGTCGAGCATCCCGAGTCCGACGAAGCCGCCGTGCAGCGGCTCATGGCCCGAGCCGCCTCCCGAGATGACGGCGACCTTGCCCTCCCGAGTTGGAGTTCCCCGATAGACGATCCGGTTGACAAGATCGACGTTCAATTCCGGATGCGCGGCGGCCACTCCCACGAGGGAATCCGCCAGGACGTTCGCCGGGTCGTTGATGAGTTTTTTCACGATGGACCTCTTCCTTGAGTCGCCTGAATCGACGATCCCAACGCTAGACCGATGACCTGTGACGCACCAGCAAAGAACCTCCGACTACCCCAGGGAGGTGAGGATCTCGCGCATGAGGCTCGCGGTCTCGCTCGGCGTCTTGCCGACCCTGACCCCGGCGGCCTCGAGGGCCTCCTTCTTGCCCTGGGCTGTGCCGGCGCCAGAGGAGACGATCGCGCCCGCGTGGCCCATCGTCTTGCCCTCCGGGGCGGTGAAACCCGCGACATATCCCACGACCGGCTTGGTGACGTTGGCCCTGATGTAGTCGGCGGCGCGCTCCTCGGCGTCTCCCCCGATCTCGCCGATCATGACGATCGCCTTCGTCTCCGGATCCGCCTCGAACGCCGCGAGCGCGTCGATGTGGGTGGTGCCGATGACCGGGTCGCCCCCGATGCCGATCGCGGTCGAGAAGCCGAGATCGCGCAGTTCGTACATCATCTGATAGGTCAGCGTCCCCGACTTGGAGACGAGGCCGATCGGCCCCTTCCCGGTGATCGTCGCCGGCGTGATCCCGACGAGCGACTCACCGGGGGTGATGATGCCCGGACAGTTCGGTCCGATGATCCGCGTCCTGCCGCCCTTGGCCTTCGCGGTCGCCCAGAACTCGGCGGAGTCCTGCACGGGAATGCCCTCGGTGATGACGACCACGAGCGGGATCTCCGCCTCGATCGCCTCGAGCACCGCGTCCTTGGCGAAGGCCGGCGGCACGAAGACGATGGAGACGTCCGCGCCGGTCTTCTCGATGGCCTCGGCGACCGTGCCGAAGACGGGAAGCTCGACGTCGCCGTGCGTGACGGTGGTTCCCGCCTTGCGGGCGTTGACCCCGCCCACGACATGGGTGCCCGCCTTCAGCATGAGGGCGGTGTGCTTGGTGCCCTCTCCTCCGGTGATGCCCTGGACGATGACCGTGGAGTCCTTGTTGAGGAAGATCGACATTTCAGCAGTCCCTTTACTTCGAAGCCAGCTCGGCGGCCTTGTCGGCGCCGTCGTCCATGGTGGTCGCGAGCGACACGAGCGGATGGCCGAAGTCGGCGAGGATCCGGCGGCCCTCCTCGACCTTGTTGCCGTCCAGGCGCACGACGAGCGGCTTGCTCGCCGTGTCGCCCAGGGTCTTCAGCGCCCCGACGATCCCGTTCGCCACCGCGTCGCACGCGGTGATGCCGCCGAAGACGTTGACGAAGACGCTCTTGACCTGCTCGTCGCCGAGGATGACGTCGAGCCCGTTGGCCATCACCTCCGCGGATGCGCCGCCCCCGATGTCGAGGAAGTTGGCCGGCTTGACGCCGCCCCAGATCTCCCCCGCGTAGCTGACGACGTCGTGGGTGGACAGCACGAGCCCAGCGCCGTTTGCGATCACGCCGACCTCGCCGTCGAGCTTGACGTAGTTGAGCCCGAGCCGCTTGGCCTTCGCCTCGAGCGGGTCGGCCGCGTCCCTGTCGACGAGCGCCTCGTGGTCCGGATGGCGGAAGTCGGCGTTCTCGTCGAGCGAGACCTTGCCGTCGAGCGCGAGGATCTCGCCCTCCTCGGTAAGCACCAGCGGGTTGACCTCGACGAGCGTC
>NZ_DASWPB010000117.1:0-9247 GCF_036404185.1 Lacisediminihabitans sp. | reverse complement strand
TCGGGGCGCTGCCTTTGATCAAGAGTTACAGCACGGAGATCGTGCCCCCCGACACGCTGGTGGTTCGAGTAACCGAGCGCGAGCCGGTCGCCGTCATGGCGAACGGTTCGAGCTGGAACCTCGTCGACCCGGCGGGCGTCGTGGTGCAGACGGTGACCGAGGCGCCCAAGGACCTCCCGGTGATCGACGCGGGCGCGGCAGGGAGTCCCTCGTTCACGACGGCCGCCGAGGTGCTGCTCGGCATGCCGGCCGACCTGTTGAAGCGCATCGGCTCGATCACCGCGACGACCGAGGACGACGTGACATTCACGTTCGACGACACGAAGCAGAAGGTGATCTGGGGCAACGCCGAGCGCGAGGCGCAGAAGGCCTCAGCGCTGAAAGCACTCATCACGAGCCAGAAGAAGGACAGGAGCGTCGACTTCAACGTCTCGTCGCCCGACATCGCGCTGGTCATCGACCACACGGCGCCGCCGACTCCCGCCCCCTGAGTTGCCCGCTCTGCATACTGGATGTGGGCCTCGGGTGGTCGAAGCGGGCAACTCACCGGTCTCGCGGACGGATTCACAGCCACCTCTTCGCGACACGCGCGTGACCTGCCAGCCTCGATGACAGCTCCCGCTTACTCTCAATGCCAAGTAGCACTATTGAGAATAACTTTCATCTTCAAGCTGAGGTTGAAGGTTGTAGCGGAGGCCGGACGTGACATCGAACCAGAACTACCTCGCCGTGATCAAGGTCGTCGGTGTAGGCGGCGGCGGCGTCAACGCGGTCAACCGCATGATCGAGCTCGGACTGCGCGGGGTCGAGTTCATCGCGATCAACACGGATGCCCAGGCGCTGCTCATGAGCGACGCCGACGTCAAACTCGACGTGGGTCGCGAGATCACCCGCGGTCTCGGCGCCGGCGCCGACCCCGAGGTGGGCCGCCGCGCCGCCGAGGACCACGCGGAGGAGATCGAGGAGGCTCTCGCCGGTGCGGACATGGTCTTCGTCACAGCGGGGGAGGGCGGAGGAACCGGCACCGGTGGCGCCCCCGTCGTCGCCCGGATCGCGAAGTCGATCGGAGCCCTGACCATCGGCGTCGTCACGCGGCCGTTCGGCTTCGAGGGAAAGCGCCGCGCCGCCCAGGCCGACGTCGGAGTCTCCGCGCTCAAGCAGGAGGTCGACACCCTCATCGTCGTCCCGAACGACCGGCTGCTGGAGATCAGCGACAGGGGCATCAGCTTCCTCGAGGCCTTCGCGACCGCCGATCAGGTGCTCCTCGCTGGCGTCCAGGGCATCACCGATCTCATCACGACTCCCGGCCTGATCAACCTTGATTTCGCCGACGTCAAGTCGGTCATGCAGGGTGCGGGCTCCGCGCTCATGGGCATCGGATCGTCCCGGGGGGCCGACCGTGCCATCAAGGCCGCCGAGCTGGCGGTCGCCTCTCCTCTGCTCGAGGCGAGCATCGACGGCGCGCACGGCGTCCTGCTCTCCATCCAGGGCGGATCGAACCTCGGCATCTTCGAGATCAACGACGCGGCCCGTCTGGTGCAGGAGGCCGTGCATCCGGAGGCCAACATCATCTTCGGAGCCGTCATCGACGACACCCTCGGCGACGAGGTGCGGGTGACCGTCATCGCGGCGGGGTTCGACGGGGGAGAGCCCGTCGTCAAGAAGCCGGGCCACCGGTCGAACTTCGTCGATGCGGCGGCGCCGATCGACTCCGCCACCGGCGAGCAGGCCGAGGAATCCGTCGTGCCCACCTGGTCACCGGAGCCGGAGCTGCCCACCTCTCCGGGGGACCCCGTCTTCGACGACGGGGACGACGATCTGGACGTGCCCGACTTCCTGAAGTAGGGCGCATCGTTGACATGACGGCGGAGGGGTCCCTCTCGGAGCGGCTGGCCGCGGTCAAGGCCGGGGTGGCGGATGCCGCGAGCCGGGCGGGCCGCGACCCGCGGGCGATCACGACGGTGGTCGTCACGAAGTTCCATCCCGTGGCGCTCATCCGCGAGCTGTACGGCCTCGGCGTCCGGAACTTCGGCGAGAGCCGGCACCAGGAGGCGCAGGCCAAGGCCGCCGAGCTGGGCGACCTCGATCTGGACTGGCACTTCATCGGTCAGCTGCAGAGCAAGAAGGCGCGTCAGGTGCGGAACTATGCGCGGGTCATCCACTCGCTCGATCGTTCGTCGGTCGTCAATGCGCTGGCCTCGGACACCCTGACGGTCGACTGTTTCGTTCAGCTCAATCTCACGGATGACCCGGCCAGGGGCGGTGTCGCCGATCCCGGCCTGGAGGAGCTCGTCGAGCGGGTCCTCGTCACGCCGGGGCTCAACCTCCTCGGGGTCATGGCCGTCGCACCGGTCGGCGAGGAGCCGCGCAGCGCGTTCGCCCGCTTGCGTGCGGCCTCCGAGCGCATCCAGCGCATCGCTCCCGGCGCCCGCTCCATCTCGGCGGGGATGTCCGGCGACTACCGTGCGGCGATCCTCGAAGGCGCGACACACCTGCGCATTGGTTCGGCAATCACCGGAATCCGTCCGGTCGCCGGTTAATCTGAACTCGAGAGTTTCACCACAGGAGGCACGATAATGGCTAACCCGCTTCGCAAGACCATGGTCTATCTGGGACTTGCCGACGAGGAGTTCGAGTACGAGGACGCGGCACCGGCAGCACCCGCGGCACCGGTCGCCCATCACGTGCCCCAGCCGACCGCGAATCGCGCGCCGGTCACCCCCCTCCGTCGTGTTCCCAGCCAGAGAAATGCAGCCCCCGCCGACATGAACGAGATCCTCACCGTGCACCCCCGCGAGTACAAGGACGCGCAGGTCATCGCCGAGAGCTTCAGGGACGGCATCCCGGTCATCATCAACCTGTCCCAGATGACCGAGCCGGATGCGCGCCGCCTCGTCGACTTCGCCAGCGGGCTCTCCCAGGGTCTCTACGGCAAGATCGAGCGGGTGACCAACAAGGTGTTCCTGCTCTCACCGGCCCACGTGGCCGTCAGCGGAGACCCGGCGGACGTCGAGTCCGACGTCGACGCCTCGTTCTTCGCCCAGTCCTGATCACGCGGGCTGGCCGAGTAATCCGTGATCGTCGTCTCCGTCATCGCGACGATCGCCTACTACCTGTTTCTGATCTATTTTTTTGTGCTGTGGGCACGTTTTGTGCTCGACCTGGCTCGCACCTTCGCCCGCAACTGGCGGCCGAAGGGCTTCGGCATGGTGCTCGCCGAGCTCGTTTTCACGCTCACCGACGCGCCGATCCGGTTCGCGCGCCGGGTCATCCCTCCCGCGCGAGCAGGGGGCATCGCCCTCGATTTCGGTTGGAGCATCGTGATGCTGGCCGACCTGATCCTCATCTACGTGGCGTTGGTACTGAGCTAATCCCGTTACCGTGTGTAATCTTGGACAGTGGTCGATGACCATTCGGGAGCACGGTCCTGTGTGCCCGCGAGTTTTGCCAGTGTCAGCTGCCCGGGCTGACGCGGTACCAGAGAGTTCTTTGAGGTGACATCCATGGCCCTAACGCCTGAAGACGTAGTCAACAAGCGGTTCCAGCCGACCAAGTTTCGCGAAGGATACGACCAGGACGAGGTTGACGACTTCCTCGACGAGGTCGTCGTCGAGCTGCGTCGCCTCGGCCAGGAGAACGAAGAGCTCCGCCAGCGCCTGATCGCGGGCGAGTCCCGCATCAACGAGCTGCAGCGCAGCGCCTCCCCGTCGCCGGAGAGCGCGGAGGCTGCACAGCCGCAGTTCACCGCCCCCGTCGCGCCCGTTGTGGCGCCGGTCGTCGCCCCGCCGGTCGTCACTCCGCCGGTCGACGACGAGAGCGAGAACACGAACAACCTCCTGCAGCTCGCCCGCAAGCTGCACGACGAGCACGTTCGCGAGGGCATCGAGAAGCGCGACGCCCTCATCGCGGAGGGTCACGCCACCGCGGCCCGTCTCGTCGGAGAGGCCGAGGAGGCCCAGCAGACCCAGATCGCCGCCCTCGAGCAGGAGCGCTCGTCGCTCGAGAGCCGCATCGAGGAGCTGCGCACCTTCGAGAGCGAGTACCGCCAGAAGCTGAAGAGCTACATTGAGGGCCAGCTGCACGAGCTCGAGGAGAACGAGCCGGCGGCGGTGAGCCCCGTCTCGACGGGTTCGTCGTTCGAGAGCGTCCCGACGCCCTCTCCCGCCAGCTACCAGGGCTTTGGCGGTAACTGAGCCGCAGGCGAAGGGTCGTACAGCCAAGGTCAGCGTTCGGGCGCTCATCGCGTTGGCGATCGTCGCCGTGGCTGTGTACGGTCTCGACCAGCTGACCAAGTACCTCATCGTCAGCAACCTGACGGAGAATCAGCTGGTCCGCGTGTTCGGCGAGGTGTTGCAGTTCCACTTCGTGAAGAACTCCGGCGCGGCGTTCTCTCTCGCGAGCGGGTCGACCTGGGTGTTCTCGATCGTCGCCTTCGCTGTCGCCGTCTTCATCGTCGGCTTCGCCCGTCGCATCCGCTCGGTCGGCTGGGCGATCCTGTTCGGGATGCTGCTGGGCGGCACGACCGGCAACCTCACCGATCGCCTCTTCCGCGAACCCGGCTTCGGCGTCGGTCACGTCGTCGACTTCATCCAGGTCTACGGATTCCCGGCGATCTTCAACATCGCCGACTCGTTCATCGTGGCGAGCATGGGGCTGTTCATCATCCTGACCCTCCGCGGGGTCGGGTTGGACGGTCGGCGGATCGGCCGCACTCCGCGCGGCGAGGACATCGAAGCCGACACGAAGGCCAAGACCCCCGCGGACAGCGAGTAGCGCGGCATGGAGTCGCGCAGCCTCCCCGTTCCCGACGGGCTCGTGGGCGAACGGGTGGATGCCGCGTTGGCGAAGCTCCTCGGTTTCTCCCGGAGCTTCGCCGCGGAGGTCGCTGAGGCCGGGGGAGTGACCGCTGACGGTCTGCCGCTCGGCAAGTCCGACCGTCTGCGCGCGGACAGCTGGCTGGAGGTGTCCTGGACCCCGAAGGAGGCGCCCTCGATCCAGCCCATCCTGGTGCCAGAGCTGACCGTGGTCTACGACGACGACGACATCGTCGTGGTCGACAAGCCGGTGGGGGTCGCCGCCCATCCCTCCGTCGGCTGGACGGGGCCGACCGTCCTCGGGGCACTGGCCGGCGCGGGCTTCCGCATCTCGACATCCGGGGCCGCGGAGCGCGCGGGCATCGTCCACCGGCTCGACGCGGGCACGAGCGGTCTCATGGTGGTCGCCAAGAGCGAGCGCGCGTATACCGAGCTCAAGCGGCAGTTCCACGATCGCGAGGTGGAGAAGATCTATCACGCGGTCGTTCAGGGGCATCCCGATCCGCTCGCGGGCACCATCGACGCCCCGATCGGGCGGCATCCGAGCTCCAGCTGGAAGTTCGCGGTCACCATGGACGGCAAGAACTCGGTGACGCACTATGAGACCCTCGAGGCCTTCCCGAGCGCCTCGCTGCTCGAGGTCCATCTCGAGACGGGTCGCACCCACCAGATCCGGGTGCACATGGCCGCCCAGCGGCATCCCTGCGTCGGCGACACGATGTACGGGGCCGACCCGACGATCTCGGCTCGGCTCGGTCTCACCAGGCAGTGGCTGCACGCGATGAGACTCGGTTTCCGGCACCCGGGGACGGGGGAGCCCGTGCTGTTCACGAGTGTGTATCCCGAGGACCTGCAACACGCGCTGGACGTGCTCCGCGCCGACTGAGGCTGGCTTATCCTTGGCGCACGGGTTAATTTTTCGCCACCCTCGGCTAGTCGGAGAAGTTGTGCCATCCAGTAGTGATTCCTTCGTGCACCTCCACGTGCACAGCGAGTATTCGATGCTGGACGGTGCCGCGCGGGTCGGGCCGCTCGTCCAGGCGGTGGCCGACGAGGGCATGCCCGCGATCGCGATGACCGACCACGGCAACATGTTCGGCGCGTACGACTTCTGGAAGCAGGCGACGGCTGTCGGCGTGAAGCCGATCATCGGCACGGAGGCCTACATCACCCCCGGAACCGCCCGTCAGGACAGGACCCGGGTGCGCTGGGGCGACAACCACCAGGGCCAGGACGACGTCGGAGGATCCGGCTCGTACACACACATGACGCTCCTCTCCGAGAACAACGAGGGGATGCACAACCTCTTCCGCCTGTCCTCGCTCGCGTCGATCGAGGGCTTCTACTTCAAGCCGCGGATGGATCGCGAACTGCTCAGCCGCTACGCGAAGGGCGTCATCGGCACGACCGGATGCGTCGGCGGCGAGGTGCAGACCCGCCTGCGGCTCGGTCAATACGCGGAGGCCCGTCAGGCGGCCGCCGACTTCCGCGACATCTTCGGCGAGGGCAACTTCTTCGCAGAGGTCATGGATCACGGCATCGACATCGAGCGCCGGACGATGGAGGACCTGCTGCGGCTCGCCAAGGAGCTGAACCTGCCGCTCGTCGCCTCCAACGACCTGCACTACACCCACGCCCACGACGCCACGGCCCATGCGGCCCTTCTCTGCGTCCAGTCGGCATCGACGCTCGACGATCCGAACCGCTTCAAGTTCGACTCCGACGAGTTCTATCTCAAGTCCGCCAGCGAGATGCGGCACCTGTTCCGCGATCACCCGGAGGCCTGCGACAACACCCTGCTGATCGCCGAGCGCTGCCAGGTCAACTTCGAGCACCGCGATCTCATGCCGCGTTTCCCTGTGCCGGAGGGCGAGACCGAGGCGAGCTGGTTCGAGAAGGAGGTCACGGCCGGCATGCTGCGGCGCTTCGCCGGCGCCCCCTCCGAGGCGCACCTCGCGCAGGCCCAGTACGAGGTCGATGTCATCAAGCAGATGGGCTTCCCCGGATACTTCCTCGTGGTGGCCGACTTCATCACCTGGGCGAAGGCCCAGGGCATCCGCGTCGGGCCGGGCCGTGGTTCGGCCGCCGGATCGATGGTGGCCTACGCGATGGGGATCACCGAGCTCGATCCGCTCGCCCACGGTCTGATCTTCGAGCGGTTCCTCAACCCCGAGCGGGTCTCGATGCCCGACATCGACGTCGACTTCGACGACCGCAGACGTCCAGAGGTCATCAGGTACGTCACGGACAAGTATGGAGACGACCGGGTCGCCCAGATCGTCACCTATGGGACCATCAAGGCCAAGCAGGCGCTCAAGGACTCCGCACGGGTGCTCGGCATGCCGTACTCGGTCGGCGAGAAGCTGACGAAGGCCATGCCGCCGGCGATCATGGGCAAGGACATCTCGCTCGGTGACATCCTCAACAAGGATGCGCCGCGCTACAAGGAGGCGGCCGACTTCCGGCTGGTGCTCGACACCGACCAGGAGGCGGCCAAGGTCTTCGAGACCGCCAGGGGCATCGAGAACCTCAAGCGCCAGTGGGGCGTCCACGCGGCCGGTGTGATCATGTCCGCCGAGCCGCTGCTCGACGTCCTGCCGATCATGAAGCGCGAGGACGACGGCGCGATCATCACGCAGTTCGATCAGCCGCCGCTGGAGTCCCTCGGCCTGATCAAGATGGACTTCCTCGGCCTGCGCAACCTCACCATCATCGAGGATGCGCTGCGGATGATCGAGCAGAACACCGGCAGCAAACTGGTCATCGAGGATCTTGATCTCGACGCCGACCAGAAGACCTACGACCTGCTCGCCAGGGGCGACACGCTCGGCGTGTTCCAGCTGGACGGCGGCCCGATGCGCGCCCTGCTCAAGCAGCTCAAGCCGACCAGCTTCGAGGACATCTCCGCCGTCATCGCCCTGTACCGGCCAGGTCCCATGGGCATGAACTCGCACACCAACTACGCCCTGCGCAAGAACGGCCTGCAGAAGATCGAGGCGATCCATCCGGAGCTCGAGGAGCCGCTGCGGGAGAGCCTGGGCATCACCTACGGCCTCATCGTCTACCAGGAGCAGGTGATGTCCGTCGCCCAGAAGGTTGCCGGCTTCACTCTCGGACAGGCCGACGTCCTCCGCAGGGCGATGGGCAAGAAGAAGAAGTCGGAGCTGGACAAGCAGTACGCCGGCTTCGAGAAGGGCATGCTCGACAACGGCTACAGCGCCAACGCGGTCAAGGTGCTCTGGGACACCCTGATGCCCTTCGCCGACTACGCCTTCAACAAGGCGCACAGCGCCGGCTACGGCGTGCTCAGCTACTGGACCGCCTATCTCAAGGCGAACCATCCCGCCGAGTACATGGCCGCCCTGCTCACGAGCGTTGGCGACTCGAAGGACAAGCTCGGCCTCTACCTCAGCGAGTGCCGCCGGATGGGCATCAGGGTGCTCGCCCCGGATGTCAACGAGTCGTTTGTCGACTTCACGGCCGTCGGCGGGGACATCCGCTTCGGTCTCGGGGCGGTGCGCAACGTCGGCGCCAACGTCGTCGAACTCATCCGTCAGGCGAGGGAGGCGAAGGGGCGTTTCGAATCGTTCCACGACTTCCTGCGCAAGGTGCCCATCCAGGTCGCCAACAAGCGCACGGTCGAGTCGCTCATCAAGTCGGGCGCCTTCGACTCCACCGGTGCGACCAGGAGGGCGCTGCTCGAGATCCACGAGGATGCGATCGACTCCGCGGTCAGCGACAAGCGCGCCGAGGCCAACGGCCAGGTCGGATTCGACTTCGACAGCCTCTGGGACGAGCCGCAGCAGGTGAACCGGGTTCCCGACCGACCGGAGTGGGCGAAGCGGGACAAGCTGGCCTTCGAGCGCGAGATGCTCGGCCTCTACGTCTCCGACCATCCGCTCGCCGGCCTCGAGGTGCAGCTGGCGAAGCACGCCAGCTCCACCATCATGGAGGTGCTCGGCGGGGACGTCGCCGGCGACGGCGAGCACGTGACGGTGGCGGGACTCATCACCTCGGTGCAGCACAGGGTCGCCCGCAACTCCGGAAACCAGTACGGCATCATCACGGTGGAGGACTTCGCCGGTGAGATCTCGGTGATGTTCCTCGGCAAGACCTATCAGGAGTTCGCGCCGGCGCTCATCAACGACTCGATCGTGGTGGTTCGCGGGCGGGTGAGCGTGCGGGACGACGGCATGAACCTGCATGCGGTGAGTATGTTCACCCCCGACCTCGGACAGAGTCTGGGGTCCGGGCCGCTGGTGATCTCGTTGCCGGAGACTCGCGCCACCACCGACGTGGTCACCTCGCTCAACGACGTGCTCATCCGGCATTCCGGGGATACCGAGGTGAGGCTCCGGCTGGTCAAGGGGGAGAGCGCCAGGGTGTTCGAGGTGCCGTTCCCCGTCTCGGTGAGCGCCGACCTCTACGGCGAG
>NZ_DASWPB010000116.1:0-15278 GCF_036404185.1 Lacisediminihabitans sp. | reverse complement strand
CACACTCAGCCGAGCATCCAGCCGTGGGGCTCGATCGTGACCCCGCCCGACGAGACCGGCTCGTCGGAGAGGTTGAGCGCCAGCCTCGCCTCCTGACCCCCTTCGCCCGCCGCGTGCAGGCCAAGCACCTCGTTGCGGAGGGTCTCCACGCTCACCGTCGCCCTCGCGAGCCAAGGGTTCCTGCGCCGGAAGGCGATCAGCCGCTGATGGAGCCGGAAGACGTCGTTCGGCGGCAGCTCCGCCGGGTCTATGGGGAAGGAGGGCCGGATGGCATCGTCCCCGCCCGCCCGATCCTCCTTGATCGCCCGCAGGCCCCGCTCGTCGCCGTAGTACACGCTCGGCGTGCCCGGCAGGAAGAACAGGAGGGCGAGGGCCAGACCGAGGTCCCGCTCGTCGCCGAGGCGCGACGCGATGCGCGTCACGTCGTGGTTGCCGACGAAGGTGAGCGGCAGGAATGCCTCAAGGAGCGAGGCATGACGCTTCAGCGCCCAGGCCAGCTCGAAGAAGTTGTGGTCGTTGATCGAGCTCCAGATGGCCTTCCACAGCTCGTACTGGGTGACCGAGTCGATGCCCGACTCCGCCACGTAGCCCGCGTAGTCGCCGTGGATCATCTCGCCGAGGAACCACGCATCCGGATGTCCCGCCCGGAGCGGTCCGATCGTCCGGCGCCAGAAGCCGGCCGGCACGGCATAGGCCGCGTCGAGCCTCCAGGCGTCCGCTCCGCGATCGAGCCAGAAACCCATCACCCCGGAGACGAAGGCCTCGACCTCGGGGTTCTCGTGATTGAGGGTGACCAGGGCATCGTGGCCCTCGAACACCGCGGGACGCAGCTCCCCGCCGGCGGAGCCGTCCGTGAGGAACCAGGCCGCCTCCTGGCTGCCCGGGCCGGCGGAAACCGCCGCCAGCCAGCGAGGATGCTCCCGACCGACGTGGTTGAACACCCCGTCGAGCATCACCCGGATGCCTCGCGCTCGGCACTCCCGCACGAGGAGATCAAAATCCTTCTCATCGCCGAGGCGCGGATCGATCCGGAAGTGGTCGATCGTGTCGTAGCCGTGGGTGCTCGAGGCGAAGATCGGTCCGAGTGCGAGCCCGTTGCATCCCAGCTCGATGAGCTGATCCAGCCAGGGGACGAGCCGACGCAGCCGGTGGGGCTCACCCCGCACGGCGCCGCCCGTGGTGTCCGCGCCGACGAAGCCGAGGGGGTAGACCTGCCACCAGATGGCGTCGTCGATCCAACCGGACACGGGTCCTCCTTAGTGAGTGGCGCTTACTAGCCGTTACTGAGCCTAGCTTAGTAGCCGCTAGAGTGAGATCGTGACCGCCGCAAGCCCGAGCCCGCGTCGTCGGCTGGGGGAGTCCGCCCGGCGGGAGGCGATTCTCGCCGCCGCCCGAGAGGCGTTCGCCGGGGCATCCTTCTCCGCCGTCTCCGTCGCGGCGATCGGCCACGCGGCCGGGGCATCCGAATCGCTGGTCCTCCGCTACTTCGGCACGAAGGCTGCCCTGTACGAGGCCATCGTGGGGGAGCAGATCGCGCAGCTGCTCGAGGCGCAGGAGGACGCGGACCGCGAGCTGCCAGAGGGAGCGACCGCGCGAGAGCGGATCGCCTGCAGCGTCGAGGTGTACGCCCGATTCGTCGCGAGAGCGCCCCGCGGCTGGGCCTCCACCTTCACCCATCCCGTCGGCGAGCCCGTCTCCTTCACCCGTGTCCGCCAGTCGCTGCGCGCGGGCTACCGCCGCGACCTCTATCGGGTCACGGGCCTTCCGATCTCCGCCGATCTCGATCGCCTCTTCATCGGCTATCTCGCCTTCGTCGACGGGGTCTGCTTCGTCTGGGTGCAGGACGGATGCCCACTCGACGCCGTCCCCGGCATCGTCCGGCAGGCGCTCGGCGCGCTGGCGGGGGCGCTGACCGCCGCCGGAGTCGATCCGGCCGGTCTCGGCTTCTGACCCGCCGATCACCCCGACCTGTCAGGATCGCGCCGTCGTCGACCATCCCGCTGCCCGGGGTTGTTCGCCCCTGGCGAATCCCTCAGCTGAGGGATGGACCGAGGGACCGGTCGCATGGGACCCTTGTCATCCATGGGACTTCCCACGCCTCTGCCATACGACGTGCTCGCAGCCTCGCGCGCGCGCGTCATCGCGGCCGCAGAGACGGCTCCCAGCGCGCAGGGATTCTTCGCGGCCGTCTCCGCGGCCCTCGCCGACCTCGTGCCGACGGATGCCGCCGGCTGGTTCGGCGTGGACCCGACGTCGCTGCTGCCGTCGTGGCCCGCCCGGATCGAGAACGTCGCCCCGGGCGACTGCGACTCTTACTGGGAACGCGAGTTCCTCCAGGACGATGTCCTCCAGCTGAGAAGCCTCGCCTCCGGCGCTCAGACCACCGGCACGCTCCGGGCCGAGCTGGACGGGCTCATGAATCGCAGCGTGCGGTATCGGGAGTTCATGGCGCCAAGAGGATACGAGGACGAACTGCGCTCGACCTTCCGCACCGGCGACTCGACGTGGGGTGTGACCGTGCTGCTGCGCGGTCCCGATCTGCCCGCCTTCTCGCCCGACGAGGTGCGTTTCATCGCCAGTCTCTCCCAGCCGCTCGCCGAGGCGCTCAGGACCAAGGTGCTCGCCGGCCATCCGGTCGATCCGAGCGAACACGGCTCCGGTGTGCTCAGCTTCGACACCGACGGACGGTTGATCGCCTCGAACGACGCCGCCAGGTATTGGCTCGACCAGCTTCCGAACAACGCCGACCTGGAGTCCGTGCCGGTGGCGGTCTTCACCGCTCTCGGGCACGCCCGCGCGGTCGAGGCCGGTCGCGCCCGCGGCGAGGCGAACGTGCTGCTGTCCTCGCGATCCGGTCGGTGGCTCACCGTCCGGGCATCGGCGCTCCGCGGCCCGACGGGCGAGGCGCGCGCCTTCGCGGTGACGATCGAGCCGACCGCCAGGAAGGAGCTCGCCCCCATGCTGGCCGAGGCCTACGGTCTGTCGCGGCGGGAGCTGGAGGTGACCCAGCGGCTCGCGAGAGGCGAATCGACCGCGACGATCGCGGAGGCACTCTTCCTGTCGGAGCACACCATCCGCGATCACGTGAAGGCCGTGCTGACGAAGACCGGTCTGTCGTCGCGGGCGGCGCTCGTCGCCCACCTCTTCTTCGAGTACGGTCGCGCGAGCAGGCGACGCGACGAGGTCCACGTCTAGAGAACGGGGTGGGAGAACCGTCCCGCCCGGTATTCCCGTGCCCGCCCGCGAGCCCCGTGGTGATACTCGCCGTGGCGGGGCAAACTGCATCGCGGAGGGAGGCGCGTCTCCCGCCGCGAGCTGATTTCCCCGCCGCCACGTGCTGCATCTCCCGCCGCGAGGGTTAAGCAACGGACACTGCGCCACGGAGGAGACTGCTCGGCCGGGATGACCAGCAGCCGGCTTCAGGACCGAGACGACCAGGATGCTTCCGGCCGGAGGATCCTGGCCCGTCGCCGCTCGAAGACGACGTAGATGACGGCGTAGACGATGAGCGAGACCACGATGCCCGGCACGAACAGCCAGGTGGAGAGCCGATCCCAGAGCAGATCGCCGCGGGCGATCACCAGCGCGCCCACGATGAAGCACAGGCTGATGAGCTGGGCCTGGGCGAGGACCCTGAACGCGCTCCAGCGCGCGTCGACGAGCATCCAGAGGTTGACCATTCCTGGCAGGGTGAGCACCGCGCCGACGATCCGGGCGGTGAGCGGGGTGACGGTCCACGCCCACGTCGGCGCGATGAGGCCGGGAGCGACGAAGACGACGACCCCGGTGACGAGGGCGCAGCCGCCGACGATGATCCCGCCCAGGCGCACCGCGAACGGCAGAACGACCTCGGATGCCCTGGCGGACCGGATGGATCGACCCCGGTTGACCACGATGATCGTGGCGATCACCACCGGGGTCGTGACATAGAGCGTTGCCCAGGCCATGAACGAGATATGCCAGAAGTGGAATCTATCCCAGTGGATAATCGTGGCGATGCCCGCGAGGGTGGCGAACACGAGGACGGCACCGTATCCGCGGCTCACCTGCCCCCAGGAGGGGGACCGCAGCACCTGCGCGAAGAACCAGATGCCCCCGATGTAGGCCGAGGCGAGGAACATCGCCGTCAGCGGCGGGGTGATGGTCCAGGCGAAGAGGGTGTCGGTGTGGCGGGGCAGGATATAGAGGATCGCGGAGGCGAGGACGAGGAACGGCAGGATGCCCAGGGCAACCCAGCGGGTCAGAGGAGAAACGCCGTCTCCGTGGGCGTCACGGGCGGGAGAGCGCATCGGTCACCGCCTCCCGGATCGGCAGGGCGCGGCCGACCGTCCTGGCCGCCTCGAACTCTGAGGCCTCGCCAGTGCACAGGATCGGATCGACGTACCGCTGGTGGTAGGAGAACGCGGGGCCGGTGTACAGGCCGGTGCGCGCCCTGAGCGTCTCCGCGGCACCGAGAAGCCGCCCTGCCCTGGCCGGCTCGCCGGTCACCGCCGCAATGGCGACGAGTCCCTCGAGGCCGTAGGCCACGCCGTCGTCGTGGCCGAGCCGGGACGAGATGGTCAGGTTCTCCTCGAACGCGAATCTCGCCCGCTCCGTGTCGCCGAGCGCGAGCCGCGCCCAGCCGAGATGGTAGAGCGCGATCGCGGTCGCGAGCTCGTCCCGTTGCCGCCGCGCGCACTCCAGACTCTCCTCGAAGCGCTCCTTCGCCGTCTGGGTGTCCTGCCGATCGAGCGCGACCCGTCCCAGCGTCACGAGCGCCATCGCCTCGCCCCAGCCGTCGTGGGCCTCTCGGAACAGCCGAAGGCCGCGCTCGAGGTTCCTCTCGGCGTACTCCGGGTCCGGCCGCGGGGCGGCGAGCACCGCGAGGGCGAGCGAGATGAGCGCGAGGGCCTCGGCGGATGCCTCTCCCTCACGCTGGAACAGCTCCGCGCTCTCGGCGAGGGCGGGGATCACATCATCCGAGGTGCGCTGCCAGAATCCGATCGCCCTGGTGAAGTAGAGCGCGATCGCCCTGGTGAGGCCGGCGACCGGTTCCCGAGCGGCCAGCACCTCCTCCATCCAGCCGCGCACCTCGCCGAGTTGGCCGCCCGCCCACCAGTAGATGTAGAGGGTCCAGGCGAAACGCGTGGCGGTGTCCCAGTCCGACGTGTCGAGCAGATAGCGGATGGCCGCCCTCACGTTCTCCCGCTCGTCGGCGAGTCTGCTCAACCACTCGATCTGGGTCGCCCCCTCGAGCGCCCGCTCCACCCGCGCGCCCAGCCGCACATAGAAATGGGCGTGTGCCGCTCGAATCCGGTCGAGGCAGCCGTCCGCCTCGAGCCTCTCGATCCCGTACTCACGGACGGTGGCGAGCATCGAGAAAGTGGCGCTTCCATGACGGTCCTGCTGCCTCACCAGGCTGCTGTCCACGAGCGTGCCGAGAAGGGAAAAGACGTCGAGGGACTCACCCGCGGAGCGGACCACCGACTCGGCGGCATCGAGCGAGAACTCGCCGACGAAGACGGCGAGCACGAAGAGCAGCCTCCGCTCGTCGGCGCCAAGCAGATCGGTGCTCCACTCGATCGTGTTCCGCAGGGTGCGCTGCCTCTCCGGCAGATCCTGGAGCCCGTCGGCGAGCAGGGGCAGCCTGCGATCGAGCCTCGCGAGCATCGCGGCGGGCGGCAGCAGCCGCACGCGGGCGGCCGCGAGCTCCAGCGCGAGCGGCACGCCGTCGAGCGCCACGCAGATCCTCGTGATCGCCGCGACGTTCGCGGGCGTGAGCTCGAAATCCGGCTTGATCGCGCGGGCACGCTCGACGAAGAGCTCGACGGACGGGTTCCCGGCCGCCGCATCCACCCCGCCGTCCCGACCGTCATCCGGCAGCGGGAGCGGCTCGACCTCAAAGGCGTGTTCGCCGGAGATGCGCAGCAGCGTCCGGCTGGTGACGAGGAACGAGAGCCGAGGAGCGACGGCGAGCAGCTCTCGGAGCACGGGTGCCGCCCCGACGACCTGCTCGAAGTTGTCCAGCACGATGAGCATCCGCCTGTCCCGCAGGGCCGGGATCAGCTTCTCCTCCAGCGGGCGATCCCCGGTGTCGCGCACGCCGATCACCCGCGCGATCGACGCGACGACGAGCGCCCGGTCGCGAGCGGGGGAGAGATCGACGAAGGCGACCGACTCCGGCCGCGCCTCGGCCGCACGTCGGGCGACCTCGATCGCGAGCCGGCTCTTGCCGATGCCCCCCGGACCGATGAGGGTGACCAGGCGCACCGCGTCCCTCGAGAGGAGTTCCGATATCGCGGCGATCTCCCGGTCACGTCCGATCAACTCGGTGAGCTGTGCCGGGAGGTAACCCAGAGTGAGCCCGACCGGCTCGACGGGCTCCGGATCGTGCCGGGGAGCACGAGCGACGCGGCTCTGGTCGAAGCGTTCGGCCAGCAGCGTGGCCAGATCCGCCTCGAGGCGCTGCTCCAGCTCGTTCGGCGAGACGATGTAGCTGTACGAGGCGGTGTCATCCTCTCGGATGCGGTCGATGAGCCGGGCCAGCCGCGGATCGCGCGCATCCGCCGTCTCCACGATGTAGATGAGCTTGGGCATGGTGGCGGGAGCGAGGTTGTACTCGTCCTCGAGGCCGGAGACGTTCTCGTCCGGCGCGACCCATCCGTAGCTCACCCCGTACAGACCGACGAACACGTCGCTCTGCTCGAGATAGGCGCGGTACAGGGAGCGGGGCGGATGCGGGCGGGCGCCCAGTTCGAACATCACGGGAGCCAGACGCAGCCGTTCGATGGCCGCCCTGGCCGCCTTCCTCTCCGCCGCGAGCTCCTTGAGCGTCGAGCTGACGAAGACGCGGAGCCGCTGGTCGGGCGTGCGGATGCTCCTGCCGGACGCGCCAGCCGAGTGGGCGGCGACCGGTGCGATGAGCGCGTGCGAAGCCATGGTGAACAAGCCTTACTGCAATCGTGAGGGGAGAAGTGTGGGGCGATGCTGCCCGGAACGCGGCAGAGCGCCGCCGATCCAGCGTTACTCGCGGCTGAGCGGCTGTCGATACCGCAGACGGGGGCAAACGCCGTCGGCCCGATCCCCCAACTGGGGGAGTGAGCCGCCCGGGGACGAGGCGAGGAGTGACCCTGGCTACTGGCTCGCGGCGGGAGATACGACTCCCGCCGCGAGCCAAATGCGCCACCGCGAGCAGCGATAGCTCCCGCCGCGGTGCGGCTTCTCCGTCCACGCATCCGGCGCCGTCCTCGCCGGCGGCGCCATCTCGCAATTGACGATCGAGGCGTAGAGGCTCGCGGCGTCCGCGGGATCGACCGGAGGTCGCTCCCGCAATAGGGTGAATCCCATGCCAGATCTTCCGTCCCATCCAGAACCATTCGCTTCCCGGACGACCCCCGCGGACCTCGAGGACCTTCGCGCGCGGCTGCGGGCGACCCGCTGGCCGGATGCTCCCGAGGACGCCGGATGGTCGCTCGGAACCGACCTCGACTACCTTCGCGAGCTCGTCGCCTACTGGCTGGACGAATTCGACTGGTCGGCGCAGGAGGCGGCGCTCGACCGGCTTCCCCGCTTCCGGGTTGCGGTCGGCGGGCTCGGAATCCACCTCGTGCACGCCAGGGCCGTCGCACCGGTGGGCCCGGTGCTGCCCCTGATCCTCAGCCACGGCTGGCCGGACTCGTTCTGGCGATACACAAAGGTCATCCCGCTCCTCACCGATCCCGGCGCGCACGGTGCGGATCCCGCCGACGCGTTCGACGTGGTCGTGCCCGACGTGCCGGGCTTCGGGTACTCCGACCGCCCCGCCGGCGAACCCCTCGACTCCATTGCCGTCGCCGGGCTCTGGGCCGAGCTCATGGACGTCCTCGGCTACCGCCGCTTCGGCGCGGCGGGAGGAGACATCGGCAGCCACGTGAGCCGCTACCTCGCGCTCGACCATCCCGATCGGGTCGTCGCCGTCCATCGCATGGATGCCGGCCTGCCCGCCGTCACGGGAGACCCGGCGGCTCTCTCGCCGGAGGAACGAGCCTGGCTTCGGGACGCGACGGCGTGGGGCGGGGCAGAGGGCGCCTACGCCGCCATCCACCGCACGAAGCCCCAGACGGCCGCCTTCGGGCTGACGGACTCACCGGTCGGGCTCGCGGCCTGGATCGTCGAGAAGCTCCGGTCGTGGAGCGACTGCGGGGGAGACATCGAGCGGGTCTTCACGAAGGACGAGATCCTCACGAACGTCACGATCTACTGGCTCACCGGAACGATCGGCTCGTCGATGCGGATGTACCACGCGAACGCCGCGATCGCACCCGCCCAGCTCGCCCGTCGGGTCGAGGTGCCCTCCGGGTTCTCGATCTTCCAGGGCGACATCGTCCGCCCGCCCCGTGCCTGGCTCGAGCGGTCCACCAACCTGGTGCGGGCGACGGAGCCCCCGCGCGGCGGCCATTTTGCACCGTTCGAGGAGCCGGAGCTCTACGCCCAGGAGCTGCGCGAGTTCTTCCGTCCGTACCGGGAGCAGACGGCCGGCTGACGCGACCTGCCTGCGCATCCGGCCCGGGTCAGGAGACGAACTGCTGCTGTCCGAGCACGGCGAGCAGCTGGAGCTTCTCGGCTGCCTCGGATCGCGGGGGTGCGGTGAGGACGAGCAGCGCCTGCGACTGATCCTCCGTGAAGAGCACCTGGCAGTCGAGTTCGATCGCACCGAGCTCCGGGTGAAGCAGCGTCTTGTGGTCCTCGAAGCGGGCGACGACCTCGTGCCGCTCCCACAGGTCGACGAACTCGGGACTCGCCTTCTGCAGAGCTCGAACCAGCGTGCCTGCCGGTGACGATCCACCGGCGATGCCGAAGGCAACACGCAGGTTGGCGACCTGCGCTCGGCTCTGACGCGGCTGGTCGGCGAGCGGATAGCGGGCCCGTTCCGCGGGATCCGTGAACCAGCGGTAGATACCGGACCGCGCCGGACCGCTGGCGGCGGAATGGTCCCCCAACAGCGCGGCGGCGAGCCGGTTCTGCATCAGCGTCTCGCCGAGGGTCGACAGGATGAGCGCGGGGGTGTCGTCGAGCCGGTCGAGCACCCGCTGCAGGGCCGGTGCCACGTGGGCGTCGAGACGGTGACGCGCCGGAGCGTTGTGGCCGGCCAGCCGATACAGGTGATCCCGCTCGTCCGCGCTGAGCCGGAGGGCGCGAGCGAGAGCGCTCAGCATCTGGTCAGACGGCTGCGGGCCCCGAGCCTGCTCCAGCCGCGTGTAGTAGTCGGTCGACATCCCGGTGAGGGCGGCCACCTCCTCGCGACGCAGACCCGGCGTCCGCCGGCGGGGGCCGGGCGTCAGGCCCACGTCCTCCGCGCGCAAGGCCTCACGGCGGTGTCGGAGAAAGTCTGCAAGCTGCGCGCGGTCCATGCGACCACGCTAGGCGGGTGGCGATGGCGAGTCCAGCCCGCAGGCAGGGACTGCCGGTCCCCCGACAGGGGCTCCTCTCCCGCCCGCTGAGGCGAGGACGCATCGTGGAGATACACACAACGAAGGGAACCACCAGTGGACATCTCCACCCGCACCGTCTTCATCCCGGGAGCCACCTCCGGCATCGGCCTCGCCCTCGCGCTCCGCCTCAAGAAGGAGGGGAGCACCGTCATCATCGGCGGACGACGCACAGAGCTGCTCGACCGACTCGCCGCGGAGCACGGACTGGACACCGCCGTCATCGACACGACCGACCCGGCATCCGTTCTGGCCGCCCGCGACCGGGTGCTCGTCCGGCATCCCGACCTCGATGTGGTCATCACCATGGCGGGCATCATGCTCGCAGAGGATGTCCGTGCCGCCGACTTCCTCGCCGCGGCCGAGAGCACCGTGATCACCAACGTGCTCGGCCCGCTCCGGCTCATCGCCGCCTTCGTCGAGCACCTGCAGACCCGCACCGACGCCGCGATCGTCACGGTCTCCTCCGGTCTTGCCCACCTGCCCCTCGCGATCACACCGAGCTACAACGGGTCGAAGGCCTTCATCCACCGCTTCACCGAGACGATCCGCCTCCAGCTCGCCGGAACCTCCGTCAAGGTCATCGAACTCGTGCCGCCGGGCGTCC
The DNA here is from genome assembly GCF_036404185.1 of Lacisediminihabitans sp. Lineage (GTDB taxonomy): Bacteria > Actinomycetota > Actinomycetes > Actinomycetales > Microbacteriaceae > Lacisediminihabitans. The sequence continues at coordinate 5,225 of NZ_DASWPB010000116.1, read as the reverse complement.
GCACCGAGCTCATGCCCGGCCAGAGCCGGTTCGAAGGCTTCCTGCCGCTGGAGGCCTACATCGACGAGGCCGTCTCCCTCCTGCGGGCGCAACCCGACCCCACCGAGATCCTGGTGGAGGCCGTCAAGCCGCTGCGCTTCGCCGAGGTCAACGGCTCGTACGACCAGATGGTGACTGCCATCAATTCCGGGGTGTAGCGGTAGGCGCGGCACGGCACGGCAGGTCAGATGAGCGCCCGCTTCTCCAGCTGCTCGTACTGCCGGGTCGCGTCGAGCCGTTGCGCCCAGAGCTCCGTGCTGCCGGTGGCGAGGGACCGCCGCACGTCGATGATCCGCTGATTGCTGCTGCCGCGGAACTGGAGCCCGGAGTCCTTCTTCGCCAGCTCGAAGCGGCCGTCGACGAGGATGTCGATCTCGTGCAGCAGCTCCAGCTTGTCGTCGCTGTCGACGAGGATCTCCTCATAGGTGTAACCGGACCACGACCAGATGTCCTTGGTCGTGCCGAACTCGGCGTGGACCCGGCGAGTCAGCGCGAGACAGACGCCCGTGTTGAGGAACGGCTCCCCGCCGAGCAGCGTGAGGCCCTGGACATACGGCTGCCGCAGGTCCTCGATGATGCGGTCCTCCAGCTCCGGCGTGTACGGCGTGCCGTACCGGAAACCCCAGGTGGACCGGTTGAAGCAGCCCTCGCAGGCGAACAGGCAGCCGCTGACGTAGAGGCTGCAACGCACCCCCTCGCCGTCGACGAACATGAACGGCTTGTAGTCGGCGACATACCCCTGGCTCAGCCTGTCGGAGAGCCACTCACCCGGTTTCGGGTCTCTCATGCCCGAGCTCCCATCATGACGCGCTGATGCCCGTCTCGCCGGTCATGTGCTTGACCCTGGATGCGATCTCCTGATGACGACCGTGCACCATCGGCCTGGCCTGCGGGTTGCCGAGGTAGCCGCAGGTCCGCTTGACGACGTCGCAGCTGCGCGGGTCGTCGTTGCCGCAGTCCGGGCATTCGAAGCCGCGCTCGGTCGGCGTGAAGTCGCCCGAGAACCCGCACTTGTAGCAGCGGTCGATCGGGGTGTTCGTGCCGAGATAGCCGACCCGGTCGTAGGCGTAGTCCCAGACCGCCTCCAGCGCCTTCGGGTTCTGCTGCAGGATCGGGTACTCGCAGTAGTGGATGAAACCGCCAGACGAATACTGGGGGTAGTCCTTCTCGAAGTCCAGCTTCTCGAACGGCGTCGGGTTCTTGCGCACGTCGTAGTGGAAGCTGTTGGTGTAGTAGTCCTTGTCGGTGATGTTCTCAACGGCGCCGAACTTGGCCCTGTCCAGGCGGCAGAACCGGTCCGTCAGGCTCTCGCTGGGTGTCGAGTAGACGCTGAACTGGTAGCCGTAGTCGCGGCTCCACTCCTTGGCGTGCAGGTTGAGCGCCTTGACGATGTCGAGGGTGAACTCCTTGGCCTCCTGGTTGCCCTCCCACTCGCCGCCGTAGAACGCCGCGGCCACCTCGTACAACCCGATGTAGCCGAGCGAGACCGTCGCGCGGCCTCCCTTGAACAGGGTGTCGACCGAGTCAGCCCGGCCGAGCGTCTCACCGAACGCCCCATAGACGTAGAGGATCGGCGCGTTCTCCGGGGTGGCCTGCTTGCAGCGCTCGACCCGATAGACGAGGGCGTCGCGGGTGATCGCGAGGCGTTCCTCGAGGATCCGCCAGAACTTCTTCCTGTCTCCCGCCGCCTCCAGCGCGATCCGCGGCAGGTTCAGGGTGACCACCCCGAGGTTCATGCGGCCCTCGGAGACGTCGTTGCCCGCGGCATCCCGCCAGCCCTGCAGGAAGGAGCGGCATCCCATCGGCACCTTGAAGCTGCCGGTGATCTCGACGATCTTGTCGTAGCTGAGGACGTCGGGATACATGCGCTTGGTCGAGCACTCCAACGCCAGCTGCTTGATGTCGTAGTTGGGGTCGCCCGGGTCGAGGTTGTGGCCCCGCTTGAGCGTGAAGATCAGCTTGGGGAAGATCGCCGTCCGCTTCTCGCTGCCGAGGCCGTCGATCCGGATGCGCAGGATCGAACGCTGGATCTCCCGTTCGATCCAGCTGGTGCCCAGACCGAAACCGAGGGAGGTGAACGGGGTCTGCCCGTTGGAGGTGAACAGGGTGTTGATCTCGTACTCGAGGCTCTGCATCGCGTCGTAGATGTCCTTGCGCGTCTTCTCCTCGGCGTAGATCTGGCGCTGCGCCTCGTCGGCGATCCATCGCTCCGCGTCGGCGAGATGCTTCTCGAAGTTCCTCGCGGCATAGGGGGCGAGGAGCTCGTCCACCCGGTTGGCCGAGCATCCGCCGTACTGGCTCGACGAGACGTTGGCGATGATCTGGGAGATCTGCGCCGTCGCGGTCTGGATGGACCTGGGCGGCTCGACCTCGGCGTTGCCGATCCGGAATCCGCGGCTCAGCATCCCCTTGAAGTCGATGAGGCAGCAGTTCGTCATCGGCGCGTACGGGCTGTAGTCCAGATCGTGGAAGTGGATGTCCCCCTTCTGGTGGGCGTTCGCGACGTGCGGGGGCAGCATCTTCAGGCCGATCGCCTTGCCGACCGCCCCGGCGGTCAGGTCGCGCTGCGTGTTGAAGACGTCGCTGTCCTTGTTGGCGTTCTCATTGACCACCGTGGCGTCCTTGCCCAGCAGCTTGATGATCGAGTGGTTGATGTCGGTCGCCTTGCTGCGGGCGAAGTCACGCTGCGTGCGATAGTCGATGTAGGCCTCGGCCAGCTGGTACTCGCGGCTGTCGAGCAGCACATGTTCGACGATGTTCTGGATCTCGTAGATCTTGATGTCCGTGGTGAAGCGCCCGGCGATCTCGCGCTCGACGTTGGAGACGACGTCGACGATCGCCCGGTACACCAGCGGCGTCATCTCCTCGTGGATGCCCGCGGCCGCTTTGACGAGCGCGTCGTAGATCTTCGAGTCGTCGAAACCGACCCGACGCCCGTCGCGCTTGACGACCTTGATGGTGGTGAGGCTCGGGTTCGACGTCAGAGACTCGACGCTTCCCTCGATCGTTTCAATCATGTGGTTCTGCCCTCCTTGGAGCTTTATTTCTCGCTCTCAGTTTAGAGACAAAACCATCCAGCAAACACAACATCTTGTGGGCATGTCGCAGATCGGTCGCCACATACAGTGGTTAGGCGATGAACCGTGCCGGGGATAGGGCACAAGGTCCCGATGCTCTGCCCGCCTCGACGCCGGAAGCCGCAGCCGAACCGATCACCGCCCGCGACGCGGTCCAGAAGAGCGTTCCGGAGGCCTCGAAGAGCCTCCGCGCCCCGACCTCCGCCGGCTCTTCCAGCTCGAGCAGGAACTGCTTGCGCCCCAGTCCGCCCGCGTATCCGGTGAGCTTCCCATCGCTCCCGACGCCCCGGTGGCAGGGGACGACGATGCAGAGCGGATTGTGCCCACCGCCTTGCCGACCCGCTGCGCCAGGGTCTTGTCGCCCAGGCGCTCCGCGAGCGCACCACAGGTCGTGGTGGTCCCCACCGGGATCCCGTCGAGCAACGCCCAGACCCGCTCCTGGAAGACGTCACCATGCGTCGCGGTCGGCAGATCGAACGAGGTGCGGCAACCGCGGAAGTACTCCGCCAGTTGTGTCATCGCTGCGGAGAGAAGTCCATCGTCGGCCGCGTCGACTCTGGCACCGAACAGACTCGTCGAGGGTCTGTACCAGTGGTGCGGGAAGGAGAGCCCCGTGAGGGCGTTGCCCGCTGCGACGAGGGTGACCCCACCGATCGGGGTCTCGACGACTGCGTACCGTGTGTCCACGACCGGATTCCTTCCCTGATGGTTCCGAATCGATTCGGTTCACCCGAAAGACGATCCGCTCCGCCGGAACGTGAGATGCCCGGCGATGAGGCGAGGGGTGCAGCGAACGAGCTGCGTGAGTCTCCCCACCTGATCGCCGCCCCCGGAAGGGCCGTCCGAGTCGGCTTCATCGATGAGCACGACCAACCCGTCGATCCGGCAGGAGTGACCATCGGCGCTCGTCACCGCCCACCGTCGTCTGGCTACCGGGGATCCCGCTGCGATAGCCGAGGCGGTGGACGGGCACCTCCGCTGGCCGGGTACTGCGCTCGCTTGGTCGAATTCATCCGACAAGCGAGCGTGAGCACACCTCTGCTTTGTGAAGACAGACACAATTACGGACGGATCCGCGGATTGCTGTTACGAAAGAGCCATGGCAATTCAGCACCGGGTATTGATGCAGCGTCGCATCACGGAGAACCTCCAGGCCATCTCGGAACGGCTCATCGCCTCGATTGTGGACAACATTCCCGCCTATGGGTCAGCGGATGCCGCCCTGACAAGCGAGCTCAGAGGGATCGCCCGCTGGCTGGTGACGCGTCTCATGGAAATTTGGGTGAGCAACGAGCAGCCGACCGCCGAAGACCTTCGTCGCTTTCGGAGCATAGGCACGAGGCGAGGGGGCGGAGGATGGCCGACTCCGGTCCTTCTGCGCTCATATCGAGTGGGAGCGGTCGAACTGGTTGAAACGATCCGCGAGTTGAGCGATGACGCGCTAAATGCGGATGACCTCCTCGACCTTCATCGGGTGATGCTGACCGGATTGGATACGATCGCCGAAGCCGTGCTGGCCGGTCACGACGAAGCCGTGGCGCGTCTTGCGAACAGTCCCAGGCATGCGATGGTCGAATTCCTCGACGACCTGTTATCGGGCCGGCATTCCTCGACATCGGCCATCGAGGATCGTGCCCATCAACTCGGGATCGCCTCGGCGAAAGAGTGGAATGTCATGGTTGTCAGGTCCGTGCGGAGGGGGCGGGATCTGACGATCGCGGAGGTGTCGGAGTTCGCCGAAAGCGTTGCACGCTCCGCATCCAGCCCGCTCGCGGATGCGCGGATGCCCCTGTGCACACTCCGGGGCTCGTATGGAGTGATCGTGTTTTCGCGAGTCGGCGATATGGAGCAGGAGCTTCGGAAACGGGCCTGGCACGCATGCGTGATGACCGGCACACAGGCGACGCGAGTCGCTTCGTTGTTCCGCATCGCGTGCATGGCCATTGAATTCGCTCCGGAAGGCGCGTATGAGACATCGTGTGCGCTGTCGGCGGCAGACGCGATGTTCGTGTGCTTGGTCCGAGCGCAAGGAGAAGTCGATCCGACGCAGTTTTCGCAGGCCGCGCTTGGCGACCTGCTGAGTGATCGAAATGTGCACCTCATGGAGAG
>NZ_DASWPB010000115.1:0-23798 GCF_036404185.1 Lacisediminihabitans sp. | reverse complement strand
GTCGCCGAGAGCCCGCTCCCCCTCGCGCTGGCGACGTCGAAGCCGGAGCTCGCCGCGATCACCGCGCTGGAGCACTACGGCCTGGCCGACTACTTCGACGTCATCACCGGCGCCTCGGAGGACGAGGTCCGCAGCAGCAAGGCGGATGTCGTCGGCGAGGCACTGGTCCGCCTCGCGGCGATCGGCGCGGATGTCTCCAGGCCCGTTCTGGTCGGGGACAGGGACTACGACGTCGAAGGAGCCGGGGTGCACGGCGTGCCGACCATCTTCGCGGAGTGGGGCTACGGCTCTCCGGCGGAGGCGGCCGGAGCCATCGCCATCGCCCGGTCGACGGCCGAGCTGAAAACGCTGCTCCTGGGCTAGGCGACCTGCACCGGGCAGTGGACCTGGGTCGGCCGGCCGTCCCTGCGCTCGATCTCATGCTCGGACATCGGATGCCCGCAGATCGGGCACGGCTTCGGCCCGGTCGACGGCAGCGGCGCCTCGCCGTACGGCCCGAGCGGCGGCGGACCGATGTAGGGGAACAGTCTCCTGTTCAGGCGGTCCCACCACGGACGCCTCCCAGCCGGATCTCCCGCCGCCGGGTCGCCATCCGTCGAACCATCCGGGCGGCCGCCCATCGTCCCATTCGTCATCGCACAACTCCTTAGTGCACTAATTATACGTGCACTAATCATCATCACGCTATGCTTGGTCGGTGCCGACCGCCGTTGATCCCCTCGCCCTCGACCGACAGGTCTGCTTCGCGCTGGCGGCGGCGTCCAGAAGCGTCATCGCGCTCTATCGGCCAGTGCTCGCACCGCTCGGCCTCACGCATCCGCAGTATCTCGTCATGCTCGCCCTCTGGGAGCGCAGCCCGCGCACCGTCACCGACATCGGAGAGGCCCTGCTGCTGGAGCCGGCTACCCTCTCGCCGCTGCTGAAGCGGCTCGAGGCGGCGGGGCTCATCACCCGCAACCGCAGCGCGACGGACGAACGTGCCCTCGCCGTGGAGCTGACGGCGGACGGAGCGGCGCTGCGTGCCAGAGCGGAAAAGGTGCCGGCGCAGATCGTCGAGCGGCTGGGGATGCCCGTTGCCGACCTGGAGCGGATCAGGGACGGCCTCACCGCGCTGATCTCCGCCGCCCGCTGATCTCCATCCATTATTTCTGCCAAGCTTGAACCACAACACGTACAGAGAGGCGACCATGGCCGCGAAGAACATCCTTTTTATCGGCGGCACGGGAACCATCAGCAGTGAGTCGGTCGCCCTGGCCGTCCGCCGCGGCTACGACGTGACGGTCCTCAACCGCGGAGCGACGACGCTCCGCCCCGTCCCCGAGGGCGCGGAGACCCTCGTCGCCGACATCCGCGATCCCGACTCCGTGCGAACCGCCCTCGACGGCCGCGACTTCGACGTCGTCGTCGATGTCGTCGCCTTCACCCCCGAGCACGTGCAGACGGACATCGACTTCTTCTCCGGCCGCACCGGGCAGTACGTCTTCATCTCCTCCGCGTCCGCCTACCAGAAGCCCGTCGGCAGGCTGCCCATCGTCGAGTCCAGCCCGCTGCGCAACCCCTACTGGCAGTATTCGCGCAACAAGATCGCCGGCGAGGAGCTGCTCGTCGCCGCCTATCGGGAGAAGGGCTTCCCCGCGACCATCGTGCGACCATCGCACACGTACGACGCCACGAACATCCCCGTCAACGGCGGTTGGACGACGATCGACCGGATGCGCCGCGGCGAGCCGGTCGTCGTGCACGGCGACGGCACCTCGCTCTGGGTGCTGACCCACAGCCGGGACTTCGCCAAGGCCTTCGTCGGACTGCTCGGGAACCCCCAGGCGATCGGCGACAGCTTCCACATCACCTCGGACGAGGTGCTGACCTGGGACCAGATCACGACCCTCATGGCGGATGCCGCCGGCGTGGAGGCGAAGATCGTGCACGTCACGAGCGAGGCGATCAACGCAGCCGACCCGGAGATGGGGGCCGGTCACCTCGGCGACCGCACCCACTCGGTGATCTTCGACAACAGCAAGATCAAGGCGCTCGTGCCCGACTACGTGGCGACCACCCGTTTCGCCGACGGCGCCCGCGAGATCGTCGACTGGTACGACGCGCATCCGGACCAGCGGACCATCGACCCGGCGGTCAACGCACTCTTCGACCGCCTGATCGCCCGGCCCTAGTCCCGCATCCTTCCCTTCCCCGGCCCGCGCCCTCGGTCCGATCTCAAGGAGATTCCGCGCTCCGACTGCCGCGTTGCTGGCATCCCGACCGGTTTTCTCGTCCGATTCCTTGAAATCGGAGTCTTGAGATCGGACTTCTCGGACGGGGCGGGAGACGGGGACGGGAGACGGAGCGGGAGGGGCTAGCGGGCGAGGCGGTCGACGATCGCACCGAAGACGCCCGGCAGGACGGCAGCCACGGGCACGATCGCCCCGCGCAGCGGTGAGGCGGATGCCGCGACCAGCCCAGCCGTGAGCATCCGGAAGTCGCGCGTCGCGGTCGACCACGCCCCCTCGTATCCGCCCGGATCGTCCGCAACCAGGCAGTCGATCGCCGCCCTGGCCTGGGCGAGGCCGACCCGGATGCCCTCCCCTGTTATCGCGTCGACGTAGCCGGCGGCGTCCCCCACGAGCAGCACCCGGCCAGTGACCCGCGCGGTCGTCCGCTGACGGAACGGGCCGGCACCGCGCAGCTCACTGGCCGGCATGCGGCCGGCGAGCCGCTCCCGGAGCTCCGGGATCGCGGCGAGCGTGCCGTCGAAGTCGGTCCGCGCCGGCCCGAGCACGGCGATGCCCACGATGCCGCCGCCCACCGGTGTCAGATAGACCTCGACGTCCTTGGTCCAGTAGACCTCGATAAGGTCGCTGCGCGGCTCCATGACGTAGTGCCGGCGCAGGCCGAAGCGGCGGATGCCGGCCGGTCGTCGTTCGAGCCCGGCGAGCCGACGGACCGTGGAGTGCAGGCCGTCCGCGGCGACGAGATAACGCCCGCTCAACCCGGCGACCGTCACGCTCTCGGGGGACTGCCGGAGAGCATCCACCCTCGTGCTGATGCGGCCGACGCCGAGCTCCTTCGCGCGGGTCTCCAGCGCGGCGTGCAGGGTGGTGCGTCGGACCCCGCGACCCGGGCCGTCGCGGAACAGGTGGTCGACCTGCCTCGATGCGCTCCGGTAGCTCACGCCCCTCAGGGCGAATCCGGGCGGGTCGACTCCGAGTCGCTCGAGTGCCGGGATCGCGCCCGGCATGAGCCCCTCCCCGCAGGCCTTGTCGATCGCCGAGGGACGCGGTTCGACGATCGTGGCCGTGAGCCCGCGCATCCGGGCCTCGATCGCCGTCGCGATGCCGATCGGGCCCCCGCCCACGACGATCACGTCGACCTCGGGCCTCACACGAAGGTCCTCACGCCAAGGTCCTCATCCGACGGCCGTCACGACGACGACTCCAGGGTCGCGATCGCGCGCTCCTCCACCGGGATGCGGAACCCGAAGAGCAGCACGGCGTTGAGCGCCGTGAAGGCGATCGCGGTGATCCAGGCGGTGTGCACGAGCGGCAGCGCGATTCCCTCGGCGATCACGACCACATAGTTCGGATGGCTCAGAAGACGATACGGACCGCTCACCACCCGGCCGAGCCCGGGCACGACGATGACCCTGGTGTTCCACTGCCTGCCGAGCGTGACGATGCACCAGTACCGCAGAGCCTGGCAGGCGAGGGCGACGACGAGCATCGGCCAGCCCAGCCACGGGATGAAGGGCCGGTCGCCGAAGAACACCTCGGCGAGCGTCGCGAGCAGGAACCCCGTGTGCAGGACGACCATGAACGGATAGTGACCGCGGCCGTACTCCACTCCACCGCGCGCGAAGCCCCAGGCGGCGTTGCGGCGCGAGATGACCATCTCCAGGATGCGCTCCACCCCCGTCGCGAGGATGAGGATCAGGAACCAGATCACACCGAGATCCTCTCGTCCGGCCAGCGCAGCAGCACGAGCTCCGCGCTGACGCCGGGGCCGAGCGCGAACAGGAGGGTGTCCTCGCCGGCGCTGCGAGGCCGCTCGAGCTCCTCGGCGAGGATCTCCAGCACCGACACGGAGGACAGGTTGCCGTACTCCGCGAGCGACCGCCAGCTGTTCTCGAAGACGTCGCCGTCCAGGGCGAGCGCCGTCTGGAAGGATTCGAGCACCCTCGGGCCACCGGGATGCGCGATCCAGCTGTCGATGTCGGACACCGTCAGGCCGTTCGCCGCGAGGAACTGCGTGACATCCTCGCCGAAGTTCTGCTCGACGAGCGGGGAGACCCCGGCGGTGAGGACGATGCGGAACCCGGCCTCACTCGCCGTGAACGCGATGACCTCCTCCGTGCCCGGATAGAGCCGGCTGCGGGCATCGATCACCTCTGGCCCCGTCGCGGACATCCCTCGCGCCCTCTCGTCGCCGACCATGACGACCGCGGCGGCCCCGTCGCCGAAGAGCCCGCTCGCGACCATGTTGCCCATCGAGTCGTCGCCGTGCTGGAAGGTGAGTGAGCAGAGCTCCACCGCGATCAGCACCCCGACCTCGTGAGGATGGCCGATCAGATAGTCGTTGACCCTGGCGATTCCCGCCGCACCGGCCACGCAGCCGAGGCCGTAGATCGGCACCCGCCGGACGTCCGGGCGCATCCCGATCCTGGCGACCAGCAGGGCGTCGACGGAGGGTGCGGAGATGCCGGTTACCGAGGTGAACATGAGGTAGTCGACGTCGGCCGGTCGGAGGCCCGCGGTGTCCAGGGCATCCAGGAGCGCCCGCTCGAGGAGGTCGGTCGCCACCGTGACGAACATCGCATTCGAGCGGGTGAACGTCTCCTGCTCTCTGTATGCCTCGAGCGGCATGACCAGATGGCGGGTCTCGACCCGGCTCGAGGCGTGCAGACGGCGCAGAACGCCCTGTTTGGACCGATCCGGGGTGACCATGGCCGCGATCGTGTCGGTGATCTCCGCCTGGGAGAAGACGTGGGCGGGGAAGGCCGATGCGACGGCAGCGATTCGTGCCATCCGGCGACGCTAACACGGTTGAGCGTGGTTTGGACTGTCACCGGCGACCCCTAACGTTGTTCTCGTGACATCGTCCAGCCCCGTCAGGTCGAGCTCCCGGCCGCTCGGGGCCGTCTCCCTCGTCGTCGCCGGTCTTGTCTGCCAGGAGGTGGGCGCCTCCTTCGCCGTCATGCTGTTCCCGGCCGTCGGCCCCCTCGGCATGGTGGCCCTCCGGCTCGGGTTCTCTGCCATCATCCTCGTGCTGATCTGCCGCCCGCGACTTCGCGGTTACCGGGCCCGCGACTGGGCGACGGTCGTCCTGTTCGGGCTGGCCCTGGCCAGCATGAACGGGCTGTTCTACGAGGCCCTCGATCGGGTGCCCCTCGGAGCGACGGTCACCATCGAGGTGCTCGGACCGCTCGTGCTCTCCGTCGTGACCAGCCGCAGGGCCGCGAGCTGGCTGTGGGCCGTTCTCGCTTTCCTCGGCGTCGCGTTGCTCGGCGAGGGCAGCTTCGGACGACTGGATGCCCTCGGTGTCGTCTTCGCCTTCGGTGCGGCGGTCTGCTGGGCCGCCTACATCCTCCTGTCCGCTCGAACCGGGCGCCGCTTCCCGAGGATCGACGGTCTCGCCATCGCCATGGCGGTGGGGGCGATCGTCATCCTGCCCATCGGCATCGTCAGCGCGGGGCCCGCCATTCTCGAGCCGCGCATCCTCCTGCTCGGAGCGGCGGTCGCCCTGCTCTCCTCGACCATCCCGTACGCCTTCGAGCTGATCGCCCTGCGGCGGATCCCCTCGGCGACCTTCTCCATACTGATGAGCCTCACCCCGGCGATCGCGACGGCCGCCGGACTGATCCTGCTCGGTCAACGACTCACGGTCGTCGGCGCCGTCGCCATCGCCCTGGTTATCACGGCCAGCATCGGCGCCGTGCGGATGGCACGTCGGGACGCCCTGCTCGCCGGCCGGCCGCTGCCGACCACACCCCTCGACCACGGAGAAGACCATGCCCACCGCTGACGAACTGCTCGGCCCCGAGGTTCTGCGAGCGCTGATCGCGTCGGTCGAGCGGGCCGCTCCCGGCCGCGAGCTCTCCCGTCTCCGTGCCGCCGGTCCCCTGCTCGGACCGCTGAGCCTGCGCCAACGCACCGATCTGCTCAAGGATGCGCTGCTGGCCGATCTGCCCGGCGACTACCCGGGGCTCGAATCGACCGTCCGTACCGCCCTCGGCGACGAGGCCTTCTCCGGCTGGCTGATCTGGCCGGTCACCGAGGCGGTCACGGCCGGCGCCCTGCGGGACGGGAGCGGGCGGGCATTCGACGCCGCCCTCGCCCTTCTCGCCGAGCTTTCGCCCCGCCTGACCAGCGAGTTCGCCGTCCGACCGCTTCTCGCCGCGGACCTGGGCCGAGCCATCCCGATCGTGCTCGGCTGGACCGCGCATTCCGACGAGCGGGTGCGCCGGCTGGCGAGCGAGGGCACGAGGCCCTTCCTCCCCTGGGCCATCCGGGTTCCGGCGATCATCGCTGAGCCGGCGTCGACGGTCCCGATCCTCGACGCCCTCTACCGCGACGAGAGCGAGTTCGTCAGGCGGTCGGTGGCGAACCATCTCAACGACCTGAGCCGCCAGAACCCCGCCCTCGTCGTGAAAACCGCCTCCCGCTGGATGTCCGCACCGGACGCGAACACGCCCCGGCTGATCAGGCACGCGCTCCGCACGCTGATCAAACGCGGCGATCCCGGCGCGCTCGGGCTGCTCGGCTTCGCGCCGGCGCCTGCGGTCGTCGTCACCGGTCCCGTCCTCGGCGCGGACACCGTGGCGATCGGCGGCCGCCTCCCGTTCGAGGTCAGGCTCGAGAACACGGGAGACGTCCGCACGGCGCTCGCCGTCGATTACGTCGTCCATCACCGGAAGGCGAACGGCAGCCAGACCACGAAGGTGTTCAAGCTCACCACCAGGAGCCTGGCCGCCGGCGAGAGCGCCCTCCTCGTTAAGGTCCACTCCTTCGAGCAGATCACCACCCGTGCCTACCACCCCGGCGAGCACGCCCTGGAGGTCCAGGTGAACGGCGTGCTCTCCGGACGGGTGGCCTTCCAGCTGACGAGGTCCTAGGCGGCCAGGAAGGCCAGCAGCGCCTCGTTGACCTGATCGGCGTGGGTCCAGAGCAGTCCGTGCGGGGCGCCCTCGATCTCCACGTAGGTCGCCTGCGGCAGCAGCCTGGAGAACGGCCGGCCGGTCGCGTCGATCGGAAGGATCCTGTCCGCCGTTCCCTGAAGGATGAGCGTCGGCACGTCGATCTTCGCGATGTCGGCTCGGAAGTCCGTGAACCAGGTGAGCGGAGCGGCCGCGGAGGCCACGGCACCGGCGCCCGCCGCGACATCCCAGCTGTGACGAAGCACCTCCTCGCTGAGCCGCGAGCCCAGGTTCTCGTCGGTGTTGTAGAAGTTCTTGTAGAACTCGGTGAAGTAGGCGTAGCGGTCCGCCTTCACGTCGGAGACGATGCCCTGGAAGAACTCGATCGGCGCCGCGCCCTCCGGGTTGTCGCCGGTCTTCAGCAGGAACGGCTCGAGCGAGGCGAGGAAGGCCGCCTTCGCGACCCGCTTCGACCCGTAGGTGCCGAGGTAGCGGCCCACCTCGCCGGTGCCCATGGAGAATCCGGCGAGCACGACGTCGTTGAGGTCGAGGGTCTCGAGCACGACGTTGAGGTCGGCGGCGAAGGTGTCGTAGTCGTAGCCGGTCGTCGGCTGGCTCGACTGCCCGAATCCCCGGCGGTCGTAGGTGATGACCCGATAGCCGGCGTCCAGGAGGGCGGCGGTCTGCTTCTCCCAGGAGTGCCCGTCGAGCGGGTAGCCGTGGATGAGCACAACCGGCTGGCCGGTTCCGTGGTCTTCGTAATAGAGGTCGATGCTGGTCGAGTTCTCGGTCCCGACGGTGATGTACGACATGGTCGCTGTCCTTTCGTCCTGCATTTCCAGCCGGAGAACGTGCGTTCTCCGATTCCTTTGCTACTCTAGAGAACGTACGTTCTCAACGCAAGTGGCGAAAGGGAGAATTTCATGCAAACGATCGATGAGGCCAGGTCTCAGGTGATCGACGCGGCGGATCGCCTGTTCTACGCCAGGGGCGTGCAGGCGGTGAGCATGGACGATCTGCGATCGGAGGCATCCGTCTCACTGAAGAGGCTGTACTCGATGTTCCCCTCGAAGGAGGCGCTGGTGCTCGCGGTGCTTGGCCGCCGGCACGAGCTGTGGACGACGGGCATCGAGGCCGCCGCGGCCACCGTGACCGAACCCCGGGACAAGCTGCTCTCGATGTACGACTACCTGTTCGACTGGTTCAGGGACGACACCTATCGCGGCTGCGGGTTCATCAACGCCTTCGGCGAGCTGGGCGCCACGGTGCCGGCCGTCGCCGAGGCGACCAGGCAGCAGAAGGAGTCGTTCCAGCGCTACGTCGCCGGTCTGGTCGCGGACATCGGGGCGACCCCGCTGCTGGCCGACCAGCTGGCCATCCTCGCGGAGGGGGCGCAGACGACGGCCGCGATCGCCGGACGCCCGGATGCCGCGCTCGCCGCCCGCGACGCCGCAGCCGTGCTCATCGACGCGGCCCTCACCGCGTCGTCACCCGCGCCGTCACCCGCGCCGGGCGCCGACGACCGGTGAGCGGCCTCGCGGCGGGAGACACGGCGTCGCGGCGGGAGACACGGCGTCTCGTGGCGGAGAAATACGCTCGCGGCGGGAGGTGGGACTCCCTCCGCGAAGACGTTTCTCCCGCCACGGCACATACGCGACAGAGGACAGAGCCGGAACTGCGCGGCGACTCCCGCCGACCCGCGGGGCGAAGCGATCAGCCGAGCGACGCCTGGTAGATCCGCAGCCGCGCCGTGGCCAGCCGAAGGGTCGGCACATCCACCCCGTGACGGTCGCCCCTGGCGACGAGATCGCCGAGGATCTGCTCCACCTCGACCGGACTCCCGGAGGCCGCATCCCGGAACATCGACGTCGTGAAGGAGGACCCCTGCTGGGTGAGTCTGGCCGTGGTCTGCTCCACGGACCTCGCGCTGGGAGCGAAGCCCTCCGCCTCGGCGACGGACGAGCATTCGTGGATGATCGTCCGCGCGATCTCCTCGCCGCCCGGCACCGCGACGATCTGCCCGATGCTGCCGCCGAGCAGACAGGTGAGCGCTCCCCCGGCGGCCAGAACGACCCACTTCTCCCACATCGCCTGGAGGATGTCGCCCGACAGCCTCGCGCCATCCACCGCCCCGCGGAAGGTGTCGTCGACGGCGCGGATGCGATCGCTCATCGAGCCGTCCAGCTCGCCGTAGCTCACGCTGGCCCCGTCGGCCAGCTGGTGGACCGCGCCATCCGGATCGAGCTGGCTGACGATGACGCACAGGCCGCCGACCACCCGCTCGGTCCCGAACCGATCGCGGAGGACATCCAGATGCCTCATCCCGTTGAGCAGGGGCAGTACCGTCGTGTGCGGTCCGATCGCCGGCGCGACATCGGCGAGCGCGGCCTCCAGCCCATACGCCTTCGTCGCCAGAACCACCAGCTCGAAGGGCTCGTCGAGCTCGCCGCTCAGGACGACACGCGGCCGGACGCTGAAATCGCCGCCCGGGGTGCGCACCACGAGGCCATGAGTCTCCAGGACGGATGCGCGCCCCGGCCGGATCAGGAACGAGACGTCCCTGCCCGCCTGGGCCAGCCGGCCGCCGAAGTAGCCGCCGACGGCTCCGGCACCGACAATCAGGGTCTTGAGAGGCGCCACGGAGGTCCCTTCGATCGATGGTGGACGAGGCTCGCACGCACCAGCGTCTACGCTAACCCCGCCGACCGGGGTGACCGGGCGCCGATCCCATTGACACCGCCCGCGTTCGGCTTAGCGTGGGGCGGGTCGGTCATCAGGCCGCGAGAGACGAACGAGCAGAGGACGTCGCCATGAGCGATCCGGACACCGAACGACCGCCGTTTGGCGTGCCGGACGATCCGCACACCGAGGACCCGTCGAGCATTCCGGGTGAGGACCCGGTTACGACGACCGAGCCCGATGGGACCCCGAAGGAGAACCCCTCGGGGTAGCCCGTCGCCGCCCTCGGCTCATTCCGTCTTCGCGCGCATCCGCAGAAATATCGCGACCAACGCGGCACCAAGAACGCAGATCCCGCCGTTGACCCAGACAGCGGTCGTGACGCCACCGAGAATGGCATCGGTCCGCGACGAGGCGCTGGCGAGGACCACCCCAGTGAAAACGGCGCTCATGATCGGAGTGCCCATCGTGATACCGACCTGCTGGCTCATCGTGGTCAGGCCGGTGGCGAGACCTTGTTCCCGAGCGGGGAGGCCGGAGGTTGCCGTGATCATGAATCCGACGATGACGACGAGATTGGCGACCCCGCCGACGAACGTGGCGACGAGCACGAGAATGATCGACAGGGGAGAAGTCGTGAACAGGGTCAGACACAGCGTCGCGATCGCCTGGACGAGGAATCCGCCGACAATCGCGGCCTTGGTGCCGAACCGACCGATCATACGCGGCCCGAGGAGACCTCCCGTGACAGTGCCGAGGCCGAGCACAGCGAAGGAGAGACCGGCCTCCAGCGGCGAGTAGCCGAGAACCTTCTGCAGATACAGGGTCAGGAGGAAAACCAGCGAGGTCTCGGTCACGAAGGCGAGGGCTCCGGCGACGTTGCCCACGGCGACGGTGGACCGCCGGAGAATCCTGAGAGGAACCAGCGGGTAGGGAGCGCGACGTTCGATGGCGACGAACCCGAGGATGAGGACGATGGCGACAGCCAGCGGGACGAGCGTCACCGGATCGACCCACGAGGTCTCGGCCGCATGGGTGAGTCCGAAGACGAGGGCGAGAAGCCCGAGGGTGACCGTTATCGCACCGGGCACGTCCAAACGGGTCTTCACTCGATCGCGGGTCTCCGTGAGAACGATGGGAGCGACGATGAGAACGCCGACCGCCACTGGAACGTTGATGAAGAATGCCCACCGCCACGAAAGCAGGTCGGTCAGGAGACCGCCGAGGATCGCACCGGTGGTGAATCCGGCGGCCATGAGAGATCCGTTCAGGCCGAGCGCTCTGCTTCGGGCCGGCCCCTCGGGGAAGGCTCCGATCAGGAGGGCGAGCGCGGCCGGCACGACGATCGCGGTGGCGAAACCCTGCGCAGCGCGGGCGATCAGGAGCATCGCAGGTGTGATCGACAGGCCCCCGGCCAGCGAGCCGGCACCAAGGAGGACCATGCCGATAAGAAACATGCGCCGGCGACCGGCGATGTCGGCCACTCTGCCCATGAGAAGTGTGAAACCGGCCGCGCAGAGGGCGAAGGCGGTGGCGATCCACTGTAGGTTCCCGATCCCGAAACCGACGTCGGCGCCGATGGTCGGCAACGCGACGTTCAGGATGGAGAAGTCGACGGCGAGGGTGAAGCTGGCGGTCAGGAGGACAACGAGAGCGACCCGTTGTCTGGCCGTCATGGCCGCCTCATGCCCGGCCGTCTTCCTGCCGGTCGTCGCCGGAATGATCGTGCCATTGTCTGCTTGCTGTTCGATTGGCACACTGGACCTCTTTCGTACACGAGCAGCCAGGACGATACGGCCGCCGGGGGCGGGGACCCGATCAACACTCGACGAGGCGGAAGGAAACAACCACACCCCGTGCTGACTATCACTGACAGGGACAGGGACAGAACGGTCTGCGGGAGCCACAATGGGTCTATGACCGGTCCGAACGAGCTGGGGGATTTCCTCCGCGTGCGACGAGCCTCCTTGCAGCCGGCGGACGTCGGCCTGCAGGAGTACGGCATTCGCCGAGTGCCCGGATTGCGCAGGGAAGAGCTTGCGATGCTGGCCGGGGTGTCCAGCACCTACTATTCCCGGCTGGAGCAGGGCCTCAGCGCCAACGCCTCAGAAGCGGTCATCGCGTCGATAGCGAGGGCGTTGAACCTCACTCGAGACGAGCGAGCCCACCTGTTCAACCTGGCCAAGCCCGGCGTATCACCGAAGCGCCGGACCCCGACCAAACCGGATCATGCCAGACCGGGGACGCTTCGGCTCATCAACTCCATGTCGGGGACTCCCGCGGTGATCATCGGCCGCCGGAGCGAGGTTCTCGGCTGGAATGAACTCGGTCACCGTCTGATCGCCGGACACGTCGACTTCGACAGCCCGAACCGCATCCCGGACCGCCCCAACCTCACCCGGATGCTGTTCCTCGACGAGCACACCAAGGAGCTCTACTCGCGGTGGCAGGAGGAAGCCGTTCGTGCCGTGTCGTCGCTGCGAGTCCTCGGAGGCAAGAGTCCGGAGGACCCGGAATTGACAGCGCTGGTCGGCGAGCTGACGGTCAAGAGTCTTGATTTCGCGAGGCTGTGGGCAAAACACCCCGTCGAGAACTGTGTGTCGGGTGTCAAGTACATGCAGCATCCGGAGCTCGGCTCCATCGAGATCGGCTTCGAAGTGCTGACGCCCCCGGACGACTCCGGGCATCGCATCCTCATGTACACGCCGGAACCCGCCTCACCGGCCGAGGCGGCCCTGGAGCTGCTCCGCCGTCGCGACGATCGCATGATCGCCATGAACGATCGCCCCTCGTTTCGCTGATATCACGCTTGCTCACGACCTGCTCGACTTTCCGCCTCGGTCGCGCGAACCCCGAATCTAGCCGAGGCGGTAGATGTCGGCGCGGTGGTCGACGTGGATCACGATGACGATCATGCGGTCGTCGAGGATCTCGTAGATGATCCGATAGGGGCCTCGACGGGCGCTCCACAGCCCCTCGAGCTCCCGCTGCAGCGGCTTCCCGACGCGGCGAGGGTTGCGCGCGAGGTCGCCATAAACGAACTCGACGATCGCCGGAACGAGACGGGGAGGGATGCCGTGCAGATCGCGCCGGGCTGTGCCCGCGAATTCGATCCGATAGGGATCGTGGTCGGTGCTCAACGAGCCGTCCGCCGCGGCACGTTGAACTCGGCGCGGATCTGCTCCTCACCCGAGGTGGTGCCGTCTGCGAGCTCCTGTCGCACCCGAGCGACGTCATCGAGGATCCCCGGTCGGGAGAGCCAGAACAGGGTTTCCTGCAACGACTCCCACTCGTCCGCTCCGATCAGAACGGCCGCCGGCGATCCATTCTTGGTAATCGTCACCTGCTCGTGCGTCAGCGACACGGCGTCGACGAACTCGTTGAGCTTGTCCTTGACCTTGGAGATCGGCAGCGTTTGCATGCCTCCACTATAGGCTCTGATTACAGCGTTACACAGGCCTGAATAAAGGCCGTGAATGTTCTCCCGGCCCGCGCGGCCTTACGGTGAACGGATGGACGAGGAAACCCTGGCCGGTGGCAACTCGAGCACGGTCGTGCGCGTTGGCAACACCGTTCGGCGCACAGCCGGCCCCTGGACTCCGGCCGTGCACCGGCTTCTCACCACGCTCCGCCTGGCCGGCATCGCCGAGGTGCCGGAGCACCTGGGCCTGGACGATCGTGGCCGGGAGATCCTGAGTTTCCTTCCCGGCCGGGTGGCCAACTATCCGCTCCCCGACTGGCTGTGGTCCGACACGATCCTCGAGGAGGCGGGGCGGCTGCTCCGCCGGGTGCACGACGCGAGCGTCCCCCTCGTCGCGGAACCGCTCGACTGGTCGGCACCGCGACACGAGCCCGCCGAGGTGGTCTGTCACAACGACGCGGCCCCCTACAACCTCGTGTTCGCCGACGGTCACGTGACCGGGCTGATCGATTTCGACACGGCGTCGCCGGGACCTCGCCTGTGGGACCTGGCCCATCTCGCCTATCGGCTGGTCCCCTTCGTGGAGGACGCCGATCCGGATGCCTGGACGGACGACCGGCGCTTCGACCGCCTCGACCGCCTGGTGCGTGCGTACGGCATCCCCTTCTCCCGCGCCCAGGTCCTGTCGGCGATCGGTGCCCGCCTCGAGGAGCTCGCGACCTTCACCGACCGGCGGGCGGCCGAAACCGGCCGCCCGGAGTTCCTGGACCACGCCGCGATGTATCGTCGCGACCGGACTCGTTTGCTTTCGCATCTCACATAACGGTCCCGCCGCGCGTCTACCGTGTGATGGATATGAAAAAACCGTTCGAGAACATCGTCGCCGAGCACGGACCGACCGTGCTGCGGGTCTGCCGAGCGGTCGTGGGCTTCGACGAGGCCGACGACGCCTGGTCCGAGACGTTTCTCTCGGCGATGACGGCGTATCCGTCCCTGCCCGACGACGCCAATGTCGAGGCCTGGCTGGTGACGATCGCGCACCGCAAGGCGATCGACGTCATCCGAGTCAGGAAGCGGATCGCGATCCCCGTGGAGGAGGTGCCCGATCGGCCCTCGTCGCTCGGGATCGCCGACTCGAGCGATCGGGAGGTCTGGGATCACGTCAGGTCACTGCCCGACAGACAGCGGCAGGCCGTCGCCTACCACTACCTGGCGGGACTGCCCTACCTGGAGATCGCCGCGATTCTCGGCGGAACGACGGATGCCGCGCGCCGGGCGGCATCCGACGGGATGAAGACCCTGCGAAAGACGTTCGCGGGCACGGATCGACACGGAGGGGCCAGATGACCACCGACACAGAGGACGAGCGGGAGGTCTCCGATCTCCTCGCCGGGACCGCTCTGCCGACGGCGGAGACGATGGAGCGACTGCACCGCAGACTCGAGGAGTCGGCAGAGCGGGCCGACGTCCTCGACATCGCCTACACGACCATCGACAGCCCGGTCGGGACGCTGCTGCTGGCCGCGACGGAGAGGGGGCTCCTCCGGGTCGCCTACGAGAACGAAGACCTCGACCGGGTGCTCGACAGGCTCGGCACGATCGTGAGTCCGCGCATCCTGCGATCGCCCGGGCGACTGGATGCCGCCGCCTTCGAGATCGACGAATACTTCGGCCGCACGCGCACGGGCTTCGACCTCGACCTCGATCTGTCCCTCTCCAACGGCTTCCGCCGAATCGTGCAGGCCCACCTGCCGCGGATCCCCT
Organism: Lacisediminihabitans sp.; assembly: GCF_036404185.1. Lineage (GTDB taxonomy): Bacteria > Actinomycetota > Actinomycetes > Actinomycetales > Microbacteriaceae > Lacisediminihabitans. The sequence goes on along the minus strand of NZ_DASWPB010000115.1, from coordinate 8,808 downwards.
ATGGCGCGACGGAGAGCTATAAGCGGGTCGCCGAGCTCGTCGGCAACCCGAAGGCCGTCCGCGCGGTCGGGAGCGCCTGCGCCACCAACCCGCTGCCGATCGTCGTTCCCTGCCACCGGGTGCTCCGCACCGATGGGACGCTCGGCGGATACATCGGCGGCCTCGCGGCCAAGAGCGCACTGCTGCGGCTGGAGGCCGGCGGGCCCCCGATCGAAGGATCTCGTGGACTGATCGGGTGAGCATCCGCCGATGTCCGCCGGCGCAGCTGAGCGCTCAGCGCACCGACCTCCGCTCGTAGATCGTCTGGCTGAGTCCGGTGTAGACCTCTCCCCACAGGTGCTCGTGCTCGACGGGCGTCAGGAGTCCGTGGTCCGCCCGGTCGTCGAGCTCGAGCAGCGCGGCCGCGGCGCGGGTCAGGGGCGCCAATTCGCCGAGCACCTCGCGGTGCCCCGTCGTCGCGACGACGGTGGCCCGCAGGCGGAGCACCCGAGGACGGATGCCGGCGGTGGCGCTCCTGCTGACGAGGAGGATGACGACGAAGAGGGCGGCGGCGACCGCCAGAGCCAGCCATCCGTTGATGGCCACGTTCAGTCCGATGGCGACGACAAGGCCGAGAACCAGGCCGACACCGGGCCAGCGCCGCCGGAAGACCAGCGCTCGACGCTCGACGACGGTGATCCCGGGCGGATACACCGTCAGCCGGTAGCGCATGACGCTTCCGCTTCGATCGACGGGCCCGACCTGCAGGTCGCCCCACGAATGCTCGCCGTCGAGAGCGACCCGCGTCCAGTGGACCAGAAGCCGCTCCACGCGGACCGACGGGGGGAGGGTGCTGTTGTGCATGGAGCCAGCCTGTGACGCGCAAACACGCCGAAACGGCTTGCTGACGAAACCATAACGGATAGCGCGAAAACCCTAACGGCGTCCTAACGCTCGGGGGCGAACCGGTATCCCATCCCGGCCTCCGTGAGCAGATACCGCGGTCTGGAGGGCTCGGGCTCGAGCTTCTTCCGCAGTTGGGAAAGGTAGAGCCGAAGGTAACCCGTGTCCGCGGTGTGGTTCGGCCCCCAGATCTCGGTCAACAGCGTCTCGCGCGGGATGAGCCTGTCGGGGTTTCGGACGAGGATCTCGAGCATCTGCCATTCCGTGGGCGTAAGCCGGATCACGATCGCGTCGGGACCCGTGCCGCGGACGACGCGGCGATTGCCCAGGTCGACGGTGATGTCCGCGAAGCGGACGACGGGGCTGTCCCCCTGGCCGCCCTGCCGACGCGTCAGGGCGCGGACTCTGGCCAGGAGCTCGTCGGTGGCGAACGGCTTGGTCACGTAGTCGTCCGCTCCGAGGTCGAGGGCCTGGACCTTTTCGGCGGAGTCTGCCCGCCCGGAGACCACGAGGATCGGGACGGTGGACCAGCCGCGGATGGCCTGGATGACGGCCAGTCCGTCGAGCTCTGGCATGCCGAGGTCCAGGAGGACGAGGTCAGGATGCTCGGCGATGACGAGATCGAGGGCCTCCTTGCCGGTGCGGGCCAGGACGACCTCGTACCCGTGGGCCGACAGGATGATGCGTAGCGCGCCGAGGATCTGCTTGTCGTCGTCGGCGATGACGAGCTTCATGCATCCTCCGTGCCGTCGACGATGGGCAGGGAGACGACCATGGTGAGGCCGCCACCGGGGGTGTCGTCGGCCGCCAGGGTCCCGGACATGCCCTCGACGAAGCCGCGGGAGAGGGCGAGCCCCAGTCCGATGCCGGTGGTGTTGTCGGTGTCGCCCTCGCGCTGGAAGGGCTCGAAGATGCTGTCCTTGCGGTCGTCTGGCACACCCGGGCCGGTGTCGACGACCCGGATCTCCACGTGGTTGTCGAAACTGCTGACGCTCAGCACCGGGGGTGCCGTGGTGAAGCGCAGGGCGTTCGCGAGCAGGTTCACCAGCACCCGCTGGAGCAGGACGGGATCCGCGCGCACGGGCGGCACCGGATCGTGGATGTCCAGGACCACCTGGCCGGGCGCGATGCCGAGCTCCTCCAGCGCGGAGGGAAGGACATCCTCGACCTCGACCTCGACCAGGTTCACAGCGAGCACCCCCGCCTGGACCCGGCTGACGTCCAGCAGATTGGTCACGAGGGTGTTGAGGTTCTCCAGGCTGGCCTGAGCGGTCTCCAAGAGCTCGTCGCGGTCGTGGTCGCCCAGCGTGATCTCGGGTGAGCGGAGGCTGGTGACGGCCGCCGTCGCCGCAGCCAGCGGACGGCGCAGGTCGTGGCCGAGCGCGGCCAGCAGTGCGGTGCGCACACGATCGGTCTCGGCAAGGGGTTTGAGCTGCTCGGCGGTGTCGGTCAGGTCGCGGTGTTCGAGCGCGGCCTGCAACTGGGTCGCGATGACGGTCAGGATCCGGCGGTTGGAGGCCGGCAGCTCCGGCCCATAGAGCTCCAGGAAACCGCGATCGCCGACCGGCTGCACCGTCGCCTGCTCGTTCTCCTCCGGCTGTCCCTCCTGGTAGAGGAGGGTGCCGTTGGTGTCCCGCAGGCTGACCGCGCTGAGACCGAATGCCTCCCGAGTGCGGAAGACGAGGGCGGCGATGGCGTCTCGGCCGCGGATGACGCTGCCGGACACGGTGGCGAGCACCTCCGACTCGGCGGCCGAACGACGGGCGGCCCGCGTTCGACGGGCGGCCTGGTCGACCACGAAGCTGACCAGGGCGGCGCCGATGACGTACAGCAGCAGGGCGAGCAGGTGCAGTGGATCGGTGATGGTGATGGTGTAGTAGGGCTCGACGAAGAAGAAGTCGAGGGTGAGCCCGGAGAGAACGGCGGCGAAGAGCGCGGGCCAGATGCCGCCGGTCAGGGCGACGACGACGACGAGCAGTTGGAAGGCGAGCGTGTCGCTGGCCAGCGCCTCCGGCCTGCGGAAGTACCACAGCGCGCCGGTCAGCGCCGGACCGAGCACGATCGCGAGCGCGAATCCCGTGATCAGGCGCTTCGCACTCAGGGCACCGCGGGCTCGCGGAAGGACGAGCTGGTGGGTCCCCGCGGCCTGGTGGGTGACGATGTGCACATCGATGTCGCCGGACTCGCGGATGACGGTCTGGCCGACGCCCTGACCGGTGAGCAGCGCGAACAGGCGGCTGCGCCGCGAGACGCCGATCACCAGCTGGGTGGCATTGCTCGCGCGGGCGAAGTCGACGAGGGTCTGCGGGATGTCGTCGCCGACGATCTGGTGATAGCTTCCGCCGAGTTTCTCGACGAGGGTCCGTTGGGCGGCGAGCGCTCCCGGATGGGGCTCGCGCAGGCCCTCCTGTCCGGAGACGTGGACCGCGAGGATCTCGCCGCCGGCGGACCGGGCGGCGATACGGGCGCCTCGGCGGATGAGCGCCTCCCCCTCCGGCCCGCCGGTGAGAGCGACGACGACGCGCTCCCTGGCCTCCCATTTGCTGTCGATGCCGTGCTCCGCCCGATACTTCTGGAGCGCGCTGTCGACCTCGTCGGCGAGCCAGAGAAGGGCGAGCTCGCGAAGGGCCGTGAGGTTGCCGAGCCGGAAGTAGTTCGACAGGGCGGCATCGATCCGCGCGGCCGGGTAGACGAGACCGCCGGACAGCCGATCCCGCAGGGCCTGGGGGGCGAGGTCGACGACCTCGATCTGATCCGCCGCGCGCAGCACGGAATCGGGGATCGTCTCGCGTTGAGTGATGCCGGTGATCTGCTCGACGACGTCGTTCAGGGACTCGATGTGCTGGATGTTGACGGTGGTGAAGACGGTGATGCCGGCATCCAGGAGGTCCCGGACGTCCTGCCATCGTTTCTCGTGCGTGGAGCCCGGGGCGTTGGTGTGCGCGAGCTCGTCGACCAGCGCGATGTCCGGATGCCGGTCCAGAACGGCGGAGAGGTCCATTTCGGCCAATTCGACCCCACGGTGCTCGATCGACCGTCGCGGGATGATCTCGAGGCCCTCGACCATCGCGGACGTGGCCGCGCGATCGTGGGTTTCCACGACCGCGACGACCACGTCCTTGCCCTCGTCTTTCAGGCGTCGGCCCTCTTCGAGCATGGTGTAGGTCTTCCCCACACCCGGCGCGGCTCCGAGGAGCACCCGAAGTTTGCCTGTGCCCATGACGCCGGCCTCTCGATCTACTGGTGGTTTCCGTCAGGGTCCAGTCTGGCCAAGTCCAGGTTCAACTGGACCACATTGACCACCGGGTCCCCGAGGTAGCCGAGCTGACGGCCGTGGGTGTTCTGGTCGACGAGCTTCTGCACGGACGCCTCGCTGATGCCCCGGGTGGTCGCGACGGTCTTGACCTGCAGCTGAGCGTATGCCGGGGAGATGTCCGGGTCGAGTCCCGAACCGGAGGCCGTGACGGCGTCGGCCGGGATCTGCTCCACCGTGACCCCGTAGGTGTCCTCGATCACCTTGTGCCTGTCCCCGATGGCCTTGATCAGGTCCGGGTTGTTCGGTCCGTAGTTGGAGCCGCTGGAGCCGTTCGCGTCGTAGCCGTTGGCGGCATTGTTGGTCGCCGCGGAGGGACGCGACTGGAACCACTGCGGCAGTGGATTGCCCTTCTTGTCCGTGAAGGACTGTCCGATCAGGCTCGACCCGACGACCTTCCCGTCGAGGGAGACGGCGGACCCGTTGGCCTTGTCGTGCAGGAACAGCTGACCGATCCCGGTCATCACCAGCGGATACACGATCCCAAGGCCCGCGGTCAGCACGAGTATCGCGCGGATCGCCACCCAGTATTGACGCGCGGTGGCGCGAGTGCCATTCGGCATGATGTCTTCTTCTCTCTTGTCTGGGTGATCAGAATCCGGGGATCAGGCTGACCAGCAGGTCGATCAGCTTGATGCCGATGAAGGGGGCGATGATGCCGCCGATGCCGTAGACCAGCAGGTTGCGACCGAGCAGGCTCGAGGCGGACGACGGGCGATAGCGGACGCCCCGCAGGGCGAGCGGGATCAGGATCACGATGATGAGCGCGTTGAAGATCACCGCGGACAGAATCGCCGAGTCCGGCGAGTGCAGCCCCATGATGTTGAGCGCCTGCAGTCCGGGGAACACTCCGACGAACATGGCCGGGATGATCGCGAAGTACTTGGCGACGTCGTTGGCGATCGAGAAGGTGGTCAGCGCCCCACGGGTGATGAGCAGCTGCTTGCCGATCGTGACGATGTCGATCAGCTTGGTCGGATCGGAGTCCAGGTCGACCATGTTGCCGGCCTCCTTCGCGGCCGACGTGCCGGTGTTCATCGCCACGCCGACGTCGGCCTGCGCGAGCGCCGGGGCGTCGTTGGTGCCGTCGCCGGTCATGGCGATGAGCTTGCCGCCCTCCTGCTCCCGGCGGATGAGCGCCAGCTTGTCCTCCGGGGTGGCCTCGGCGAGGAAGTCGTCGACGCCCGCCTCTTTCGCGATCGCCGCGGCGGTCAGCGGGTTGTCGCCGGTGATCATGACGGTGCGGATGCCCATCCGGCGCATGTCCGCGAACCGCTCCGCCAGGCCGGTCTTGACAACGTCCTTGAGGTAGATGACGCCAAGCAGATGAACGTCGCCGGTGACCTCCTTGATCGCGACGGCCAGCGGGGTTCCGCCGGCCTGCCCGATCTCCTTCACCTGGTCGTCCAGTTCGCGCTCGACCTGGGCGGGCAGCGCTCCGTTCTCGGTGACCCATGCCCGTACGGCGCTCGGCGCGCCCTTGCGCACCTGCGAGCCGTCCGGGAGGTCGAGGCCGCTCATCCGGGTCTGCGCGGTGAACGGAACGATGGTGCCCTCGATGTCGCGGGGCCTGCGATAGCCGGACTGCTCCGCAAGCGTCACGACCGAGGAGCCCTCCGGCGTCGGGTCACTCAGCGATGCGAGGGCGGCCGTCTCGACGAGGCGCGCGCCGACGACCCCACCGATCGTGCGGAACTCGGCCGCCTGCCGGTTGCCGTAGGTGATCGTCCCCGTCTTGTCGAGCAGCAGCGTGTTGACGTCGCCCGCGGCCTCCACGGCGCGGCCAGACATCGCGAGCACGTTGTGCTGCACGAGCCGGTCCATGCCCGCGATGCCGATCGCGGACAGCAGGGCGCCGATCGTGGTCGGGATCAGGCAGACGAGCAACGCCACGAGCACGGTGACGGACGGCGCGGCGTTCGCGAACCCGGCCGTCGGGCCGAGGGCGAGCACCACGACGACGAAGATGATCGTCAGGCTCGCCAGCAGGATGTTCAACGCGATCTCGTTCGGTGTCTTCTGCCTGGACGCGCCCTCCACCAGGGCGATCATGCGATCGACGAAGGTGTGGCCGGGCTTCGACGTGATCTTCACGACGATGCGGTCGGAGAGCACCCGGGTGCCGCCGGTGACCGCTGACCGGTCACCACCGGACTCGCGCACCACGGGGGCCGACTCACCGGTGATGGCCGACTCGTCGACGGAGGCGATGCCCCAGACGATGTCGCCGTCGCCGGGGATCAGCTGGCCGGCCTCGACAACGACGACATCGTTCAATCGCAGGTCGCCGGATGGCACGTCGTCGGTGGCCGCGTGCAGCGCGGACGGGTCGGCAGCTTCCTGGTAGCCCCTCACCCGGCGGGCCAGCGTCGTGGTGCGGGACTTGCGCAGCGTCGCCGCCTGCGCCTTGCCGCGTCCCTCGGCGACGGCCTCGGCGAGGGTGGCGAACAGGACGGTGAGCCACAGCCAGATGGTGATCCACCAGGTGAATGCGGTCGTGGCGGTCGTGCCGCCTCCGGTCTGGTGGCCGAGGAACGGCGAGGCGACGGCGAGCACGGTGGTGAGCGCGGCGCCGACCTCGACGATGAACATGACGGGGTTGTGCCACATTTCGCGCGGGCTCAGCTTGCGCAGCGCCTCCGGCATGCTGGTCCACAGCTGCCGGGCGTTGAAGGCGCCCTTCGGAGCACGATGCGGCTGCATCGTCTCGGGGGTGTCGGTGATGGTGGTCATTAGTGCAGTCCTTCTGCGAGCGGTCCGAGAGCGACGACGGGGAAGTAGGTGAGTGCCGACACGAGCAGGATCGTGCCGATGAGCAGGCCGACGAACTGGGGTCGATGCGTCGGCAGCGTGCCCGTGGTGGCGGGAACCTTGTCTTGTGCGGCGAGTGAGCCGGCGAGAGCGAGGATGAACACGATCGGCAGGAAACGGCCGAGGAACATGACCGCTCCAAGGGATGCGTTCAGCCAGGGCGTGTTCGCCGTCACGCCGGCGAAGGCAGATCCGTTGTTGTTCGCCGCGGAGGTGAACATGTACAACACCTCGGAGAAGCCGTGCTGGCCCGGGTTCCAGATCGTCGTCTTCTCCACGGAGTTCACGACGCCGGGAATCGCGAAACTGAGCGCGGTGCCTGCCAGTACGAGGGTCGGCGTGGTGAGGAAGTAGAGGCTCGCGAGCTTGATCTCGCGACCGCCGATCTTCTTGCCGAGATACTCGGGGGTGCGTCCGGCCATGAGACCCGCGAGGAACACAGCGACGACGGCCATGATGAGGATGCCGTAGAGACCTGCTCCGACGCCGCCGGGGGCGACCTCGCCGAGCATCATGTTGACCATCGTCATCATGCCGCCCAGCGGGGTGAAGCTGTCGTGCATCGAGTTCACCGCACCGGTTGAGGTCAGGGTGCTGGATGTCCCGAACAGGGCGGAGCCGAGGATGCCGAAGCGGTCCTCCTTACCCTCCATCGCACCGCCGGCGGCCTGGGTCGCCGCACCGCCTCCCTGGTATTCGAACACGGTGAGGGCGACGAGGGATGCGACGAACAGAGTGCTCATGGTGGCGAGGATCGCGTAACCCTGGCGATGGTCGCCGACCATCTTCCCGAAGGTACGCGGCAACGTGAACGGGATCAGCAGCAGCAGGAAGACCTCGAACATGCTGGTCCACGCGGTCGGGTTCTCGAACGGATGCGCCGAGTTCGCGTTGAAGAATCCGCCGCCATTCGTGCCGAGCTCTTTGATGGCCTCCTGCGAGGCGACAGGGCCGCCCGGCAGGTTCTGCCCCGCCCCCGTGAGGGTGTGAACGGCCTCGACCGGGTTGAAGTTCTGGATGACCCCTCCCGCGATCAGAACGACCGCGGCGACGATCGAGAACGGCAGCAAGATCCGCACGATTGCGCGGGTCGTGTCGACCCAGAAATTGCCGATCGTGCCCATGCGGCGCAGCGCGAAACCGCGCACGAGCGCGATCGCGACGGCGATGCCGACGGCCGCGGAGATGAAGTTCTGGACGGCCAGGCCGGCGAACTGAACCGTGTAGCCGAGGGTGAGTTCCGGAGAGTACGACTGCCAGTTCGTGTTCGTCACGAAGGAGATCGCCGTGTTGAAGCTGAGCCCCTCCGGCACGTTCGGCAGGCCGAGCGAGTAGGGCAGCCAGTGCTGGATGCGCTGCAGCAGGTAGACGACGAGGATGCCGACGACCGAGAAGGCGAGCATGCTGCGCATATAAGCCGGCCAGCTCTGCTCGGAGGCCGAGTCGACGCCGACGAGCCGGTAGACGCCGCGTTCGACGCGCAGGTCCTTGCGCGAGGTGAACGTGTGCGCCATGTAATCGCCGAGGGGCCGGTAGCAGAGCGCGAGCAGCAGCGCCAGCGTGGCGAGTGCTGCGATGAAGAGCCAGGTCGTCACTAGAATTTCTCCGGCTTCAGCAGGGCGTACACGAGGTACGCGAGCGAGGCGGCGGCGAGGACAACCGCGATCAGGTCAAAGACGATCACAGCTTCTCCACCCCCTTGGCGACCAGCGCCACAACGGCGCCGAGGGCGATCACGCCCAGAATCCACACGAGGTCCAATGGAACACTCCCAGGTGAAGGGGCACACACGCCGAGCGGCG